>CAZWXE010000043.1:0-14306 GCA_964638045.1 uncultured Ruminococcus sp. | reverse complement strand
AACGTGAATGACGCAAGGGAGAAGCTCTCCTGCGATTTTGTACATATTGGGAATCATCAAAAGCAAGCCCTGAGAAGCGGTGTAGGTGGTTGTCAACGCACCTGCCGCGAGAGAGCCGTGAACCGTACCTGCGGCACCTGCCTCGGACTGCATCTCCATCACCTTGACCTTTTCGCCAAAGATGTTCTTCAAGCCTGTTGCAGACCATGTGTCGGTGACCTCAGCCATCGGGGAGGAGGGCGTAATCGGATAGATTGACGCGACCTCGGTGAACGCATAGGATACATGCGCGGCGGCTGTGTTACCGTCCATGGAAAGCTTTTTTCTTTCAATTGCCATGAGTGATAAACCTCCTGTTTGTTTTGAAGATATTATAATTCTGTCAAACACTTTTTATCATACCACAAAACCGACAAAAAGTAAAGACTTTTTTCAAAAAATCATATTTGTTTTTATTTGCATGCCGTTCCTTCTCGGAAAGGTTGCGCATAAAAGGGCCGTGCATCCGTTTCTTTTTCGTTTGGGACCGAGGCGAATTCAAATTCGGTCACTGTGGCAAACAAAATAAAATATCTGAAAGCGCTCCGACAGCGACTGCAATAATTTCTTTGCCGCCTCCATTCGACGGTCATCAAAATTGACAAACGGGTCATCCAACAGCAAAATCGGTTGTTCCCCCTCCCTGTACAACGTCTCCGTCAGGGAAAGACGTCGGCAAAACAGCACCAAATCCCGCCAGCCGCGGCTCAAGCTTTCCGTCGAGCGGCTTTTGCCGCTTTGTCGCATGTGAACATCCAGAGAGGCGTCCAGCTCCGCCTCCAAATGCTCCTGCTCGGACAGTTGCTTTAAGAATGCCGTAAAGCTTTCCTGCATTCCGTCAAGATATCGGGTGGACAGCGCGTTTTTTGCCTCCTCCAACAGCCGCATCGCGGCGGTGACGGTATTCAACCGTTCCTTGCCCGTTGCCAGACGTTCGGCAAGTGCGGATGCGCGCTCCCGTAGCTCCGGCAACCGTTCCGTTTCCGTCCGCAAGCGTTCCAATCGACTGTTCAGGTCGGTCAGCTCGCGGCTCTGCGCCTCAAGCTCCCGCAGAAGCTGTTTCTCTTTTTCGGAAAGTGCTTCGACATCAAGCACATTCTCCGGAGCCTCGTCCCCCGTCAGCTGCTTGCTTTGCAAGAAGGAGGCCAAGCTTTTTTCCTGCTCCGCAATTTCCCTGCCGAGTCGAAGCCAATCATTGTAATGATGTAAAACCGCGTCCATACACGCCGATGCCGAAAGTGCGTGCGCACCGTCGTACCTGTCCAAAAACGGCATCATCTGCAACCGCAGCCGAGAAAGCGTCTCTTTTTCACGTTCGTAACTGCGTTCTTTTCGTTGCAGGACGGAAAAAAGCTGTTCCGATTGCAGTGCATCCTTTTGCAGCTCGGCAATCGCCGCGGCATATTCCCGTTCGTGCGGCTCGAAATGCGGCAAATAGTGCAAGAGCAGCTTTTCAAGCTCCGATTGCAATTCCGTCAGTCGCCGCTTTCTGCCTGCAAGCTCTTCCTCCATGCGCTTACAGCGTGCAGTGCGCTCTTGCGCTCCCGCACAGTATTGTGACAGCGCGGACAGTGCCTGCTCGGGCGTTTCGTTTTCCTTCATTCCGTACCGTCGCAAATCGGAAAGTGCGGAATCCAGCATGTCGGACGACTCCCGCAAAAGGAACTCCAGATTGTGCCGCAGTGTCTGAATTTTTTTCTTGCGTTGCATGCTTTGATGAATGGAAATCACCTGCAAAATACCTCCCGCAACCGCTGCAACCGCAAAAACAACCGTCGCCCAAACCGTTTGCATGAAAACAGAAACCGCCATCAATGCAAGACCGACAAGCAAAAGGAGCGGTGCCGTGACGGAAAGCCCGCCGCTTCGCTGCTTCATTCCATCCAGCTGCTCCTGCAATTCCCGTGCGGAACGCTCCTTTTCCATTGCGGTTCGGTACGTGTGTTGAACGGCGACCAGCTCCGCGGAGGTTGGCATTCCATCCTTGCCCGATTGCCGCTCACGGACAAGCTCTCTGCTTAACGCAGTGTAAAGCGCTTCCGACTGACGCATTTCCGCTTCTTTTTTTTGCAATTGAGCCACCGCCTTTTCGGTGGGAAGAGAAACGGGGTACTTCTTTTTCAATGCGTTCAGCTCCGCCCTGTCTCGGTCGGTCAGCTCCATCGCGCCGAGGCGCGCCTGCGTCTGCTGTATTTGCAGCAGTGTCTGCTTTGCCGTGTTCAATTCCTCCGCGGTCGGGACGGCTCCCGCAAAGAATTGCTCATGGGAACGACGTTCTGCCCGCTTCTCCGCAAGCTCCCGTTGCATTTCCCTGCTTTGGATTACATACGCCCGACGCTCTCGCGCCAATCCCGCATTTTTCAACTCCTCACGCAAGGCCGCAAGCCTTTCCTCGCTTTTTTTTCGATTTTGTCGAAGCACCTGCGCTTGAACCTCCAGCTCGTCCGCGGATTTTGCGATTCCCAAGCATTTTTCGATTTCTCCCTGCACGGAAAAGCGCTCCCGTTCCAGCTCCGCAAGCAGACCGCGGTTGCCCGTCAGCACATAATGCTTGCGTTGATTTTCCAACACACTGACCGCACGGTCATAGCTTCCGATGTCATCCACATCATCCAACAGGTTGTTCAGCTTTGCGGTAATGCTGTTGTTGTCGCCCTTTTCCGAAAATACCCGCTGTGAAAGATAGGTGCTTCGTTCAAAGCCCTCCGCATCGATGCCGAACAACTCCTCACCGAGATTTGACGAATAGGCCGAGGACGGCAGCTTTGTGGAAAGGTCGTACAGCGCAAACGTATCCTCCGACTCCTTGACGCCGAAAAAGCGTTCGACGCGGAATTGCCCTTTTTCGCTTTCGAACTCGATGCTGCCGCCGAAAGCACCGCCCTGCCATGGCAAATACTTTTTCCGCTCGTTTTCATCCAGGGAGCGCTTGGAGGTTGCGGGAAGGCCGTACAGCATCGCCTTGATGAACACCGCAAGGGTGCTTTTTCCCCACCCGTTCGGCTGATACAGCGTATTCAAGCCGTCGGATGCGTGCAATTCGTATTGCGAAAGCGTGCCGAAATTTTCAACATACGCATTCAACAGCTTCATTCCTTCATCTCCTCTCCCCGCAGGGCGGAAAAGCCGCAGGCAATCACGCTCCGCTTTTCCTCCTCGGTCAAATTCTTTTGCGCGTAAACACGGCGCACAAATTCTCCTTTGAGCGAAACACTGTGCAAATAATCCTCCGGATTCAACAGCAACCGACTTTCATCCTCCACCTTTGCAAAATAAAACCGCTCGGACAGCAGCTGTGTCAAACGAAGAGTTGACGGTTGAAGAGCGCCATCGGTTTCTCCCGTCAAAACAACCTTCACCATGTGGGATTGCGGAATGTGCTCCACCGCCGCAAGCATTGCGTTTTCCACCTCCGGCTGTGTTTCCAGTCCCGTAATGTCACAGGATACGGTGTGCAGCTGTCGGCGGGACATCGGAACAAATTGATGGCGGAGCCCGACTCCGTCGGTTTCCAACAGAACATAGCCCTTCGGTCCGCACTCGTCAAAGCCCCTTCCCTCGGGACAACCGCAGTAGCAGGCGGTGCAACGGTTGTCCAGCGCCACCTCGTGATAGCGATGAATGTGTCCGAGCGCCAAATAATCGATGTTGCGGTTTTTCAGCTTGGAAAGCGCAAACAAATTGGCACCCTTCCCGTCCGTCGCCTCCTGCCCGTGCAGCATGACAATGTTCAAACGGTCCTCACGCAGCTGCAAGGCATCCTCGTTCGGCGCCTCGCTGCCCGTAATGGTCACCTCGCCGAATTCATATGAGCGCCACGAGCGGTCAAACAGGCACAAATTATCCGGGCATTCCTCCAAATGATGCAAAAACGAATCGTTGTCATGGTTGCCGGAAAGGTAAAAGAAAAACAAATTCGGGTACGCCTTGACGGTATCCAGCACGTACTTTTCGGTCCTTTTGGATACACGGTTGCTGTCAAACAGGTCACCGGCAATCAAGACAGCCGCCACCTGTCCCTCATCGGCAATGCGAACGATTTTCGCAAAGGAATTTAAAATTTCGGCCCGTCGCTCTCTGGCTTTTTCCGGCGGCAGGTTGGCGCTCATTGGTGAATCCAAATGAAAATCGGCGCAATGAATCAGTTTCATACCCTTTTCTCCTTTTTGTTCCGACTACTGCTCTCAGTATATCACAGTTCGAAAAAAATAGCAAGATAAAATCCGCAATTGAAAAAAGTGTTTTCAAGATACTTTTCCTTGACAAACCATGCGTCCCGTGGTACAATGGAGCCGTTGATTGCAAAGAGAGGAGGTCCTTCGAATGAAGCGTTTGGGCTTGTATTTGCACATCCCGTTTTGCAAATCAAAATGTCTGTACTGCGATTTTTGCTCCCTTCCCCATGCCTCGGATGAACAAAAGGAACGCTATGTCCGCGCCCTGTGTCGCGACCTGGAGCGCCGTGCGCAGGATTGCCGAGATTATCGCACGGACACCGTTTACTTCGGCGGCGGAACACCGACCGTGCTTTCCGCCAAGCAATTGAATGCCGTCCTGGAAACGGTTCAACGGTGCTACAATTTGGAGCAACACGCCGAAATTACCGCCGAATGCAACCCTGCAACTGCCGACCGTTCCCTGCTGTCCGAGCTGCGCCGTCAGGGCTTTAACCGCCTGAGCATCGGCTTGCAAAGTGTGCATCAAAATGAGTTGAAAGCATTGGGACGCTTACACACCTACGAGGATTTTCAGGTTACCTGGGAGCATGCGCAAGCGGCCGGCTTTCGCAACCTGAGCGCGGACATCATGTTCGGCATTCCGGAGCAAACCGCGGAAAGCTATCTTGACACCGTCGAGCGGCTCTGTTCCCTCTCTCCGCAGCACATTTCCGCTTATTCCCTGATGGTAGAGGAAGGAACTCCTTTTTTCCGCATGCGGGAAAGGCTTGCCCTACCCGATGAGGACGAGGTGCTTTCCATGTACCGCAAGGGTGCGGAGCTGATGGAACAGCATGGCATTTTTCAATATGAAATCAGTAATTTCGCAAGAAAAGGATGCGAATCCGCGCATAATCTCAAATATTGGAGTTGCGAGGAATATTTGGGCTTCGGTCCTGCCGCACACTCGGATTTTGCCGGAAAGCGTTTCGGAAACTCCGCGGACGTTTCGGCTTATATCGACGGACGTGACATCCTTGCGTTTTCCGAGCAACCGAGCCGACGGGAGCGCGAGCAGGAATTTGTCATGTTGGGCATGCGCACCGTGAGCGGCATTTCAAGCACGCTGTTTCGGAAACGCTTCGGCAGAAGCTTAAACGATGCCTTCGGTTCCGCCTTTGAAAATGCGCTTTACCGTCGGTTTATCCGCAAAACGGCGGACGGCTACGCTTTCACACAGGATGGATTGATGGTCAGCAATACCATTCTCTCCGACATTCTTGATTTTTCCTGCGAAAAGGAGCCCGAAAATTCGTAAAATAATCTTGACAAGTATATAAATTTCGTGTACAATAAAACCAGCTGAAACGGAGGATACGAACATGGCTGAAAACAACAACGAAAGAGAATTTTACACACTGACCGATGAGGAAGGCAACGAGATTGAATTTGAATTGATTGGAGAAACGGAAAAGGACGGAGTCACCTACTACGCAATGATTCCCGCCGACGCCGCCGACAAAGTAGGCGAGGACGACAACGGATTTTGCGAATATGTCATTTTGCGTCGCGAAAAGGACGAGGACGGAGAAGACACACTGGTCACCATCGACGATGACGAGGAATTCGACGATATCGCCGATTTGTTTGACGACATGTTCTCCGAGGAGATTGACTACGACGCGCAAGACTGAATATGATTACATCCTGCTTAGTGCGTGATAATCGGTATATAAACCCACAAACGAACAAAGGAGTCCGATTCAATGCAGTGGTTTGCAGACCTCCCGCGTACGGTACGATTGACTTGTCTCGGCTGTATGACGGATGCTGGGAGCAGTAAAGCTGCGGAGAGGACACCGCCCTGAACAAACAGGGTTTCACTTTTCCGGTTACACGGCTCGGTGGGGCTTTTGGGAAAGGAATCGTCATTCCGTACCCCAAAGAGGGCTGTCGCCACGGTTGCGACAGCCCATTTTGCTTTTGTATACAAAAAATCACATCAAATGCGATAAAACCAAAATCACAAGATAAAGGAGAACCATTCTTATGGGAATCATCAAAGCATTTTTCAGTGCGGTCGGCGGCTCTTTAGCCGATCAATGGGAAGAGGTGCTGGAGGCCGACAGCATGAGTGACACCACCGTATTTACCAAGGGTGTCAAGGTGCGCAACGACAAACGCAACGGAAACAAACGCGGAAGCAGCGACGTCATTTCCAACGGCTCCGTCATCCATGTATATGACAATCAGTTCATGATGCTGGTGGACGGCGGCAAAATCGTCGACTACACCGCCGAGCCGGGCTACTACAAGGTGGACAATTCCTCGGCGCCCTCCATGTTCAACGGTCAATTCGGAGATGCGCTGAAGGAAACCTTCGACCGTGTGCGCTTTGCGGGTACCCCCTCTCAAAAGCAGCAGGCGTTCTTCATCAATTTGCAGGAAATCAAGGGCATCAAATTCGGCACGCCCTCCCCTGTCAATTATTTTGACAATTTTTACAACAGCGAGCTGTTTTTGCGCGCACACGGCACCTATTCCATTAAGGTAACCGACCCCATCAAGTTTTACGCGGAAGCCATTCCGAGAAACGCCTCCAAGGTAGACATCAAGGACATCAACGAGCAATATCTCTCCGAATTTTTGGAGGCCCTGCAAGCGGCCATCAACCGCATGTCCGTAGACAACATCCGCATTTCCCAGGTGGTGTCCAAAACGCGTGAACTTTCCAAGTATATGTCCACCGAATTGGATGAGGATTGGAAGGCTCTGCGCGGATTCGAGGTGCTTTCGGTCGGCATTGCAAGCATCAGCTACAGCGAGGAATCCAAGGAACTCATCAATATGCGAAACCGCGGAGCAATGCTCGGAGATGCGGCTGTCCGCGAAGGCTATGTGCAGGGTTCCATTGCCCGCGGAATGGAAAACGCAGGAAGCTCGGGCGGCGGTGCGCAGGCATTCATGGGCATGGGCATCGGCATGGGTACGGCCGGCAACTTTATGGCAACGGCGTCCGCAACCAATGCTGCGCAAATGCAGGCACAGGAGCAAGCGCGAAAGGAAGCGCAGGCTACGGCCGAAAACAGCTGGAGGTGCGCTTGCGGAGCCGAAAACACCGGAAAATTCTGCGCGGAGTGCGGTTCTGCCCGTCCCCTTCCGGAGCAAGGCTGGAAATGCACCTGCGGCAAGGTCAACAGCGGCAAGTTCTGCTCCGAATGCGGAGCCAAAAGACCTGAAAGCAACGGCTGGTTCTGCCCCGAATGCGGACACAAAAATCCGTCCGAAGCAAAATTCTGTCCCGAGTGCGGTACCAAGTACAACGGGTAAAAGCAGCTCTGTTTTTTCTCAAAATTCACCCTCGGAGGTTCTCATTCCATGGCAACCACACTCATCTATCAGTGTCCCAATTGCGGCGCGGCTCTTACCTTTGATGCCGAAAAGCAAAAATTCTGCTGTGAATTTTGCCTTTCGGAGTTTTCGGAGGAGCAAATCGACAATTCGTACGGCGAAGAGGAACGACGTCGCGAAGAAGCCGCTCGTGAAGAATACAATGCGCACATGCGGGAGTACGAATGCTCCGGTTGCGGCGCGCACATCATGGCGGACGAAAACACCGTCGCCGACTTTTGCTATTATTGCCACAGTCCCGTGGTACTGATCGGACGTCTCTCCGGGCAAATGAAGCCGCAACGGATTGTTCCCTTCAAATACGGCAAGGAGGAGGCACAAAAGCGCTTTTTGAAATTTGCCAAAAAGAAACGGTTTGTCCCCAATGCCTTTTTCGAGCAATCTCAGGTGGAAAAAATCAGCGGCGTTTATTACCCCTTTTGGGTCACCGATGCCGACACCGACTCTGTCCTGTCCGCACACGGAACGCGTCTGCGCGTTTGGCGAAGAGGAAATGTGGAATACACCGAAACATCCAACTTCAAAATTCACCGTCGCGGGAACATCCATTTTGAGGACATCACCACCTCGGCGCTCTCCGAAGCCGACAAGAACATGCTGGAGGGCATTCTTCCCTTCCCGTCCGAGGCGTTAGAGGAATTCTCCCCCTCCTATCTTTCCGGCTACATTGCAAAGAAAAGAGACATCGAGCGCGAGGCCCTCAACGGTGAGGTCAAGGCGCGCATGAACGATTATGCCACAACCATCCTCAAACGCACCGCGCAGAATTACAACACCGTAACGGTGGAGGACCTGCAATTGAACATTCGGCAGTGCAACTGGGAGTACTCTCTGTTGCCCATTTGGGTACTCAATTATCGCTCTCCGAAGGGCAAGCAGTACACCTACGCCATGAACGGTCATACCGGCAAGGTTTACGGCGAGCTTCCGATCAGCTTTGCCAAGCTCGGCATTCTGCTTGCGGCCATTGCCGTCCCGCTTGCCGCCCTCTTTACCTTTTTGGGAGGTGTTCTGTTTTGATGAAACGACTTTTTACCGTTTTACTTTTGCTTCTGCTGCTGATGCTGGCAATCATACCGACAACCGTGTTTGCGGAAACCGCACAGAGCACGACTCTTGTGGATGACACGGCCGGTTTCTTTTCCGAGGAGGAAGAGGAGCAATTGCGGCAAGCACTGCTGCAAGCCGCGGAAAGCACCGACGGTGCCTGCACCTTCTTTCTCGCAACACATGAAATGCAAACGCACTACTCTCCCCGTTATGTCGGAGAAGATTTCTTGAAAAAGCATGACCTGAGCAACAAAGACAATTTTGTTATCCTCATCATCACGCTGGATGGCGGCGTTTATTACTACGATATGTACACCTACGGTGATGCCTACGGCAAGCTTTCCGACAAAGAGGTCAATTACATTTTGGACCACGGTTCCGTCTACGACAGCATCAAGAGCGGAGCTCTGCTGAACGGTTCAACGGCATTTTTCAAGCTTGCGGCAAAGGGCTATAACGGTCGTGTGGGAACCTCCTATGCAATCATTGCAACGGTTTCCCTGTGCATTGCGGTGCTCATCGGAATTGCCTGCTGTGCGGGGGTCTATTCCTCCTACACCAAGCGCAAAAAAAGCGTAGAGTACCCTCTGGAGCGCTTTGCCAAGCTGGATTTGACCGAAAATGCCGACGTGTTTGTCGGCAGCTTTGTCACCAAGCGCGTCATCCAATCCGACAACGGAGGCGGACGCCACGGCGGTGGCGGAGGCAGCGGTCACGGAGGAGGCGGCGGTCACCGTGGCGGACGGTAACCGAAAGCCGGCAACAGTGACAAAAAGTGGTGCGGAAGTCCCGTCTCACTTTTGCAAAAGCCACAAGGCAAAGCTGTTTTTGTATTGACAAAACAACAACTTCGGTGTATAATGTAAAGGCACATGAATACAATCAAAGGAGAAAAAACATTCATGAAAAAGTATTTGAAAATTCTCGCACTGCTTTGTGCCGTAATGCTGCTGTTGTGCGCTTGCGGAGACACAAAGCCGAACGAAACCGAAAGCACCGGCTCTCCGAGTACGTCGGCGCCCGTAACAAATGCTCCCACCACAGAGGAAAGCACCACCGCTGCCCCCACTGCATCCAACCGCCTGGTGGAGCAATTGAAAAGCGGCGAATATTCGGTGGTCTACCCCGCAGACCGCGCATCGACATACGGCAGCTATGTCACCAAAATCCGCGCCAAGGTGGTTGAACTGGGACAAAAATTCGTAAAAGGAAAAACGGACTATGTTTCGGCAAATGAGGACCCGGACAGCGTTTCCGAATATGAAATACTCCTCGGCTACACCAACCGTTCTGCCGGCAAGTCCGAAATCGATTCGCTCGGAAGCTTTGATTATCTCATCACCGTCAAGGAAAACCGCATCATCATCGCGGGAGGCTCCGACTACATTCTGGAGGAAGCGGTAAATGCCTTCGTTGCCATGCTCGGTGCGGACGAGGTCACGCTTCCCTTGCGCCACGAGGAAATGTCCGACCGTCAAATCATTCGCTTCGGCTCCTACAACATTCATGTCGGCGGTGCAGATGTCGACTACAACCTGAAGCTCATCGGAGAAGATATTTTGAATTCCGGTGCAGAAATCATCGGCTTGCAGGAAGTGGATATGAACAACAGCCGCAACAAATTACAGGACACCATCGCTATTCTGACCGAGCAAACGGGCTATTACGGAAAATTCACCAAGGCCATCAGCCTTCGCGGCGGTGAATACGGAACCGCAATTCTTTCCAAATACCCCATTGAAGAATTTTCGGTTCACACACTCCCCAACGACGTCAATGAGGACGGTGCTTTGTGCGAGGCCCGTTCCTTCGGACACGCCGTCATCAACGTAAACGGCAAAAAAATCAATTTCATCAACACCCATTTGACCCACGAAAGCGAATCACTGCGCGCGTTGCAATACGGTACCATTGTAAAATACATTACCGACAACAACCTGACAAACGTGGTTGTCACCGCAGACTTCAATACAACCAACTTCGAGCTGCTCAAAAAGGTTCCCGGCTCTGCTTTGGCATTTGATTCGGCAAACGGAACTGCCGTCGGCAGCTTCGGAGCATCTCAAATTGACAACGTAGTGTACACCACTGCAGACTTTACCTGTGTCGACGCACAGGTAATAAAGGATGTCAAGCACTCCGACCACTGCATGATTTGGGCAGACCTGATTATCGGCGATGTAAAGGAAAACTCCTGAACGCACTTCAAAATCATTACGCATATCAAAGGCCGACCGCGAAAACGGTCGGCCTTTTTATAAATTATTTTTTCTTGCGAACGGCTCGCACCGAGATGCCGATGAGCAAGACGGCAAGCGGAGCCAAAATCGCCAACAGTACGCCCCAGATGAAAGCATCCGAAATTTCCGGATACAGCATGGTATCGGCCACCCGCTTGCTTTCAACAGACAACGGTGTGGCAGTGGAATTGCTCATCCGATTCAACAGTGCACGAATGTAGCTGTAATTGCCCCCTTCCGCATTGCTGTTCACCGAATCGGTCATCGCATAACCTGCTCCGAGCCAAACCACTGTGCTCTCCCCCTTTTGCGCCACGGCACCGAACACATAGGTGCCGTTTTCCGAAAAGCTTCCTTCCCCACTCTCTTCTCCTTCGGAGGTACTTTCCGACTTGTACACCAAGTAGCCGTTCTCCGAGGTGTATAGCCAGGGGGTAACCTGCACGCCCTCGGTTTCTGTCACCCGAATGGCATGCGCATACAGCGTCAAAAAGCCGTCGGTGAGTCCCGCCGTCTCCTGCAAGGGAGCAATGTGCGCTTCAAAATAATACGGGTACTGATTGCCGCTGTCGTCGGTGTACATATACGACTTCTTTCCCTCGCAGACCATGTTTCCCTGTTCGTAAAAGGAAAGCCCGTAATCGGAAAGCACACTCTCCAGCATCGGATAGGAAATGCCGCACAGCGTGGTCAGCAGCAGCTTTCCGCCACCTTGCAGGTAGGAGCGCAACCGTTCCGCCTCCTCGGCAGTCAAATCCTTTTGCGGCGCATGCAGCAACAACACATCGCAATCCTGCGGAACATCCCCTTCGGCAAGAGAATGCAGCCGCATCTCATACAATCGCTCGTACAACTCGGTTTGCAACCCGTTGTCCGGCAACGATGCATCCGCATCGCCGACGATGTACATAACAGGAACCGTTGGAACGGTTACAAAGAGCAACGCCGAATCAATGCGCTCCTCTCCCTGAAAATAGGTTTCTGTGTAGTCGGCGTACTGATACAGCAAGGAGCCCACCTCATACAGCTGACTGTCACTGCCGCTTCCCTGCACCAGTGCCGAAATATAAGTGTAATACTCCGCATTGGTCATTTTCAACCCGAGGTAACTGTTGTAAAGAAAGGTCAAGTCACTGTGATTGACCACACGAAAGCGCTTGACACTCTCCACCAGCACACTGCCGCTTTCCAACGAAAGCAACCCGCGGTCGGCAAGGAACGTTTGGTCGGTGCAATCGGTCACCTTGACCGAAACGCGACTGCTTGCACGCGCGTAAGAACGCAGAAATTCGAGAAAACGTTCATCAACGTTTTTCATTCCACCCTCAACCGCATAATACAAGGTTACATCCTCATCCAAAGAGGAAAGCAACGCCGCGGTTTGCGCACCGGTGCGGTAGGTATCCTCTCCGGAAGCATCCCATACGGAAATGCCGTCCGGAATAAGAGACAGCAGTACGGTGCAAAGCAGAACAAGCAACACCAAGCGCACGGCAGTGCCTTTTCGAAGCAAGCGCGCACCGGAAATGAATTTATTATTTTTCATCCTACCGTCCCCTCCTTCTGCCGTTGCAAGGAAACCGCGCCGAGAAATAGAAACAGCAACGTCCAAAGCAATGTATTGATGACACCTGCAAGGTCGATTCGCCCGTAGGTGAAGGTATCGAAGCACAGGAACAAATCAAAGGACGAAAGAACGTGCAACAAGGACTCGGAAAAGGTCGAAGGGAGACGGGAAATCAGCGGACCGACCGCATAGAGAAGCATCAATACGGAAAATCCACCGAGCACAGACAACGCCACAGAGCTTGTCAGGGACGCAAGCGTCATGCACAGTGCCACCATTGCACCCAACAAAAGAACCAAACCGAGAATGGAAAGAAGCGCTGTTCCGACAGCCGGCGTACCGTAAAAGGAAAATATAAACGGAAGCAACAACAGCACCGAAAGGGGTAGGCACAGCAGTGTCAGCACCGCAAAAAAGCGTCCGAGAACAATGTCGACAACCGAAAGAGGCAAAGAAAACAAAAATTGATTCTCTCCGCGCTTTTTCTCTACGGTAACCGTGTAAGCGCACACAACGGGAACCGCCACCGTCAATGCAAGAAGCAGGGTTTGCAGGCTGAGGGAAAGGTCGGTGCTTCCTCCCGCGGGATTGATATGATACAACACCGTGCAAACGCCGATGATAAACAACAGCACCGCAACAATTACATAACCGAACATCGTTCCAAAGTAACGACGCATCGTTTTTTCGAAAACAGCGTTCATATTACACCCCCTCCTTCCCATCGAGACGGCTTGACGATTGCTCACCGTCGGAGGAGGTCAGCTTCTCCACAGCGGTCAGTGCACCGTTTTCCACGGTCAACAAAACATCGCAAATACCGCAAAGGCTTTCCCTGTCCGTGCCGGACAGCAACACGGTTCTGCCCTGTGCCAT
Organism: uncultured Ruminococcus sp.; assembly: GCA_964638045.1. Taxonomy (GTDB): domain Bacteria; phylum Bacillota; class Clostridia; order Oscillospirales; family CAG-272; genus UMGS1865. Next base: position 966 of record CAZWXE010000043.1, on the reverse strand, counting down.
CTCCTCCAGAAGGAACAGCAGCTCCTCCTGCGGCGCCGCCCCCCACACGGAAAACGGTTGCGCCAAAAGCAACAGCTCACTGCCGCCAACCAGCGTTTGGGCAAAGCAAAGTCTGGTTTGCTGCTCCGCGGTCAGCCTGCCGACGGTGCGTTCGCGAAGCTCGTACAGGCCGCACAGCTCCTCTGCCTCCCGTGCCTGTCGCACGCCTTTTTCGTACCGCACTCCTCGGGCTTGTGCCGCAAACAGCAAAAACTCCCGCACGCTAAGCGATTTGCAGAGAATGGACTGATTTAAAAAAGCTGCCGTGCATTGCTTTGCTTTTTTCTCATTTGCAACCGTGTCAAAGCCGTTGATGCGAACGCTTCCCTCTGTGGGCTTGACAACACCCGCCAGCAAAGCAAGCAACATGTCGGTTTCGCGGACATCCCCGAGGATGCCGTAAACCTTTCCGTTGAGCAATTTGAAGCTGATGCCGTCAAGCAGCCGCTTGCCGTCCGCCTCCTTACTCAATGCTCTTACTTCAATCATAAAACCTCCAATGAAACTTGAATGACAAACAAGGCAGGGGGAACCCCTTTGCGCAAGCTCCCCCAATGCCGTCTTTTTAATTTTTCAAGCTGTGAATGGGTGCAGGAATTCTGCCGCCGCGTCCGATGAATTTGGCGGGAGAATACGTGTTCAATCCCATTACCGGAGCCGTGCCGAGCAAGCCGCCGAAATCCACGGAATCGCCGACGGTTTTGCCGACGGCGGGAATCAGGCGCACGGCAGTGGTTTTGGTATTGACCACGCCGATGGAAATTTCATCCGCAATGATGCCGTTGATGACATCCACCGGTGTGTCGCCGGGGATGGCAATCATATCAAGTCCCACCGAGCACACGGCGGTCATCGCCTCCAGCTTTTCCAAGCTCAGCGAGCCTCTCTCTGCCGCCGCAATCATACCCGCGTCCTCGGAAACTGGAA
>CAZWXE010000042.1:0-14917 GCA_964638045.1 uncultured Ruminococcus sp. | reverse complement strand
CCGACCTCCGGTACAGCTTCGGTATTCGGGTTGTCCGCCTGGGAGCATTCCAGTGAGATTGTCAAAAAAATCGGTTACGTTCCCGGGGAAATCGCTTTTCCGGATTTAAAAACGGGCACCGATTTTCTGAAATGTCAGGCGGATTTTTTGGCATTAAAGGATATGTCCTACGCAAATGAATTGATTGAAAGATTGCAGCTGGACCCGCGCGCCAACCTGAAACGCATGAGTAAGGGCATGAAGCAGAAAACCGCGCTGGTGGCGGCGCTGATGAACGACGCCCCCATCATTGTTCTCGATGAGCCGACAACGGGCTTGGACCCGCTGATGCGCGCCACCTTTTTGGAAATCATCAAAGAGGAACACAACAAGGGCAAAACAATTTTTATGAGCAGTCACAGCTTTGACGAGCTGGAAAAAACCTGCGATAAGGTCGCCCTCATCAACGACGGACGAATTGTTGACCTATGCGACATGAACGACATCCGAAACCGTCCCGTCAAAGATTTTAAAATCGAATTTCATTCGGCAGACGATTACCGTCGCTTTTTAGAGGAGCATTACGAAACCGTACGCTTGCAGGAACAATACCACCAAGTAACCGTCCGCATCCGCGCACAGGATACGGCAAAGCTGCTCGGCGTATTGCGACACTACAACGTAAAATTCATCTCCGAATTGCCCTACACCCTGGAAATGCATTTCAAAAACATCTTATTCTCAAAAATCAATCGTTAAAGGAGCAACCGTTTATGTTCAGTAAAGCTTTATTCAAACAGTCCTGCAAGGCCAACGGAACGATGTGGAGCATCATCACCGTTGCAACCTGCTTTATGCTTGCCTGCGTGATGTTGATTTCCGGAAACGGCAACATCGGCGCGGTGAAAAATTCCATTCAGGATACGATTATCGTCAAAGAGGTCGATGCGCAAATGCAAAAGCGCGCGCTCTCCTATTATGAAAACGCAACCGACGGTCTGTCCGCATTCGATTCGTTGTTTTCCGCAAATGCAACGGATACACTTTCCGAGCTGATTTGGCTGGGCAATCGGCCGTCGCAAAGCGATTTTGCCGATTCGAATGCATACATGGCAGCCGCAGCCGCTTGGCAGGACGCCATGCCGAAAATGAAAACCGCGGCAGGCGAAGGTTACGTTTTGCTGATTTCGGAATGGCAAAACGAGATGCCGCAAAGAGAAGGCTTTGAGAGCGACGCCGATTATGCCGCGGCAATGCAAGCATGGCAAAGCAGGTCGCCTGCAACGCAGGAAACGGCAGTCAAAACGGCATATACGTTCGCTTGCGAGGAGCTGCAAGCCGATGTCAAAGAGAAGGCCGTCGCGGCGGGCTTTGCGGAGGATTCCGCGGAGGCACAGGAGCTGCTCGGCAGCGTGATGTACACCCTGAATCCGAACGGCCTGTTTAACGACTTTTATCTCGAAAACGGCGAAACCGCTCCAACCGATTATGACGTCATGTCCCTTCTCTCACACATCTCGTCCGGCGACATCACAACCTACCTTGCATCGTCCGAGCGCACCGATTACCGCACGGACAGAGCCGCCGACGGTGCGTCCGTTTTCCTTTCCGGAAACATGGTAAAGGAGGAAAACGTCTCCTCCCTGCTCGAAGCGCTCTCGTCTTACGGCGTCAACAAAGAAAAATACGATTCGTTCGGTTACACCTACGGTGCCATCAAGCATTTGTCGAAAACGGCCATCGTTACTTACCGAGGCAGACTGGAATATGAGCTGGACACCTTGACGGAGCAATTTGAAAGCGGCGCATTTTCCGATGAAGCGGAATATCGCACCGCGATTGCGCAAAAGAGCGAGGAGCTCCGCGCAGACGTTTCTCAAAGCTTTCTGTCCACGTTGCCGTCCACCGTTTCGGAGGCTTTGGAGGAAATCGGAAAGGCAGATTTGTATACGCTGGTTGTCGGCTCGATTTTCTATAAGCTGGCAGGCTTGCTGCTCCCCATTATTTATATGATTATGACGTCCAACAATTTGATTGCCGGACAGGTCGACAGCGGCTCTATGGCGTATGTCCTTTCCACCTCGACCAAAAGAAGCACCGTTGCGTTTACACAGGCAATTTATCTGGTCGGCTCCCTCTTCTGCATGTTCTGCCTGACCACCGTCACAGGCTGCGTATGCCTGTCAATCGTATCAGAGGACATCGCATTGACCTACCAAAATCTGTTGTTGCTCAATGTCGGCGCATTTCTGGTGTTGTTTGCACTTTCGGGACTTTGCTTCCTCACCTCTTGTGTGTTCGACAGAAGCAAACGCTCAATGGCAATCGGCGGCGGTCTCAGCATCTTTGCTCTCGTTGCCGCAATGCTCGGGCTGTTCGGCAGCCCCGTCATTCCGTCCGTCGTTCGGCTGAGCGCATTGAATTACTTCAATTACGCAACGATTATCTCGTTGTTTGACGTGATTTCCATTATGGACGGAACAACCGTATTTTTGTGGAAATTTGTCATTCTTGCAGTTGCAGGCGTGCTCGGTTACATTCTCGGTGCTTTGAGATTTACCAAAAAAGACCTGCCGCTGTAAAAAAACACACCGGCATATGAATATGATTCTTCAACTTGTGAAACAGGAGTAAAGAAAAGGCACAGCCTTGCCATAAGGTAGGGCTGTGCCTTCGGTATTTATGAAAAGAATTTTTTGATATTTGCAATCAACCTGTCCAAAAAAGACGGGGTGATTTGTTCCGTTCTCGGCGGTGTTGGTTTGGATTGAGCGACAGCCTCTGCCTTCCTTGCTTGTTCTCGTTGCTTTACCAGACGTGCTTCTTCCTCTTTCGCTTTTCTTATGGTAGTGAACGGGTCTCTTCCATCTATAATCCTATCGTAAAAGTTTTTTACCCAATCAATATCACTCTCTGTGCAAATATCGGAGTCCAAAGCGCCGACTTCATGAGCAAGTTGATTACGAACCCATCGAACATGTTTCAACTGTTTATAGTCATCTTCCCAAGTCGATACGTATCGACGATTACTCCATGTCGTTTCCTCCATTTGCCTGATGTACTCGGAGACCCCTTCGGTACGTGATAAATAATCCTTACATAAGCGTTCAAGGCGTTTATATTCTTCCAAAAATTCCAAGCTCAAAGTAAGCATAAACATCCCCCGTCAAAAACAGCTGTCCCCTTGGCAACTGCTGCAATTTTTAGCCGCCCTTTTGCGAAGATTACCGTGCGGTCATTGAAACCGTTCCGGTTGTTCGCATTCCTTTGTTGTCGGGCTTTAATATTTTGCCACAATGGCCTTCATCTGCTCCATTTTGGCCTCCATATCGGCAACCAGCTTCAGCTGGGTACGCGCACGGTCCAAATTGTGCTCGGGATATGCCGTGTGGAAGTAGACATCCCCGTTGATGTAGTCTCCCAAAAAGCGCATGCCGCACTCCAAGGTCATCATCAAGGCGGAAAGGGGCATCAGCTCCTTTTCCTTAGGCGTAATGCTGTCGCCCAGCTCGCCGAGAAATGCCTCGGTGTAGGCTTCAAAATAGGTCAGGTCGAATTGAATTTTGTTCAAATCCTTCTCATCCTCAGCTCCCGTGGAAGCACCGAAGCGGAGCGAATCGCCGTAGTCGTACAGCATGGAGCCGGGCATCACGGTGTCCAGGTCCACCACGCAAACACACTCCAGCGTGTCGGGGTCCAGCATCACGTTATTCAGCTTGGTGTCGTTGTGCGTCACACGAAGCGGAACACTTCCGTCGGCAATGGCATCGGTAATAAGATTAACATAGTGGGCGCGGTCCAAAACAAAGTCAATTTCCTTTTGCACACCGTCTGCACGGCCTGACGCGTTCTTTGCCAATGCCTCGCGGAACTGACGGAGACGGTCGCCGGTGTCATGAAACAGCGGAATGGTTTCATGCAGCTTTTCGGCCGGGAAATCGGCAAGCTGACGCTGAAACCTGCCGAAGGCTCTTGCGGATGCGGCAAAAATTTCGGGCGTTTCGGCAAAATCAAAGGATTTTGCCCCCTCAATAAAGCGATACACGCGGTAGACGTTCCCGTCCGCATCCTCGTAAAACAGCTTTCCGTCCTTGGTGGGAATAACGGTGAGGGCTTCGTTGTCCGGATTTCCGCCTTCCAAGGCGATTTTCTTTTTGAGAAACTCCGTAACAAGAGAAATATTCTCCATCACCTGTGCGGGCTCCTTAAAAACGGAGGTATTGATGCGCTGAAGCACGAAGCGAGGCTCCCCCTCCACCAGATAGGTGTCATTGATGTGTCCGTTTCCGAAGGGACGCACCTCGGTGCGGTCCATGAAATGGGAAAGAATCTCCACTGGGTTGTAAGCATTCATATGTTGAATTCCTTTCTGTTTGAAGGTTAAAATGATAAAAAAGAAAAAAAGGCTTGCATTTTACGGATTGTTGTGCTATGATAATGGTAATATATCCAAAACCAAATAGATATATGGAAACGGACATTTTTCTTTGAAAACGGATTACAGGACAGAACATCATCTCTTATCGAACTTGAGTGACTGTAACGTGGCGCGCTGTCCGGACGTCATCGCCTTTCACGTTGCGCTGAACCGTGTTTTTAAAGCGGACCACAACTTTGTCGGTGAGCGGCATCCCTTCTACGAATTGGTATATGTCGCCGACGGGACTGTGGGCATCACCGCGGAGGATGAAATTTACACGTTGAGCAGGGGGCAGCTTTTTTTGCATCCGCCAAACGAATTTCACCGCATTTGGTCGGAGGAAGGCAGCACGCCGCATGTGGTCAACATTTCCTTTCACGCCGCGGCCATGCCAACCTGCCCTTCCCGCGTGATTCAACTGCGGGAGAACGAGCAGGCGGAGCTGCTGAACATTTGCGATGCGGTTCAAATCGGCTTGCGGAGCTCGGACCGCGCACTTCTCAACGAGCAGCGGCTGTGCCTGGAGCTTTGGTTGCTCCACGTCATGAAAAACAGCGGCGAGGTTGCTCAAAAATCATCCTCTCCCACGGCACTGCACTATGCCGAAATCGTCAACGTGCTCCGCACACATCTGAAGGAATCGCTCAGCGCAGCCGAAATCGCACAGCTGTGCAACATCAGCCTCTCAAACCTGAAAAAAATATTTACAAGATACGCCGGAATGGGCGTTTCCAGATACTTCACCGAGATGAAAATGCGCTACGCCGCAGAGCAGCTCCGTGAAGGAAAGCGCGTCGGCGAGATTGCGGCCGAGCTCGGATATTACGACCAAAACTATTTCAGTACGGCGTTTCGCCGCACCATGGGCGTATCTCCCGGCAGCGTCCGCGCGTGCGACCGCAAGGCATCAATGAATACAAAAGATAACACCACAAAGGAGAACTTCAAAATGAAATTCATCACAGTTGACAGCTATGAAAAGCTCAGCCGTCAGGCGGCAAACATTCTTGCCGCGCAAATCACCCTCAAGCCCCAAAGCGTTCTCGGCTTGGCAACCGGCTCCTCTCCCGTCGGCATTTACCGCGAGTTGATTGAGCGCTACAACAACGGGGACCTTGATTTTTCGGAAATCACCTCGGTCAACCTGGACGAATATGTTGGACTGGACGGAAGCAACGACCAAAGCTACCGCTACTTCATGCAAAAGCACCTGTTTGACCATGTCAACATCCGCCCCGAATGCACCTTTGTTCCCAACGGAATTGCAGAAGATTTGGACAAGGACTGTGCCGAATACGACGCACGCATCAAGCGCCTCGGCGGCATCGACCTTCAGGTACTTGGAATCGGGCTGGACGGCCACATCGGCTTCAATGAGCCCGGCGACTGCTTTGTAAACGAAACGCACGTCATTGACCTGCACGAGTCCACCATCCGCGCAAACGCACGATTCTTTGCAAACGAAAATGAGGTGCCCAAGCAGGCAGTAACCATGGGCATGGCAGCCATCATGCAGGCAAAAAAGATTGTTCTCATTGCAAACGGCAAGGCAAAGGGTGAAGTATTGCAGCAAGCCTTCCACGGTCCCGTGACGCCCATGCTGCCCGCATCCATCCTTCAGCTGCACCCCGACATCACCGTCATTTACACGGAAGCAGACGCATAACAACCTATGCAAGACCGCACCGAGGTGCGGTCTTTTTTTTAACGGGGCGTTTGCGAATTTCCCTTTACACCCACTTGGCAGCGACCAAACGCAGTCTTCCGCGTTTGGTTTCACCGTCAAAGGCACGCAAAAAATATTTTCCGAAGCCGCGAACCGTCAAGGTACAGGGAACGGGCGGACAGCGGTCAACGCGCTCCTCCACCTCATATTCCACCTCGACAAAGCCGTTTTTGATTGCGGCTTGCGCATTCTCTCGGGAAAGTCCTGTCAACGCCGCCACAATGCAATCCAAGCGTGGAGAGGCAATGGTTTCCCGCAAGGGCTGCTCTACCCTGCCGTCCGTAAAGGAAGCATCCACCATGTACGGTTGGCACCGAACCTTGTCATTGGAAACCTTTTCCAAATGCTCGACGAGAAAATTTGCCATGACGGAAGAACAAAACAGCACCGCCTCCCGCGCATTTTGTACCGCAAGGTCCCCTAAGGAATCCCGCTCGATTCCGAGGCCCAACACGCTTCCCAAAAAGTCCCGATGGCTCAGGCTTCGGTAGCCGCTTCCCGAAATGCGAACCGCGGAAACGGACTCGGACAGCTCCCGCCCCAAAAGAGCCGACATGCATTCAAAATCGGACTCCTCCGGCAAGCACCCCAAGCCGGCGGTCAGGTGCCACGGCAGCAGAAACAGACACACGCGCTCGGCATTCGGATAACCGCCCCAGAACCAGGCACTTTCCCGCAGACCCCATTGCTCCAAAAGGCGCTTCGTAATGCTGCGTTCCCGTGGAGTCAAAAAGGGCAACACCGCAACCTCTCCGCGCTCCGTGCACGCAAGGGCATCCGTCAGCCGTGCCTCCGCCCAATCCGAGCAATTTTTGCCGCCCTTCATTACAACAGATTCAAAAGCAGCTGCAACAGAGAAAGCAGCAGCCAGGTAAACATAAAGGGCATATCCAGCGGCAAGCCCTCAAACCAATGCATTTTCGCAAACAGCTGACGAAGCGGGAAAATAACCGGCTCGGTCAGCGCAAACAGGAAATTGGAAATTCCCCACTCCCCCTGCGGGTCCAGCCAAGAAAGAATGGCGCGCACAAACAGGGCAAGCATCAGCACCTCCAGCATCACCGTCACGGTTTGCCGCAAAACGAAAATCAGAGCACTCAATCAAACACCTCCATAAAAAAGAGCATCGGGCTGCCGTCCGCGACAAGCCCGTGCAGACAGCAACCCCCGATTCTTCCGTACCGATTATGCATCCTCTTCTGCGGGAAGCTCTTCCTCGATGTACTCCTCCTCCGCAGCCTCGGCAGGCGCTTCCTCCGCAGCTTCCGGAGCAAAGCCGGAAATGTCCACTCCCGCGGGAGAAACAACAATGGTGTTTTTGTTTGTTTTAATCATTTCGCCGCCCAAAACATAAGCAACGCCCGCCAAAAAGTCCACCAATCGGCAAGCCTTTTCCTTGGTCAGGTTGCTGATATCCAGCAGGACAATACACCCCTCCTTGAGCTTGTCGGCAATTTTGGTTGCCTCGGTGTGGCTCTTCGGCTGCAACAGCTTCAGGGAAACCTTGTCGGCGCTGACCGGATGAATTTCCGGGTCCTTGCGTGCGGGGCTGTCAATGGCGGTTACATCCGCATTCACATCTCCGTCGGGCATCTCCATCTTCAGGTCCTCGGGCATCACGTAAATGTCCTCGTAATCCTCCTCCAAATCGGCATTGTCATTTCTGACAAATTTTTTCAGTAAGTTCATGTTTTGCCTCCAATATATTTTTCATCAATTATTTTTCGTTTTCCGGTTGTGCAAACAGTGCCCGTCCGATGCGCACAATCGTGGCGCCCTCCTCAATGGCGGGCTCAAAGCTTTCGGACATTCCCATCGATAAAACGGGCTCACCTATATTATGTAATTTTTTTGTCCAAATGTCAAGACATTGTCGAGAAGTTTCTCGAAAATATTTTCGATACTCCTCTTTTTTTTCGCATCTCGGCGCCATTGTCATAAATCCGCGCAGCCGAAGATTGGAAAAATCGGAAAGCGATGCGCAAAAATCCGACGCGTCCCTCGGAAGAAGTCCGCTCTTGTTTTCCTCCTCGCCGCTGTTGATTTCCGCCAGCACGTCCATGACGATTCCCTTTTCGGCGGCCCGCCGCTGAATTTCCTCCGCCAAAGGAAAGGAATCCAAGGAGTGAATCATGCACACCTTGTCAATGATATATTTCACCTTATTGCGTTGCAGCTTGCCGATGAAGTGAATGCGCAGGCCGTCCCGCTCCAAGAGTTCCCAATGCTCCAACAGCTGCTGTACGCGGTTTTCCCCGATGTCATTGACGCCGAGGACCGTATGCAAATAATTGATGTGCGCAACATCGGTATATTTCACCGCCGCAAGCATTTGCACCTTACCGCTTCTTCCGCTCCGCCGTCTCGCTTCCTCCATTTGCCGTTGAATTTCGCGCAAATTTCGGTCCACATAAGAAAAGTTCAAAGGCTCCGTCATTGATACACCTTCCCGTCATACAAATTTTTACCGGAGAGCAGCAGCATTTCATTCAGCCGCAAATAGTCGGTGTCGTCCGTCGGCTGCTTGGTAACAATCACATACCCGTCGCCACGGTAAATGATTTCGATGCGGCGAAGCTCCACCGTGTTGCCCTCCAAAATGTAGACACACTCCTGTCCGTCTCCTTCATCATGCAAAGCCGTCGAAGGCACATAATACCCTTCGGTTTCGCCGAGATTGATTTGCACCCCCTGCTTGCGCAGATAGGAAAAGCTTTGAGGATTTTCGCAAGAGTAAAACACCGCCACCTGTCCCCGTCCCGCTTCGTCGGTGAGCAACGAGGTACATTCCATTCGAATCGCCGCTTCTCCGTCCTCCGGAAAGCCGACCGAATAGCTTTGCCCCACCGTTAAGTATTCCGACGCATCCGCCGAAAAGCGAACAGCCAAATACCAATCGTAGCCGTACACCATTTTGCCAACCGCAAATCCGTCCGCCTGCTGCGGCTCCATGGTCACGTAGGAGTCAAAATTTTGCACTGTAAGCCCCTTGAGCGCATCCACGGTAAACAATTGCTCGTAGCCGTCCACCTGCCTGTAACCGTAAAAGCACCCCGATGCGGCGGTATTGCTCAACGTTCGGCAATCCCCGTACAGCAATTCCGCTCGACGCTCCCGCAATTGCGTACGCAAAAGCTCCATTTCCGTGCGGTTGCCTGCGGCGGCAAGCACGCGGTTGGCATACGTCAGAAGTTCAAATCCCAAGCTCTCCGTTGCGGCCCAATTTCCGTCCTGAATTTCATAACGAATGCTCAGGGCCAGCTCGGACGCCTTTTGACGGTAGGCATCAATAGAGGAAAGCGTCACCGAGCCGTCCAGGCTGTTCTCCAAAACGGACAGCATGCGGTTCACCGCATCCAGCTCCGCCTGCACACTTTCCAGCTCCTCGGCGGCAGGTCCGTACCAGACCTCTGCCAGCGGAACGTTTTTGCCCACCTTTTGACCGCTGACGGCAAGCTCGTTGACAATACCGCGCTCCTCCGTCGTCAGTAGTGTCTCGTCGCGAAACAGGCAGGCATCGCCGCTGAGAATGACCGTATCGGTAATGCTGCGCACGGGCGTGGTGATTAAGGAAGCCGCGGATTTTCCGACGGCATGATAGAAGGTATACACAATCAGGCTGAGCATACACAGCGCCGCCAAAAACTTGACCGCATATTTTTTGAGAAACCGCTTCTCGGTCATGCGCTTCATAGGCCTTCTCCCTCCGCAAAATCAGAGCGGGAGTTCAAAAACGGCGTCGTAAGCTCCAATGCCGAAGCAAGCAGCTCTCCGCACGGCAACGGCTCGCTGTTTCGGTCGGCGTCCAACCAATGAACGTATTCCCTGGCGGAGAACCACGTCATCTGCCGTTTGGCATAACGGCGTGTTGCCGTCTTTAACCGCTCGACGGCACATTCGTAAGACTCCTCTCCGTTCAAATAAGCAAGCATCTCCTTGTAGCCGATGGCCTGCGCGGCTGTAGAATTGGCCTCAAACACACCGTCCCGCAACAGCCGCTTCGTTTCATCCAAAAGGCCCGCGGAAAGCATTTCATCCACTCTCCGCTCAATGCGGCGGTATAACAAATTGCGGTCGGTAAAACGCAAGCCGATGACCAATGCCCTATACGGGGAGGCAAGCTCCTCGGTGCAACGGTCCGACACGGATTTCGGAATGCCCGTAATTTCATAAATTTCAAGCGCACGCACGACGCGCTTTACATTGTTCTCGTGAATGGCGGCGGCGCTTTCCGGGTCCACCTGTGCCAGCCGACAGTGCAGGGCGTGCTTGCCGAGGCGCTCGGCCTCTTCCAAAAGCCGTTGACGCACCGCGTCGTCACTGCTCGCCTCTTTTGGCACTCCGCCGTGCAGAAAGCGGTCCAAATACAATCCCGTCCCTCCGCAAAAAATCGGAAGCCGTCCCTCGGAAAGAATTTTCTCCGTTGCCCGTGCGGCAAGCTCAACGTAGTCGGCACAGGAAAACGGAGCGGTGGGAGCCGCAACGTCCAGCAGATGATGCGGAACCCCCTCGCGTTCCGCCGCGGTAGGCTTTGCCGTACCGATGTCCATGCCGCGGTAGACCTGCATGGAGTCACAGGAAACCACTTCTCCTCCGAGCGCATGGGACAGTGCCACGGAAAGCGCGGTTTTTCCGCTTGCGGTAGGCCCCACAATGGCAATGATTTTCTTTTTTTGTTCCATCGAAGAACCTCCTTTCCGCGCGTTTTTCACTCTTTGCGATTTTCTGTCCCCACCGAGCGCACTGTTTTGTCGGCAGCGCATCCGCAAGCCGCATGGGATTCAAAAAAATCCACCGATTGGTGACATTGCGCAAATCAATCGGTGGTTTGCTTTAACGGTTGACAGGCACAAACTCCAGCTTTAATCTCATACCCATTCCGTCTGCCAATCTTTGAAGTGTCCGCAAGGACGGGTTGGCGTTGCCGTTTTCCAATTTGCTGATGTCCGCCTGCGCAATGCCCGTGCGATCTGCCAATTCCTTTTGTGTCATTCCCGATGCTTTCCGTGCATCGAGCATTGCCTGAATAATGGAAAACTCCGCTTCAAGCGCATCGTACTCTTTTTTGAATTTTTCATTTTGAAGCTGCTCGTTCAAAAAATCCTTGTAATTCGTCATATCAATTTTTCTCCCTGTTCAAAAATTCGTTTCGGTATTTCTTTGCAAGCTCAATTTCGTTTTTAGGAGTTTTTTGTGTTTTTTTGATAAAGCCGTTTGTGAGGACAATTTTTCTGCCGATAACAAAAAAGTACAATACTCTTGATATATTCGAACCGCTTTTCGCTCTGATTTCAAATATTCCGTCAACAAGGTGTTCCGAATACGGCATTCGCAAATTCGTTCCGTTTACAGCAAGCAAGTCGATTGTTTTTAATAGTCTCGCACGCATTTTATCATCAACGGATAAAAGAAAATCTTTGACCGGTTCGCTGCCGTCCGATTTAACATAAAAAACGATTTCAAATTCCTGCATATATATATAGTGTCTCCTAAAAACATGGGATTTATCCCTTACTTATATTATATGGGATTTATCCTATTTTGTCAATAGGTTTCGGAAAGATTTTTGATTGATATCGTTGCCAAAAGAATTGCCGATTGGCTATTCGGTTTGACCAATCGAAAATTTACACAATCAGCATCGCATCGCCGAAGCTGAAAAAGCGATAGCGCTCCTCCACCGCAATACGATACGCCTCCAGCATTTTGTCGCGGTTATAAAACGCGGAAACCAGCATCAGCAATGTACTTTCCGGGAGGTGAAAATTTGTAATCAACGCGTCCACCGCCTTGAACCGATAGCCCGGGTAAATAAAAATTCCGGTGTCCCCCTGCATGGCGGGGATGTGTCCGTTTTCCTCTGCCACCGACTCAATGGTACGGCAGGAGGTCGTCCCCACGCAAATCAATCGGCCGCCGCGCGCCTTGCGCTCGTTGATGATGCGCGCACTCTCCTCGGACACGGAAAAATATTCGGTGTGCATCATATGGTCGGCAATTTGCTCCTCCTTCACAGGACGGAAGGTCCCGAGCCCGACGTGCAGCATCACGGGAGCAATGGCAACACCCTTTGCGCGAATGGCCTCCAACAGCTCCGGGGTAAAATGCAAACCCGCCGTCGGTGCAGCGGCGGAGCCCTCCTCCCTGGCATACACCGTTTGGTAGCGCTCCTTGTCCTGCAAGCGCTCCGTGATGTAAGGAGGCAGCGGCATCATTCCGATTTGATGAAGAATGTCATACACCGTTTGGTAGCGTTCGCGGTCATAGGAGAAGCGAATGATTCGGTTGCCCTCCTCGGCCAGCTCCAAAACCTCCCCGGTCAGCATACCGTCTCCAAACACCGCCTTCATTCCGACGCGTGCGCGTTTGCCGGGCTTCACCAAGCATTCCCACGTATCCAATGCTCGTTGGCGTAGCAACAGCAGCTCCAACGATGCCTCCGGGCGTCCTTCGACAAAGCCGTACAACCGCGCGGGGAGCACCTTGGAATCGTTGATGACCAACACGTCGTCGGGACGTAAATAATCCAAGATATCGTGAAAATGACGGTGCTCCACGGTTCCATTCTCACGGGAAAGCACCATCAGACGGGAAGCGTCCCGTTGCTCCGCGGGGTGCTGCGCAATCAATTCCTGCGGCAGTTCGTAGTAAAAATCCGAGGTCCGCAGCTCGGTCTCCGGCTTTTTGTTGACAATGATATGATTCATATGGCTCATCCTTTACCTTCCCCAACCTCGGGGAAACCGTTCTTGTTTTTCCGCATATACTGGTACCGTTTCCGCTTGCGGAAATGCTTTGCTTTATTATATCGCATTTTTGTCGCTTTTTCAACCGTTTTTTCGGAATCTCCGACAAACAAAGGCGAGAAAGGAGAAAAAAAGATGCCGTTACACCAAGCGCATTTATTTTCGGGAGTGGCAACCGCACTCATCACTCCCTTTCGGGACGGGAAAATCGATTATCCCGCCCTGGAAAAGCTGATTGATTGGCAAATCGACTGCGGGGTGGACGCGCTTTTGCTGGCAGGCACCACCGGAGAGGGCAGCACGCTGACGGAACGGGAGCATTTTGAGCTGCTCTCCTTTGCGGCAAAAGCAATCCGCGGCAGAATTCCCCTTTTGGCAGGCTGCGGCTCCAACAACACCGCCCACGCCGTAACACTGGGGCAAAATGCCTGTCGCGCAGGAGCCGATGCACTGCTTGCGGTGACTCCCTACTACAACAAAACCACCGACCGCGGCATCATACTGCATTACCAAACACTTGCAAACAGCGTCCGGAAGCCCGTGATTCTCTACAACGTTCCCTCCCGAACGGGCTTCTCCATGAGCCTCGCACACTACAAAAGCTTGGCGGAACACCCGGGCATTGCAGGCGTCAAGGAGGCATCCGGGAGTCTCTCCCTGCTGGAGGCCGTAGCAGAGGAATGCGCCGACCGGCTGACGGTGTACACGGGAAACGACGACCAAATGGTTTCCGCATTAAAGCTGGGAGCGCACGGAAGCATTTCCGTCCTTTCCAACCTGCTTCCAAAAGAAACCAAGGAAATTTATACCGCCTTTGTCGGCGGAAATCCTTCCGAGGCCTATCGCTTGCATCGCGCGCTGCTCCCGAAAATATCCGCACTGTTTTGCGAGGTGAATCCCATTCCGGTCAAATACGCAGCCTCTCTGTTGGGCCTTTGCACTGCGGAAATTCGACTCCCCCTGTGTCTGCCATCGGAAGAAAGCAAAAAAAGAATCAAGCAGGCGTTTTTGCAATAGCAAGCCCCTCTGCCGTCCGAAGGCCTCCGCGAAGGCCCTGCAGAAGCCGAACAGCGGAACAACCGCAACAGTGCACCATAACAAAAAGCGACAGAGATTTTTCCCTGTCGTTGTAACACCGCTCCCGCATCAACGGTTCCCGCGGCGGGGCTTCACAGCGCTTTTATCTGTTTGTTTTCGGATTGTCGGTGCGTTCCAGAAGATAATCTATGGACACATCAAAGTAATCGGCAAAGCGAATCAGCGTAGCATAGTCTGCCTCCCGTTCTCCTGTTTCATAGCGGCTGATACTGTTTTGGTTCATCCCCAAATCCATGGCAAGCTTCAATTGAGAAATTCTCTTTTTACGCCGCACCTCTTTCAACCTCATTGTTTCTTTCCTCTTTTTTCGCTCTGACTATTGACTTTATTATACCAAATTGGTATTATAAATATATCCCAATTTGGCATAAAAGAAAAAGAGGCAAAAAATGGAACAAAAAGAAATTGCCGTCCGCTTGGAAGCAATCGCAAAAGAAATCATGAACATCGACGTCGAAAGCACCCTTTTCGATGCACGTCAAATTCTGGATGGCTCGTTTGCCGAAGCCATGCTTCTGTTGCTTCGCAAAAAGAGCGAATACAAGGAAACGGCGTTTACCGATTGGTTTATACGCAGACTGATTCCGTATCTGCATTGCAAGCCGGAGCAAATCCCGGCAAAAGCCGTACAGGAGTTGTTTGAAGACTTCCTTTTCCTAATAACATAACACATTCGAAGCAAAAAAGCGGGAAACAAGCGAAGTTTACATTTTTTCGACGATTGTGCCGCGTCCGGAAACTGTCGCAAATGAGTAAAAAATTTGCGGCAGTTTTCTTTTGATTTAGTAAGGCAGCACATACATAATCGTCAAGAGAGACCTCATCGAATATCTTGCAAACCATTGCGAGGAAGCAACCAAACGAACCTTCACCATACGATAACCATCACCGCAAACACTTACGCCCATCTGGATATGCAAAGCAAAGTGACCAGTGCGGAAAAAATCA
>CAZWXE010000041.1:0-14965 GCA_964638045.1 uncultured Ruminococcus sp. | reverse complement strand
CTATGTCCTTACACTTTTTGTATACTATCTTAGCACACTTAACACAATGGTCGCCTGCAAATCATGTATCTGTTATCTTCGCAAAAAAGCAATCCCTCCGAGCCGTCTTACGACGGCTCACCTCCCGCGACGCTTGGGAGGCGATGGCACCCCGCACTTTTGGCAAAATAAGGGACGTTTTTCTTGACTTTTTTGCAAAAAATTGTGTTATTTTAGACGAAGTTTCGATGTTAGAAGGCCTCCCTTGTGTAAAGGGAGGTGGCACGCGATAGCGTGACGGAGGGATTGTTTTCACAGAGATGTCAGACATATGAATCAAAGTGTGAAGTAAACTTTCAAACGAAAGGCCGGCAGTAGACCCCGATGCTGCGCATCGCCCTGCGGGGTCTACTGCCGGCGGTTCGTGACCGCGCCGACGGTGGATGAAGGGTTGCAATCCCCCTCCGCTGCTTCTCGGAGCAAAAAAATAAAGGATGCGAATGTTTCGCATCCTTTATTCTTCTGTCAGATGAAATCAGTCGGCGTATACGCTGACCTTTTTCTGAGACTTGGTCTTATGCTCGAACTTTACTCTGCCGTCAATCAGCGCATAAAGCGTATAGTCCTTGCCTACGCCGACATTTTCACCGGCACGCACGGCAGAACCTCTCTGACGAACGATGATATTGCCTGCAACCACTGCCTGGCCGTCAGCCTTCTTTACGCCAAGGCGCTTAGACTCACTGTCACGTCCGTTCTTGGTAGAACCTACACCCTTCTTATGAGCAAAGAACTGCAAACTGAGCTTTAACATCATATTTTTGTCCTCCAATAAAATTTGTTGTCCGCGTGGGACGGATGGAAGCGATTAGTCCTCGTATTTTTTGTCCTTGACGGCAACATCAAGGTAATCACCGTACTCCTCCAGCATATCGCCGAGCTGACAATAGAATCCCATCATAATTCCGGAAACCGCATAACGCTTGTAATCGTCCGCCTCGAATTCGGGAAGTGCCGCTTTGGCACAAACACGAATACAGGTGTCGTCCTCATTGATTTCGTAATCCACATGAGAGGCGTATGCGACCTCAATGGTATTGATTAAAAACATTGTCATAGAAGAGAGAGCCGCACATAAAATGTCATCTCCCGCTTCCCCGTAGCCGGTGTGCCCTTGCTCCTCAAAGCCGTAAAACACGCCACCGCTTCTGAAAAACACGATTTTGGTCATGTCCGTAAGTGTCGAAAAAATCAGCCTTCGATCTTGACGATTTGAACCTTGGTGAAGGGCTGTCTGTGACCGAGCTTCTTCTTCTCGTTCTTCTTCGACTTGTACTTCATCACGTAAATCTTCTTGTTCTTGCCGTTCTTCAGTACCTTAGCCGTGACCTTAGCGCCCTCAACGGTGGGAGTACCAACCTTGAAGCCGTTGTCACCGGACAATGCCATGACGCTGTCGAAAACGATTTCATCTCCTTCAGCTACCTCGAGCTTTTCAACAAAAATAATGTCCTGCTCGACTACTTTGTACTGCTTTCCGCCGGTTTCGATAACTGCAAACACGAAAAGCACCTCTCTTTCTGATAGACTCGCTGAACAGTGGCGTTGCCCTGCGGGCATACTTAAAAAAGCCATTTTCAAGCGGCGTATTATTATACCATACTTTTTCCGTGCTTGTCAATAGTTTTTTACCGTTTTTGATTCTTTTTCGGTAAAAAGGTTGAAAAATTCTGCAAAACATAGTAAAATAGAGGAAACAATCCAAAAAAGGAGAACCGTTATGAGTTTTAATTTGCTTGAAGCATCCAAGGAGCACCGTTTGATTGTTGCCCACCGCGGGGTGGCGGGAGGAAATATTCCCTGTAACACGCTGGCGTCCTACGGCATCGCACTTCGTCAAGGCGCCGACATGATTGAAATCGACGTGGAGATGAGTGCAGACGGAAAGCTGTACATTTTCCATCCCGGTGAGGAAAGAGACCACCTTTGCCACATGGAGCGCATTTGCCGCATGACCTCGGATGAGATTGCGCGCTTGCGCTACGTCAACTACGACCGTGCCTACACCCAATTCGGCGTCAACACGCTGGACGAGCTGTTGGAAGCCTTCAAGGGAAAGTGCTACATCAACGTCGACAAGTTTTGGGGACATCCCAAGGAAATTTACGAGGCAATCAAGCGTCACGGCATGATTGACCAGATTTTGGTAAAATCGGTGCCCTCCGACAAAGTGTTTGAGGTGCTTCGCGAGGTGGCACCGGAGCTTCCCTACATGCCCATTGTGCGCGACACCAACTCGGTTCACGAGCAATTGATGAAGAGCAACATCAACTATATCGGCGCAGAGGTTCTTTTCCGTGATGAAAGCGCCGAGGTTGCAAGTGAGGAATTCATCGAAAGAATGCACCGCGACGGAAAGCTGGTTTGGGTAAACGCCATCATCTACAACTACAAGGAGCAGCTTGCGGCCGGGCATTCGGATGACACCGCGCTGACGGTCTCTCCGGACGAGGGCTGGGGCTGGCTTGCCAAAAAGGGCTATGACTTCATTCAAACCGACTGGACAGGTATGTTAATCGATTATTTGAAGCAAAGCAAGCTGTACTACAAGAAATAACCGCTTAAAAATCGGGGGCTGTCGCAAAAGTGACAGCCCCTAAAAATGTAAGCAAAAGGCACACACAGTGTCAAATCGCGCAAAGTCCTCAACCGAAAATTACAAATTCGGCATTTTGGTCATTTCTCTTTGCGACATCACAAGCTCGTAATAAAGGCCGCGGCGTTCCATCAGCTCGTCATGCGTTCCCGACTCGGCAACTCTTCCTCTGTCCAACACCACCAGCCTTGTGGCGTTGCGCAACGTGGAAAGGCGGTGCGCAATGGCAATGGTCGTTCGGCCTGCGGAAAGTCGTTGCAATGCATCTTGAATCAGCTTTTCCGTTTCGGTATCCAATGATGCCGTTGCCTCGTCCAATATCAATATTTTCGGATTGTGCAACAATGCACGGGCAATGGCAATGCGTTGCCGTTCTCCGCCGGAAAGCGTATATCCTTTTTCTCCCACATAGGTATCGTAGCCGTCCGGCAAGCGGACAATAAAGGAATGTGCCCCCGCCAGCTTTGCGGCATGAATCACTTCCTCGTAGGTGGCATCCGGCTTTGCATAGGTAATATTTTGCCAAACAGAGCCCGTAAACAGGAAATTTTCCTGCAAAACAACGCCCATACGCTTGCGCAAAACCTCCTGCGGAATATCACGAATGTCAATGCCGTCCAATTGAATGGAGCCCTCCGCAACGTCATACATGCGCATAATCAGGTTGATCAATGTGGATTTTCCGACTCCGGAGCGTCCGACAATTCCAACGAACTCGCCCGCCTTGATGTGCAGGTCAATATCCTCCAACACCTCAACAGCATCCTCATATCCGAAGGAAACGCGATTGATATCGATGTTGCCCTCCGGCACATGTGCCATGCCGGTGGACGCATTGGGGAGCGCCTCCGGTTCGTCCATAATTTCATACACGCGCGTCACCGAGGTCATCATGTTCATAAACTGCCGCGGGAAATTCATCAACGCGTTCAGCGGAGCGTAAACCATCCCCGCGTAAGCGGAAAACTGAGTCATTTCACCTGCGGTCATTTGTCCGTTCAGCATTTGACGTCCCACGTAATACAGCAAAACGTATTCCCCAAAGCCCATCAAAAAATTCAAGGTCGGCATCAACAGCGCCCACACCTTTTCCTGGCGCAATTGAGCGTCTCTTTCCTTTTCGGAAATGCCCAAATAGCGTTCTTCCTCCGCTTTTTCCATCCCGTACGATTTTACCACGCGAATTCCGGAGAAAATATCGTGAAGAATCGCCCCTGCGCGGGAATTCAACTCCCATCGCCGATGAAACATTCCGCGCATGAACCGCCAAAAGAAGCGGAACGCAAGCACCACCAAAGGAGTGGGAAGGAGCACCATCAGCGTCAAACGCCAATCGTACCACAGCATCACACTGCCGATGGCAAGCAACACCATGCTTTGCTCCAACAAATTGGGTAGCTGATTGATTAAAAACTGGCGAATCGAATGGGTATCTCCGCTCACACGCTTCATCAGCTCTCCCGAGGTACGCTCCGATATCTGTGCAATGGAAAGCCTTTGAATTTTTTCAAAAACCGTGTTCCGCAGGCGAACAATCAGTCGGTTTCCGGCAACGGTTAAAAAATACCCTCTCAAAACCGACACACCGCGACGAAGCAGGTTGACTGCCAACAGGCTCAAAATGACGCCCACAAAGCCCCACAAAAGCACATTTCCGCTTTCGTTGCGGATGTAATCGTCCACCATAATGCGATTGATGTAAGGAACGAGTACACTGAGCAATGTCGTAACGAGAAACAACAGCGCCGCAACGGCAACCGCCCACCACTCCTGCTTTGCCAACCCCAGCAGCCGCAAAAGAACCTTGCGCTTGGAGGCGCAGTGCGGACAGGTTTTGGAGCCGCGCGGATACGGTTTCCCGCAGCTCGGACACATTTTTCCGGCAGGAGAGGTCATTTTAGAAAAATCCGTGTCTCCGTACTTTAAATAATGATTGATAAATTTTGCGCTTGACGCCATCGCGGGCTGATACTGTCCGTCGCTTCTCACAAACAGCACCGGCGCACCGTCCGCCTTGCGCACATACTCTCCGAAAGCACATCCGACTCCGGGAAGAATGCGCACGGAGGCGATGTTTTCGGTCGGCTCCTCCAGCTGTATCACGCCGTCGCGATAGACGCGCAGCGCATCCTTGGAAAAAGCAACCAGCAATTTTGTTTTTCGCCCCGGCTCGTCCAAGTCCAAATTCCCCGCAAATAAGGCAATCAGAGAGGACTCCTCCACCTGCGGCTCTGCCTGCTTCAGCTCACGAAGCAACCGAGGATTCAGCTTTACCATCAAACTTCCCCCTCACAGATAGAATTCGATTTTTTTGTAGCTTTTTTTGTCCAGCGCAGTGACATCCGGAATTTCAAAGCGGTTGCCGTTGACATCCGTTAAAAGAACGCGTTTTCCGCCGGCACGGACAATGCTGCGGTAGGTATCGTGCAACGTAAATTGCACACTGCCGTCGGCCGTTTCCGCCTTCCAATAGGAAAATCCATAACGCTCCTTCATGCTGTGAATTTTCAGAAGAACCGGAGAATAATACCTTCTTTGCAGCTCGGTAACCACCAGCCGTCGGCTCTCCTCCCCCAGCAGCTCCACGTTGCGAATGATGCCGATTTCCTGCTGCTCCTCATCCAACACCGAAATAAACTCCCACAAAAGCTCCCGCGGAAAAGCGCGGTTCAAAAAGACACGGCAATCGTCCTTTCCGTTTTTGATGTATAAAAATCCGTTTTTTTGCTCAAAGGCCGTATTTTCTTCGGTCAGCCAATTGGTTACGGTAAGGTCACGGTCGGTTTTTCTCTCCGGTTCCCCCCCGCGCCCCTCTCGGCGAAAGCGGTCCCCCGCGGCTCTCGGCGGCGGTGGCGGCATAAAAGGATGCATTTCCATGGTGTTCTTCCTTTCTCAAGATTCACTGATACCCGCACGCTTCAATGCTTCCTCCTGCAACTCAAACAGGCGACGGTAAATTCCGTTCTCCTTTTTCAGAAGCTCTGCATGCGTACCCCGTTCCGCAAGCGTTCCGTGCTCAATCACCACCAGCTCGTCCGCATCGCGCAGAGTCGACAGGCGATGAGCAATCATGATGGTGGTTTTGCCGCGAATCAGTTGTGACAGGGCATTTTGAATGCGGCGTTCGGTGCGCGTGTCCATTGCCGCCGTTGCTTCATCCAAAATCAGAATTTTCGGATTTTTCAAAATTGCTCTTGCAATGGAAATTCGCTGACGCTCCCCGCCGGACAAATCCTGGTAGCCGAACCCGACCTCGGTGTGATAGGCGTCCGGCAGCTGCATAATAAAGTCGTGTGCACCCGCGCACCTTGCGGCCTCCACCACTTCTTCGTAGGACGCATCCGGTCTTGCATAACGAATATTATCCAAAACGGTTCCCATAAACAAATAGGTTTCCTGCGAGACAATGGCAATGTTTTTGTACAGCACCTCCAAGGCAAGCTCCTTAATCGGATACCCGCCGATGCGAATTTCTCCGTCATCGGCATCGTACATGCGCATCAAAAGGTTGGCAAGCGTGCTCTTTCCCGCACCCGTATGCCCGACAATGCCCAAAACGTGACCGTCCGGCACCGTGAAGGATACATCGTCGATGATTTTTTTCCCTTTCTGATAAGAGAAGGAAACGCGGTCAAAAACAACCTCTCCCCCCAGCACCTCCGGGCGCTCGGGGTTTTCTTTTTCGCAGACATCCGCTTGTGCGTCCATAATTTCAAACAATCTCTGCAGCGCGTTGGTGCAATCCGCAAGCTGGTCCATGAAGTTGACAAAAAACTCCAACGGAGAATAAATCATTCCGATGTAGGAGATAAAGGTCAGCAAAAGCCCGTAGGTCATGTTGCCCTCTCCCGTAATCACCATCCAACCGCCGAAGCCCCACGCCAAAAGCGTACCGATGTACAAAACAAAGTGCGCCACTGGCCATGCATAATTGCCGAAGAGCGAAAGCCGATTGTTGCTTTGCGCAAGCTCGGCGTTGTAACCGGAAAAACGTTCTACCTCCGCTTCCTCGCGGGAAAACGCCTTGACCACGCGCATTCCGGACAGGACATCCGCCAAAAAAGAGCGCAGCTGCTTGGAGCTTGTATACCGCTTGCGATGAAGCAACCGGCTGCGGCGAAAAATCCAACGTAGCAGACAAAGGAACACAGGTACGCTGGCAAGAGAAACCAAAGCCAAAAACGGTTCTATCCAAAAAACAATAACCGTCAGCGCAATCACCTGCACGGCATTGACGATTAAATACGGGACGCCGTCGCAAAAGAACGTGTACAGCGTGTTGGCGTCCTCATTGACCTGCGTCATCAGTCCGCCCGTTTGACGTCCCGTAAAAAAGCCGAGGGACAGCCTTTCGATGGCGGAAAAAATGGTCTTTTTCAAATCGAACATCACCTTGGCCGCAACCACCGAGGTGACATAATTGTTGAGAATGGTTGCCAAAAGGCGCAACAGACGGGTAACGATAACCAGCATCAGAACAAACAACAGTCTGCCCGCAAATCGACCGTTCCCCAAAATGACCTCATCATAGAAAAATCCACTGGAAAGATACGGCGTGACGATGCCCATTGCCGTCAGCAACAGTAAAGAAAACAGAGTTGCCGCCAAATAACCGGTATATTTTTTAAAGAAGCCCGCAAATCGCAAAAGCATCTTTCCTTTTTCCATGCAGTGCGGGCAGACGCGACGGTCCGGGTCCGGATACCGCAGTCCGCATTTCGGACAGTGCTTATATTCGTATGTATCCTTCGGATGAAGCTCCACGGGCTCCCCCTGCGCAAGCTTTTCCGCATACTTCGCAAACAGCAGCATGGACTCCTTGCAAAAGTTGGTAAAGCAACACAAGAGGACAGGCTCGCCGTTGTCCTTTCGCTTTGCGGTCAATCTGCCCGCGGACAACAGCTCCTCCACTCGAAACGCACACAGCTCCCCCATGCGGTACTCCTCCGTGACCGCACATGCCGAATTTGCGGACGGCGCCTCCTTTGCGGGAGAAAACAGCACCAGCTTCTCCTTTGTTGCAAGCAAATAAATGTCCCTTCGCTCCTGCTCCCGGTCACAGTCTGCATGAGCGGTCAACAGAACCTCGTCCTCACGGACGACATTCGGGAAAATAGCTTCTCTGACGGTACTCGGAATTCGGTCGAATTCAAACACGGCGTGTTCCCTCCTTCACTGACCAAAATAACCGCAGTCGATGTAACCCCGCAAGGGGTGGACAGCATCAATGCATGCCGTCGCTTTCGTTCTGCTTATTTTGCTTTCTGTTTTGATTTTCGCTTTGGTTGTCGGTTGGCTTTTCGGTTTCCTTTTTGCATTTGTCACAGCGGACATTCTGACTTTGATTCTTTTTCTGTTCGTTATTTTGCATACTCGCATACTCCTTTTTTGTAAAGTGGGATGTTGAAAGTATGCACGCAACCGCCTTAATTTATACGCGGTCCTCCGGAATGCCGCTTCCGATTTGCTCCAAAAGCTCCTGCAAAAAGGAGGAAAACCGCCAAACGGCCAACACGGAAAACGCAAAGGACAGCAACGAAATCCACGGATAAGAAAGTCGCCAAAAAGCATCGAACAACCGAATGACCGTTGCAAAAACAAACAGCAAAAAGCAGAGCAACAGCTTCTTCTCAAACTCCGTTTGTATCTGCTTGGTTGCGCGCGCAGACGGTCCCGACGGCAAACCGTCGCCGTAATCCACAGTCAACTGTGTGTGGAGCATTCCCCGCAAAGCACAGCACAAAATTGCAACAAGCACGGCGATAAACACGGCTTCGGCCGCCTCCAACAGCTGCACATTCCAATATTTCCAATACGCATCCGTCAAATACAGAGAATCCTTCGGAATGGAAGAGCTCAAATACTCGGTTTCCACGGAAAGCTGCAGCAAGCTGATTCCCCCCAACGCAACGGAGGCGCAAACGCAGGACTTTCGCTCACGCAGCACCGAGCCCAGCATCGTGACGGCAATCGCCACGAGGAACGCACAAATCACACTCGGCAGGACAGAGTGATGGTTGATGCGCAATTTAATCAAAAACACCGCGCCCACACGCAACAGCAAAAATGCGGTGGAAAAGTTCCGCATGGTCAGCATTTTATGCTGCGGAAGAACCTTTACCCGATATTCGGTACAAAGAGAATCCAACCAATCGCGGTCGTGCAATGCAGCCTTGAAATAGCGGTAATAGAAAAACAGCCAAACGAAGCCGATGAGCAGGGCGCCTGCGGAAGCAATGAACCGAAGCAAATCCACGTAATTGTACCAATCAAATGAAAACAGCGGATTTTCCCGCTCATACTCAAAGGACGCAAGAACGGTCAGCTCGGGAAGCAGCATTGCAACCGAGGAAACAACCACAAATACCGTGGAGAGAATTTTCATCCGCTCCGAACGGCTTTTCCCGTGCTTTTCCGCGGAAAGCGCCGCGCTTCCGTGCTTCACCGCAAGCCAATCCAAGCCCGTAAACAACAGACGAAACGCGGGGAGCAACAGCAACAGATGCACCAAAAACTGTAAAAACGTAAACAGCAGGATGAGCATGGGATATTCATATACGTTCATTTGTTCTATTTTGCGAACCAGCACGCAGTGCAAAAAGAACTGCGCAAGCACCATACCGAGATCCACCCAGAAAAGGATGCGGAACCGCCGTGCGCTCTCGAAAACCAAATCGTTCAAATCTCCCAAAGGTCCGAGACCTGTCCAAAGCAAAAGGTAACCGATGCAATTCGGCAAAATATCACGGAACCCCGCAATGGGATTGAACAAAAACAGAGCCGAAAGCAATACCGAAAACAGCCCCATATTCTTTTTGACGCCCTGCATCGGTTTCTCCCCCCTTTTTCAATGCAACAAAGCATGCTTATTTTTTCTTTTTTCTGTTCTTCACCTTACGGTGCTCGTCTTCCCGCTCCTGCATTTTTTCACGGCGACGCTTCAGGGCATCCTCCGTTTCCCGGGTGGTACGCTCAACGGAGCGTCGGCGGGTTCGCTCGTAGGCATCCCCGATGCGATTGAGCCACTCAAAGCGATAGCGCTTCGGCGCGATTTCCTCGTCCCCCTCGGGGCAAATGTCCTTTGCGCAGGTCACAAGCAACCATAGGTTGCAAAAAATCCACACCAACTGGACAATCAAAACGGACATTGCCAATGCGTTTCTCACCTGTTCGGTCCCGAAAGAGACCTTTGTCAACGCAAACAGCACTCCGTAAATTCCAACAAAAACGGCGTTGCGGATTGCCGACGTGGCAATGCGCGGCAAGGAAACATCCGTCGCCAACGACCGAATGCCGTACAGCAAAGCGAAATTAAAGCAGATTAACAGCACCGCCTCAACGCCGTTGAATATCCATTCCACGGAAAGCCAGAACGGCGGCAACCGCAACAGAAACAAATCGGCAATATCCAACACCCCGCGGTACAGTGCGGTTAACAGCAACGGAGCCAGCAAGCACTCGGCTGCCGCAAAGGAGCGGTGGTACAGATGCAAGCGGCGCAAAGCGAACAGCATCAGGCCGTAGCCCAACAAAAGCGCCGCAAAGCCGATTCCGAGCTGTTCCAGTGTAGCGACAATGACAAACGACAGCAAATACCCGATAAAAAGCGTACCGAATCCCATATCGTGCCTCATTCCTCACGGCTCGATTGCTGCCTCATGCAGCAATTTTTGTATTTTTTTCCGCTACCGCAGGGGCAAGGGTCATTTCTTCCGACGGAAGCATTGCTCTTGACAACGGTTCCGGACGGGCGTTTGACAATTACCTTCTTGCGGACGGTCCCCTCAAAGCCCTCCGTCAACGGATTGGCCACCTGCACCCGTTGGATGGGCTGTTCTCTGGGAACCACGGAAAGAATGGCACGAACGGTCTTTTGACGAATGTCGTCAATCATCATGTCAAACATATCCGCGCCCCGCAAGCGGTATTCATTGACAGGGTCTCTTTGCGCATACGATTGCAAGCCGACGTTGCCCTTGAGGTCATCCATCGCATCAATGTGCTCCATCCACGCCGTGTCTACATTGCGCAGCAGAATAGCTCTTTCCACCTCACGGAAGACCTCTGCGCCGAACAGCGTTTCTTTTTCTTCATAGCGTTCCATGGCGCGCGCGCAAAGTGCGTCTCCGATGTCCTCACGCTTCAAGTGCTTGAGCTCATCCTCGGTATAGCGGAAATCCGTTTCCGTCGTCAGAACACCCAGAAAATGTGCGCGAAGCGCGTCTAAATTCCATTCGGAGGCATTTTCGCCGGCGGTATAATCGGCCACAACGCCCTGCACCGTGGAGGTCAGCATCTTTCGAATGGTTTCGGAAATATCCTGACCGTTGAGTACATCCTGTCTCTGCCGATAGATGATGCCGCGCTGTTGATTCATGACGTCATCATAGGAAAGCACATACTTTCTGCGTTTGAAGTTTGCGTCCTCAATGCGCTTTTGTGCACTTTCGATGGCGTTTGAAAGGATTTTTGCGTCAATCGGCATATCCTCCGGCATCTTCAACGCCTCAACCACGCCCTGAAGACGGTCGGTGCCGAACAGGCGCATCAAATCGTCCTCCATCGAAAGGAAGAACTTGGACTCACCCGGGTCTCCCTGACGTCCGGAGCGTCCGCGGAGCTGATTGTCGATGCGTCGGCTTTCGTGGCGCTCGGTGCCGAGGATGAACAATCCCCCTGCCTCGCAAACCTTTTTGGCTTCCGGAGCAACGGCCTCCTTATGCTTTTGCAGCAATTCGCGGAACACCTCTCGGGCATGCAAAACGGTTTCGTCCTCGGTGTCGGTAAATCCGGTGCACAGTGCAATGACCTCCTCCGGGATGCCCATTGCACGCATATCCGCCTTTGCCATGAACTCGGGATTTCCTCCCAAAAGAATGTCGGTTCCGCGGCCTGCCATATTGGTGGAAATGGTAACCGCACCCGGCTTGCCCGCCTGTGCGACAATCTCCGCTTCGCGCTCATGGTACTTTGCATTCAACACGGTGTGCGGAATGCCCGCTTTTTTCAAACGGACGGAAAGTGCCTCGGACTTATCGATGGAAACGGTACCAACCAGAACCGGCTGTCCCTTTTGATGGCACTCCACCACTTGTTGTACAATGGCGTTGAATTTGCCCTCCGCCGTGCGGTAAACCGCGTCCGGACGGTCCACACGAATCATGGGCTTGTTGGTTGGAATTTCCACAACGTCCAGCCGATAGATTTCGCGAAACTCGTTTTCCTCGGTCAGTGCGGTACCCGTCATACCGGAAAGCTTTTGGTACATCCGGAAATAGTTTTGGAAGGTGATGGTGGCAAGCGTTTTGTTCTCCTTTTGCACCGCAACCCCTTCCTTGGCCTCAATGGCTTGGTGCAAACCGTCGGAATATCTTCTGCCGGGCATCAGACGTCCCGTAAAGGCGTCCACAATCACAACGCCCTTTTCGTTGACCACATAGTCCACATCGCGGTGCATACAGCCGTGCGCCTTGATGGCTTGGTTGACGTGGTGGGCAATTTGCACGTTTTCGATGTCGGTAAAATTCTCCAAACCGAAAAACTCCTCCGCCAGCTTGGCGCCCTTGGGCGTCAAAATGGCGTTGTTTGCCTTTTCATCGACGATATAGTCCGCATCCACATCGTCGTAGCTTTCCTTGGTGTCCATCTCCTTGATGACAAACTTGCGCATTTTGCGCACCAGCTGCTCGGCGCGGTCGTACAGGTCGGTTGCGGTTTCACCCGCACCGGAAATAATCAACGGTGTTCTTGCCTCGTCCACCAAAATGGAGTCTACCTCGTCCACAATGGCAAAAACATGCCCCCTTTGCACCATCTGCTTCTTGTAGATGACCATATTGTCACGCAGATAGTCAAAGCCGAACTCGTTGTTGGTGCCGTAGGTGATGTCGGCAAAGTAGGCAGCGTGCTTCGCCTCCGCACTCTGCCCGTGGACAACCAAGCCCGTGGTCAGTCCCATAAATTCGTATACTCTGCCCATTTCCTCGGCACCCACCTTTGCAAGGTAGTCATTCACCGTGACAATGTGCACGCCCTCCCCCTTCAAGGCATTGAGGTAAGCGGGCAGTGTTGCCACAAGCGTTTTTCCCTCACCGGTTTTCATTTCGGCAATTCTGCCCTGATGCAAGACAATGCCTCCGAGAAGCTGCACGCGGAAGGGACGCTTGCCCAATACGCGGTCGTCCGCTTCCCGAACGGCGGCAAACGCATCGGGAAGAATGTCGTCCAGCGTTTCTCCGTTTTGCAGACGACCACGCAGCTCCCCCGTAACGGCCTGCAATTGAGCGTTGCTCATTGCCCGATATTTTTCACCCAAGCGTTCAATCTCATCTGCGGTTGCATTCAGCTTTTTTAACTGACGCTGACTGTATGTGCCGAACATTTTGGTAAACAATGACATTCTGTAAGTCCTTTCCCATATCGACAGACAACCTGCCGAAAAAGTTATATTTTTTTAATTATACTATATTTTAAATTTCAATATATTATTATATTGTAAATTTTCAAGCCAACGGCAAAAAATCACTTGCAGGAAAGCGCAAAATATGCTATGATGTATGCAAGCAAATTCTTGATTCGACAGGAAGGTTCTTTTATGAGTCACATTCACATTGTTCTTCACGAGCCGGAAATTCCGCAAAACACAGGGAACATTGCCCGCACCTGCGCCGCAACCGGTGCCTCTCTACACCTGATTAAACCGTTGGGCTTTGAAATCGATGACCGCAAGCTGAAGCGTGCGGGATTGGACTATTGGCATCTGTTGGACATCACCTATTACGAAAGCACGGAGGAGTTCTTCGAAAAGCATCAAAAAGACGCCATTTTCTATTACACCACAAAAGCGCGGCACCGCTACACCGAAATCTCCTACCCCGAGGAGGTCTACCTGATGTTCGGCAAAGAAACAAAGGGTCTGCCCGAGGAGCTGCTGGTGGCACATCCGGAAAGCTGTGTCCGCGTTCCCATGCGCGAGGGACTGCGCTCCCTCAACCTTTCCAATACCGTTGCAATTGCCGTGTACGAGGTGCTCCGACAAACCGATTTTGCCGATTTGCAAACAGCGGGACAGTTGACTCAATTTTGTTGGGAGGAATGAATGAAATGAACAACCGCGTTTTGGTTGCCATGAGCGGCGGAGTGGACAGCAGCGTCACCGCCCTTTTGCTCAAGGAGCAGGGATATGATTGCGTGGGAGCTACGATGCGCCTGTTTTGCCCGAATGAAAAGGACGCGTGCGCGCAAAAATCCTGCGGAAATCCGCAGGAGCAGAACGATGCCCGGAGAGTAGCGGAGCTGCTTGGCATTCCGTTTTCCGTTTACGATTTTTCCGACGCGTTTCGTAAAAACGTCATCGATTATTTCATCCGCACTTATGAGGAAGGCGGAACGCCGAACCCTTGCGTGGAATGCAACCGTACCATGAAGTTTGCAAAGCTTTACGAGGTTGCAAAAGAACTCGGGTGCGACTATATTGCCACCGGACACTATGCCCGCATCGAAAAAGATGCAGACGGTCGTATGCGGCTTTGTTGTGCAAAGGATTCAACCAAGGACCAGTCCTATGTGCTGTGGACGCTGTCACAGGAGCAGCTGGCACACACCCTCTTCCCGCTCGGCAGCATGAGCAAAGCGGAGGTGCGGGCATACGCCGAGGAGCACGCGCTTTGCAATGCGCACAAGCAGGACAGTCAGGACATTTGCTTTGTTCCGGACGGAGACTATGTACGCTTCATTGAGCACACAACCGGAAAGAAATACCCCAAAGGAGTCTTTTTGGACCAAGACGGCAATGTTCTCGGCACACACAACGGGGCCATTCGGTACACCATCGGGCAACGCAAAGGACTCGGCATTGCACTCGGAAAGCCCACCTATGTATGCGATAAAAATCACGAAAGCAATGCGGTCATTCTCGGAGACAACGAGGCACTGTTCCGCACGGAGCTGACCGCACACAGCATCAATCTGATTGCGCCGGACCTCATCGCAGGGCCCCTGCGCCTCTGTGCAAAAATTCGTTATCAGGCCGCCCCTGCCCCCGCAACCGTCACCCTGCTGAGCGACGGCAGAATGCGCATTGGGTTTGACACCCCTCAACGGGCGATTTCCAAAGGGCAATCGGTGGTGCTGTATGCCGACGATACCGTGGTCGGCGGGGGAATCATCGAA
Organism: uncultured Ruminococcus sp.; assembly: GCA_964638045.1. GTDB lineage: Bacteria > Bacillota > Clostridia > Oscillospirales > CAG-272 > UMGS1865. The sequence continues at coordinate 159 of CAZWXE010000041.1, read as the reverse complement.
TGACTGTGCGCGTTTCATTAAAGAAGCCGCAGAGCAACATGAATTACTCTGCGGTTAGTGTTAGGCAAAAAAATTGTCATTTTTATGATGACACAAACGCCATAGCCACTTTTTCTTTTGACACCGCAGGCGCAAAAGAAAAAGTTTACAAAAAGAAAA
>CAZWXE010000040.1:0-15580 GCA_964638045.1 uncultured Ruminococcus sp. | reverse complement strand
TCAGGGCGGTACGTATGAGGATTTGCGCATTCGTCATATGCAAATGCTCTCGGAGGTCCCCTGCGAGGGCTTTGCCATCGGCGGATTGGCGGTGGGAGAGCCCACCGAGGAAATGTACCGCATCATTGACGCGGTGGAGGCCTATATGCCGAAGGAAAAGCCACGCTATTTGATGGGCGTAGGCACGCCCTGCAATATTTTGGAGGCGGTGCACTACGGGGTGGACTTCTTTGACTGCGTCATGCCCAGCCGAAACGCGCGCCACGGAAATTTGTTTACGTGGAAGGGCAAGATGAATTTGATGAACGAAAAATATGCCCGTGACCCCCGCCCCTTTGACGAGGACTGCGATTGTCCTGCCTGCCGTCATTACAGCCGTTCCTATGTGCGCCATTTGCTTAAGGCGAAGGAGGCGGTCGGCATGCAGCTTGCGGTGGTTCACAACCTGTATTTTTACAACAATCTGACACGCAAAATTCGCGAGGCCTTGGACGGCGGCTACTTTGAATCCTTTTATCAAAAGTACCGCAACATCCTCGGGGAGCGCGTGGAAGATTAACCGCGCGGCGGTTGCTTGATACAAAAAAATGAGACGGGAATCTATTGCAGCAATGCCGTAGATTCCCGTTGCTTTTGAAATGCGCAAAAAAATACAGGAAAATCCCAAAAGCCGTTGACTTTTTCACTAAAATAGGTTACAATAAATATGTATTTTATTTTTTCGAAAAGGCGGGGCGCGGAGAATGATTTGCAGCATGACAGGCTACGGCAGATGCCGCAGCACGGTGGACAATTTGGACATCACCGTGGAAATCAAGTCGGTGAACAGTCGCTTTCTCGATTGCACCGCGAAAATCAGCCGCGCGTACGGCTTTTTGGAGGAGCGCATCAAGCCTTTTCTGCAATCCAAGGGCATTTCCCGCGGGAAGGTGGACGTGTTTGTCAGCATGGAAAAGCTTGCCGACGGGGATGTGGAAATCTCGTTGGATGAGTCTTACCTCAAGGGGTATCTTCGTGCCTTGGAGACGTTGCGTGATGCCTACGGCCTGCGGGACGATATTTCCGTGATGAGCGTTGCGCGCAATGCGGAGCTGTTCTCCGTGAAAAAGCCGCAGGAGGATGTCGAGCACGATTGGGCCTGCCTTGCGCAGGTGCTTTCCTCTGCCGTGGACGCGCTGTTGCTTTCGCGTCGGCGCGAGGGGGAAAGCATTGCCGCGGATTTGAGGCAGAAGCTGGACGGCGTCGGGCAAATGGTGGAGCGCATTGCTCCTCTTTCCGAGGCCGACATCGGCTCTTACCGTCAGCGGCTTGCCGACCGCATTCGCGAAGCGCTGAGTGACAACCTGCTGACTTTGGACGAGGGACGGCTGTTGACCGAATGTGCCGTTTATGCCGACAAGGTGGCGGTGGACGAGGAGCTGGTTCGTTTGCGCACGCATTTGGATGCTTTTGCGCAGATTTTGGAGAGCGACGGGCCTGTCGGCAGGCGATTGGACTTTTTGCTGCAGGAAATGAACCGCGAGGTGAACACCACGGGCTCCAAGTGCAACAATGCCGAAATTGCCCATATTGTGGTGGACTGCAAGTGCGAGCTTGAAAAAATTCGGGAGCAAATTCAAAATTTGGAGTGAGCTCTTTCGACAAACAGAAAGGAAGGCCTTTATGAAGTTTATCAATATCGGATTCGGAAACATGGTGGCGGTGGACCGTGTGGTTGCTTTGGCAAATCCCGACTCCGCACCCATCAAGCGGCTGATGCAGGATGCCAAGGACGACGGCAAGGCCATCGACGTCACCTGCGGTCGCCGCACACGTGCCGTCATAATCACCGATTCCGAGCACGTCATCCTTTCCGCCATTCAAACAGAAACCATTGCCAACCGTCTGGACGCAAGTCTGTTGACGGATGACGAAGACGACATCGAAGCAGAAACGGAGGAATAAGCGAATACGCTTAAGACGGATATGATGAATGCAAAGTCCAAGCAAGCAGGTCTTTTGATTGTAATTTCCGGTCCCGCGGGGAGCGGAAAAGGAACCGTAAACGCAAAGCTTTTGGAGTCGCCGGACTTTGTCCTTTCGGTTTCGGCCACCACAAGAGCGCCCCGCGTCGGAGAAGTGCACGGCGTCAACTATTACTACATCACCAAAGAGGATTTCGAACAACGCATTGCACGCGGCGAAATGCTGGAATACACCGACTACTGCGGCAATTACTACGGAACGCCGAAAAAAGAAGCCGAGGCGGTGCTGGAAAGCGGAAAAAACCTCATCCTCGAAATTGAGGTGGAGGGGGCCATGAACGTCAAGCGGCTGTATCCGGAGGCTGTGCTCATCATGTTGCTTTCCCCTTCCTTCTCCCAACAGGAGCGTCGGCTTCGCGGCAGGGGAACCGAATCGGAGGAGAAAATTCTTGCGCGCTTGGAGCGCACCAGAGAAGAGCTGAAAATGCTTTCCGGCTACGATTACATCGTCTACAATGAGGACAACGGCGCAGACAAGTGCGCGGACGAAATTCGTTCCATTGTCCTTGCCGAGACGCTTGCTACCCGTCGGCATCCCGACGCCGCCGCACGTTACTTCAACAGCTGAGCCGCCGCTATCCGAACCGAAAAAATCTTTTAGAGAAATAAGGAGAATCAATTATTATGCTGCATCCAACCATTGACGAATTGACCAAAGGCAATTATAACCGATATGAGCTTGCTCTTGCCACCGCAAAGTGTGCCCGTTTGATTACCGACGAATATGTACGTCAGCACGATGCTGCCGAAAAGTCGCTGACGGGCAACAAGGAAACCGACAAGCCGCTGAACACCATGATTGACCGTGAGCTGCGCGACGAAAAGGCTGTAAAGGTGGCTGTCAACCGTTTGCGCGACGGCGTTTACGAGATTGACCTGCACGCAAACGAAGCCTCCGAAGAAGAGGATGGCGCACAGGAGTCTGCCGCACAGGAGATTGCTCCCGAAGAGGCTTCCTCCGAGGCTGTTGCGGAAGAAAACGGCGCCGCTCCCTCCGACGAAGCTCCGACAGACGCCGAATAAACGGGGAGCCGTACCTTGCATGCGGAAGTTGCGGGGGTATGTCTTTTAGACAACCCCTTCCCCATTGACGGAATTTACGATTATCGCATTCCCTCGGAGCTGGACGGGCAGGTTGTCGTAGGTGCTTTTGTGACGGTTCCCTTCGGAACCGCAAATCACCGTCGGCTTGCGCTGGTGTGCCGGCTGCGGGAAGCCTCCCCGTATCGGGATTTGAAGCCGATTGTCTCGGTTTGTCCTCAAAAGCTGATGTTGGACCGAGAGGGCTTGGGGCTTTGCGATTTTATGAAGCTGAAAACTCTTTGTTCCACGGGAGATGCCGTGAAGGCCATGCTGCCCATGTCGGCACTCTCCAAACTGACAGACGTCTACTCGGTTTGTCGGGAACGCATACTCACCGACTCCGACGAGCTTCCTTCGTCGGATTTGTTCGTATACAGAGAAATTCAAAGCAAGGGGAGCCTTGCACATGCGGCGCTCCGCGAGACCTTCGGGGTGGATGTGGAGCCGCGGCTGCGCAGGTTGGTTCGTTTGGGCTACCTTCGAAAGGAGACTGTCCTGAAGGAGGGCGTTTCCGAAAAAAAAGAGCGCGTCTGGGCGCTGTGCACCGACGGGAACGGAGAACGGCTTTCCGCCGAGGGGCTGATTGAAAAGCATCGCGCCGTTTTGGAAGCGCTGCTTGAGCACGGCGCTCCCATGACCACCTCCGAGCTTTGCGAAGCCGCCGGTTGCAGCGAATCTCCCCTGAAAACCCTGCAAAAGAAGGGGTATCTTTACGCCTCCGAGCGCAAGGTGGAGCGCAACCCTTACGCCGCATATACCTATGTCGGCCAAACGCCCTTGACGCTGAACGACGAACAGACCGATGCCCTGAACACTCTGAGTGAGTTGGCTTTTTCGGGTGAGGCGAAGGCGGCGCTGCTGCACGGCGTGACGGGAAGCGGAAAAACCTGTGTGATGACCGCCCTCATCGACCGCCTGTTGGAGGCCGGACGCGGCGTTATCCTGCTGCTGCCCGAAATCGCCTTGACCCCGCAATCGGTTTCCATTTTCTGCGCACGCTACGGCGAGCGCGTTGCGGTGATGCATTCGGCGCTGTCGGCGGGAGAACGGTACGACGCTTACTGCCGCATCAAGGAAGGGAAGGCCGATGTTGTCATCGGTACCCGCTCGGCGGTGTTTGCTCCCGTGCGCAACCTCGGTGCAATCATCATCGACGAGGAGCAGGAGCACACCTACAAATCCGACCGAAACCCAAAATATCATGCCCGCGACATTGCCCGCTACCGTTGTGCGCACCATCGCGGACTGATGCTTCTCTGCTCGGCGACACCGTCCCTGGAAAGCTACAAAAAGGCTATGGACGGTGTATACACGTTGGTGCGGTTGACGCAGCGCTTCGGCGGTGCCGCCCTGCCGAAGGTGGACATTGTGGACATGAGAAAGGAGCCCATCGGCAGCAATGCTCCCTTGAGCGAGCAATTGATGCGCACCTTGGTACAAACCGCGGAGCGCGGAGAGCAATCGGTGCTTTTCCTCAACCGCCGAGGCTACAATCATTTTGTCAGCTGTCGCTCCTGCGGCGATGCCGTGCTTTGCCCGGGCTGCTCGGTGGCGATGACCTACCACACCAAGCAACGCTCTTACTCCGACGGCTTTCTGGTTTGCCATTGGTGCGGTCGGCGCATGCCCGTTCCCACGCAATGCCCTTCCTGCTCCTCTCCGCATCTTGCGCGGATGGGCTTCGGTACGCAAAAGGTAGAGGAGGAATTGAAGACGTTGCTGCCGTCCGCTTCCGTTTTGCGGATGGATACGGACACCACCTCAACCAAATTTGCATATGAGGAAATGCTGGGGGCATTCCGCGAGCATCAGGCGGACATTCTGCTCGGCACGCAGATGGTAACCAAGGGACACGACTTTCCGGATGTGACTCTGGTCGGCGTTCTGTCGGCGGATTCCTCCCTGTACCTGGATGACTATCGTGCATCGGAACGCACGTTTTCGATGCTGACGCAGGTCATCGGACGGGCGGGACGCGGCAAAAAGCCGGGACGTGCCGTCATTCAAACCGATCATCCGGAGCATGAAATTATCCGCCTTGCCTGTGCACAGGACTACGAAACCTTTTATCAAAAGGAAATTCGCCTGCGCCGACTGTTGATGTTTCCTCCCTTTTGCGACATTGCCCTGCTGACCTTGTCGGGAAGTGAGGAAGCCGAATTGCTGAAGGCGGGCGCGTCCCTTGCCGCCGACGTGAAGCGGCTGGCGCAAACCGATTTTTCGGACGTGGAGCTGATTACCTTCGGACCTTTTGAGGCGCCCGTTTATCGGGTAGACAACAAATACCGTCTGCGTATGGTAATCAAATGCAGATTAAACCGTCGCACGCTGGAGTTGTTCTCCTCGCTGCTTTGCGACGTTACCCCAAAGCTCGGAAGGCGGTTACAGCTTTCCGTGGACCTGAATCCCACCTCGCTTTGATGCGAACCCATTATACCCATTTTATTTCCCGGAGGAATTGCTGCTATGGCAAAATTAAACATCGTAAAAGTCGGAGATGACACCCTGCGTAAGGTTTGCCGTCCCGTGGAACAAATTACCCCCCGCATTCTTACCCTGTTGGACGATATGCTGGAAACCATGCGCGCCGCCGACGGCGTCGGCCTTGCCGCTCCGCAGGTTGGTGTGTTGCGCCGCATTGCGGTTGTGGAGGTAGAGCCCGGACATCCCATTGAGCTCATCAATCCCAAAATCATCAGCTATGCGGGAGAGCAGAACGAGCAGGAGGGATGCCTCTCCATTCCGGGACGCTGGGGCATTACCAAGCGTCCGAAGCACGTCACCGTCAGAGCCACCGACCGTCACGGAAAACAGTTCGACATCAGCGGCAGTGACCTGCTTGCCCGGGCACTCTGCCACGAAATCGACCATCTGGACGGAAAATTGTTTACCGATTGCATGATTGAGGAGTTGGAATAATGCGCATTCTGTTTATGGGAACGCCGGACTTTGCCCTGTTCTCTCTCCGCGCACTGGTGGAGGCGGGAGAAAATGTCATCGGCGTCATTACACAGCCCGACAAGCCGAAGGGCAGAGGATATGCACTGACGCCCCCGCCGGTCAAGCTTTATGCCGTAGCGCACGGACTTCCCGTGTACCAGCCGAACACGCTGAAGGGCCCGGAATTTGAGTCCTTTTTGCGGGAACTGGCGCCGGAGCTGTTGGTGGTGGCGGCGTATGGGAAAATACTTCCCCGCAATGTTTTGGAGTTCCCCGCATACGGCTGTATCAATGTGCACGGCTCGTTGCTTCCCGAATATCGGGGGGCCGCGCCCATGCAACGCGCCATCATCGACGGAAAAACCGAAACGGGCATCACCACCATGATGATGGATGTGGGGTTGGATACGGGAGATATGCTGTTGCGGGAGCGCGTTCCGATTGAGGAAAACGATAATTTTGAACAACTCCACGACAAGCTTGGCGCCTGCGGCGCGACACTGCTGTTGAAAACGCTTGCCGCCCTGCGCAACGGAACGCTGACGCGTACGCCGCAAAATGACGCGCTTGCCACCTATGCGGCCAAAATCGAAAAAAGCGATTGCCTGCTGGATTTTTCCCTGTCCGCACAGGAGGTACACAACCGCATTCGCGGACTTTCTCCCATGCCCCTTGCCTTTACCCATCTGCCGGACGGAAAAATGCTCAAGGTGATTGCTTCGCGCGTGGCGGAGCGGTCCTCCGACGGTGTCTGCGGTCAGGTGCTTGCTCTTGACAACGGCGTTATCACCGTGGCTTGCGGAACGGGCGCGGTTGAATTGCTCACCGTGCTTCCCGAGGGCAAAAAGCGCATGAGCGCCGCGGATTTTATCAACGGCAGAAAGCTTTGCGTGGGAGATGTGTTGGGAAACCGCGCTTAAAACATCGTAACGCCGAATTTCTCTTTCTTTTTGAGTCGTTCTCCTTTGAACTTATTTTTGAAAGGAATGATTGAATAATGCCTTTTTTCTATTACTTTGATTGGACCTTGCTGATTGTGCTGCCCGCCCTGTTCTTTTCGATTTGGGCAAGCGCAAATGTCAACAGCACTTTTAAAAAATACAGCCACACCGCCATTCGCTCGGGCCAAACCGCGGCGCAGGCGGCGCGACAACTGCTGGACGCCAACGGGCTGTACCATGTGGGCATTTTGACCACCAAGGGACATCTCACCGACCACTATGACCCGCGTACCAAGAATTTGTATCTTTCCGAAAGCGTTTATAACTCGCAAAGCGCGGCTTCCGTGGGCGTTGCCTGCCACGAGGCGGGACACGCCATTCAGGACGCCCTGGGCTATGCGCCCCTGAAAATGCGCATGGCAATCATTCCCGCCTGCAACATCGGCTCCTCGCTTGCCATGCCGCTGTTCTTCATCGGGTTGCTGTTTTCCGGCAACTTCGGCATGTTCTTCATGCTGGCGGGTATTGCCTGCTTCTCTTTTGCCACCCTGTTTCAACTCATCACCCTGCCCGTGGAATTCAACGCTTCTTCCCGTGCCCTTGCCGGCATGCAGGAGTACGGAATTGTTTCCGGCGATGAGCTTCAAGGTGCGCGCAAGGTACTGCGTGCGGCTGCCATGACCTATGTGGCGGCGCTTGCCACCTCGCTTTTGTCATTGCTTCGTCTGTTGGTGATTGCCAACAACCGACGGAATTGAACCTTCCGAAAAAGGAGTCCTTATGGAAAATCTGCGCGGACTTGCCCTCTCCGTTCTCAACAAGTGCTTTGCTTCGGAGCAATACTCCAACATTGCCTTGGATACCGCCCTGCGGCGCCATCCGCTTTCGGATGCGGACCGCGGGCTGTTGACCGCGATGGTTTACGGCGTCATCGAGAAAAAACTCACCCTGGACCATGCAATTTCCCATCTTTCTTCCCGTCCGATGGAAGAAATGAGCTCGGATGTGAAAAACCTGTTGCGTCTCGGCATTTATCAATTGGAATATTTGGACCGCGTACCCGACCATGCCGCCGTCAACGAGACGGTTGCCGCATGCCACAACAAGCAAAGCCGCGGCTTTGTCAACGCCGTTCTGCGTGCCTATTTGCGGCAACGGGAGAGCATTCCCCTGCCATCCGAGCCTGTGGAGCGGCTTTCGGTGCAGTATTCCTTTTCCCCGAAAATTTGCAGCCTGTTTGCCGAGCTTTACGGAATCGAACGGACCGAATCACTGTTGAAGGCGTTTTCCGCGGTTCCGCCCATGCATTTGCGCACCAACACGCTGAAATGCACCCGTGACGAGCTGATGGCGAAGCTGACGGCCGCAGGTGTGCGCTGTGCCCCATGTGACCGCAGTCAAAGCGGCATTGCCATCGAAAGTGCGCCTCTGCACACGCTTCCCGGCTTTGAGGAGGGACTGTTTTTTGTGCAGGACCAAGCCTCTCAGCTTTGTGTGGAGGCTTTGGACGCGCACCCGGACGATTTTGTTTTGGACGTTTGTTCTTGCCCCGGCTCCAAGGCGTTCGGTGCCTGCATCGATATGCACAACCGCGGTCGTCTGGTTGCATGTGACCTGCATGCCAACAAGCTTTCCTTGGTGCAATCCGGTGCCGGACGCCTCGGTATTTCCATCCTTGAAACGCGTGCCCTGGACGCAAGACAACCGAATCCGGAATGGTTCGGGCAGGCCGACCGTGTGCTGTGTGACGTTCCCTGCTCCGGGTTCGGCGTGTTTGCGAAAAAGCCGGAGCTGAAATACAAGGAGCCCGAGAAAAGCGCCGAGCTCCCCGCCATTCAGCTTGCGATTTTGAACAACGCCTGCAATTACGTTCGGCACGGCGGCAGGCTGGTGTATTCCACCTGTACGTTGCTTCCCGCCGAAAACGGCGAGAATGTGCGGCGCTTCCTTTCCGCGCATGCGGAATTTTCGCTCCTCCGTGAACAAACCCTGTTCCCGGACGAAGGAGACACCGACGGCTTTTACATTGCCGTGATGGAGCGGCTCTGAAAGCTTTTCAGAAGCACAAACATCCCACTTTGCCCATCGGGAGCCGTTTCGTGAAAGCTCTTGAAGGTGTCGGGAACTTCTTTCAAGAAGTTCCCGACAAAAAAATCACCGATTTCATCAACATCATTCATTCTCTTTTTACACATACTAAACGACGGGAGCGAAACAACCCATGAACACACCAAAGCAGGAGCTTCTCTCCTTGAGCCTTGAGGAGCTGGAGGCATGGATGACTCAAAACGGGGAAGCCAAATACCGTGCCACCCAAATTTTTTCTCAACTGCACCGAGGCGTTTCTCCGGATGAGATGAGCAACATCGGCAAAGCCCTTCGTGAAAAGCTTGCCGCAGCATTTTGCTGGCACTTCCCGCAAATCGAGCGCAAATTGGTTTCTCGGCTGGACGGCACGGTGAAATATCTGTTTTCCCTTGCCGACGGATGCTGCGTGGAAAGCGTTGTTATGAAATATCGGCACGGCAACACCATTTGCATTTCTTCACAGGTAGGATGCCGCATGGGCTGCAAATTTTGCGCCTCCACCATCGGCGGCCGTGTGCGTAACCTGACCCCTGCCGAGCTGTTGGGACAGGTCATTTCCGCACAAAAGGATTGCGACGAGCGCATTTCCAACATTGTGATGATGGGCATCGGCGAGCCGCTGGACAACTACGACAATGTGCTCCGCTTTCTCCGTCTGGTTGGACATGAAAAGGGCCTGAATATCGGCTACCGTCACATTTCGCTTTCCACCTGCGGCTTGGTCAATCGCATTTACGACCTGATGGAAGAGGGACTGCCCATTACCCTTTCCATTTCCCTGCATGCGCCCGATGACGAAACGCGCTCCGCCATCATGCCCATTAACAATCGATTCGGAGTGGACGCTCTGCTGGATGCCTGCCGTGCCTACTATGCACGGACAGGACGCAGAATTTCCTTTGAATATACGCTGATTGCGGGGAAAAACGATTCCCGCGAAAACGCCGAAAAGCTGGCGAAGGTGCTGAATGCCCACCTGCGTTCCCGCACCGAAACCATGCCCATTCACGTCAATCTCATTCCCGTCAACGAGGTAACCGAAACAGGGTTCCGACATTCCTCCAAGGAGGTGATTCACGCCTTTGGAAAGGTTTTGGAGGAACACGGCATTCGCGCCACCGTGCGGCGTACGTTGGGTGCGGACATCAACGCATCCTGCGGACAGCTGCGCCGTGAGGTGCAACGGGAAAAGCAGAACGAAGCCCCCGAGGCGTAAGCTTGCCTGCCGTACCCCTTTACATCTTTTTTTGCAAAGGGGTTTTCTATGTCCGAAAAAGCAATCGGAACCGCTCACAATACCGTCAAAGCCTTGCTGTTTTCCGCACTTCTGCTGTTCACCGTTTCCTTTACGGTGTTTGACTTCCTGTTTTCGCCGTTTGCAAAGCCGGGGCAGGCGGTGCAAATTCCGGATTATTGCGGGCAGCGACAAGAAACGCTTGCATTCCCGGATTGGCTTCGCGCCACGGTGGAATATCGCTTTGACAGCGACACCGAGGCAGGCACCGTTTTGTCTCAATCGCCGCCTGCCGGAAGCCGCCGCAAGCTGACCGAGGAGGCTCCCTCCTGCGAGGTGACCTTGTACGTCAGCCTCGGCCGACAGTATGCTCTGCTGCCCAATGTCATCGGAGAGGATGTGCGGGTTGCCTGTGCACAGCTGCGCGGCTTGGGCTTTTCGGTTGCCACGCAATTTTGTGATGCGCCCTATGAGGAGGGCAGGGTGCTTTCCACGTCCCCTTCTTTCGGCACGCTGCTGCCGTTGGGACAGCAAATTACCCTCACGGTCAGCGCGGGAATCCCGCAGGAAATTGTCACTGTTCCGGAATTGACCGGAAAAAGCAGAACGGACGCGCTGATGCTGCTGTGGCTTTCCCGCCTGAACGTTTGCGAGGTTCTGGAGGAAAGCGCACCCGCCTCCGTGTCGGGGCAGGTGCTGCGGCAAAGCCATCAAGCGGGGACAAAGGTGCGTGCGGGCACCAAAATTACACTTTACGTCGCAAAACAAACCGAAGCGGAAGGAACGGAAGAAACAAGATGAGGAGCTATCAAGGATTCGGCAGAATTGTAAAAAGCATTGGCGGTCTGTTTTATGTGCGTTTGTCGGACGGTGCGCATTGCCCTCCGGAGGCGGAGCATGCACCCGCTCCCTTGGACGGGTGCACCGTCACGGCGCACGGAAGGGGCAGTATTCACCGCACGGACACGCTTTTGGTGGGAGACGTGGTGGAGCTTTCCTATGACGACACCTCCTATCAAACGTCCGCGGACGGCACTGTTATTCCCCATCCGGAGGGCGCCAATATCGTCATCAACCGCTTTTTGCCCCGTTCCTCGGCGCTCATTCGTCCTCCCATGGCCAATTTGGACGTGCTGTTTGTTACCGTTGCCGCCACCTCTCCGGAGCCGGACCTGCAAACCGTGGACAAGCTGTTCGCCATTGCCGAGCACAACCGCATCGAGCCTGTTCCGGTGATTACCAAAAGCGACCTTTCTCCCGCATTTGCGGAAAAGTTGTGCGACATTTACCGCACGGCGGGATTTCGGACCTTTCGTTCCGGGCGCGGTGCGGACAGCGAGCTTCCTGCACTCAAGCATTTTGCAAGCACTGCGCTGCGTGGGAAGATTGCTGCTTTTTCCGGTGCCTCCGGTGTGGGAAAAACCACTCTGCTGAATGCTTTGTTCCCACAGCTGCATTTGGAAACGGGGGAAATCAGCCGGCGCATTCAACGGGGGAAAAATACCACCCGCTGTGTGGAGCTGTACCCCTTGGATGATACCGCCGATTGCGGGTTTCTTGCCGACACCCCGGGCTTTTCCATGCTGGATTTCAAGCGATTTGACTTTTTTGAGCTGGAGGACCTTCCGTTTGCCTTTCGGGAATTTGTTCCTTACATCGGCGCTTGTCGCTACACCAAATGCAGCCATACCAAGGAGCAGGGCTGCGCCGTTTTGGCTGCGGTTCGAGAAGGAAAAATTCCACCTTCCCGCCACCAAAGTTTTGTGTCCATTTATGATGTTTTAAAAAGCAAAAGCAAATATTGAGAGTTTTTTGGGACCGCGGCAGCGGTGGATGGGGAGTACCAAACGTCCCCTTCCGCACGTCGGTTCGAAAGGTAATTTTCGAAAGTTTGTGTAGGGCGACCGGTGGTCGCCGGCCGATTATATGTTTGTCATTACCGCGAAAACAATCCCTCCGAGCCGCCTTGTGGCGGCCCACCTCCCTTTACACAAGGGAGGCAAAAATAGAAGTCTTTTGGTTGGTTTATATCGCCCGGCGGGGCGAGTGACGGAATCCTTCCGTCACTTGTCGCTTGCGACATTTGACACCATCCCGCGACACTTGGAAGACGAATTTGCTTAGTGCTTTTGGTAAAACAACGGCCTATTTTTCTGAATTCTTTGCGAAAGAGTTTATTGCTTTAGATGAAGTGTAACCTTTAGAAGGCCTTGTATAATGGGAGGCGGCTAAAGTTTACACTTCATCTAAAGCAACACAATTTTTGCAAAAAACGAGAAAAATCCATTTTTCGCCAAAACTGTGGAGCGCTGTTGCCTCCCTTGTGTAAAGGGAGGTGCCGAGCAAATGCGAGGCGGAGGGATTGTAAAACATCCGTCAATTGCAAACCCAGTCGTGTCACCCTGAGCGGAGGGCGCGGCCCGCAGTCGAACCCGCAGGGCGATGCGCAGCATCGGGGTTTACTGTTGGTTTTTCGCAAACGCCCGAGACGTTTTCGCTGCCCGAAACGGCGAAAATTCCCTTTCGGTGTTCCTTTTGCAGTCCTTTTTCTCCGATTCGGCGATAAAAATATCAATTTTTTATAAATTTCAGAAAAAAACGCAAAAAGCTATTGCAAAATAGTTGTTTTTGGTGTAAAATATAATGTAATTATGTGCCGGATGTATGGCCGGCGTAAATCGACTTTCTGTTTTTTGGAGGTAACTATGGTAGTAGCTGGCGATTTTAAAAACGGCATCACTTTTGACGACGGTCAGGGCAATGTTTTGCAGGTTGTTGAGTTTCAGCACGTAAAGCCCGGCAAGGGCGCGGCTTTTGTTCGCACCAAGCTGAAGAACGTGATTTCCGGCGCAGTCATTGAAAAAACTTTTAACCCCACCGATAAGTTTGAGAACGCTTATATCGAAAGAAGAGATATGCAATACTCCTACGACGACGGTGACCTTTATCACTTTATGGACACCGAATCCTGGGAGGAGACCTTGGTTGCACACGACAAGGTTGGCGAAAACTTCCGCTTTGTAAAGGAAGAAATGATGTGCAAAATCGTTTCCTACAAGGGCAATGTTTTCGGAATTGAGCCTCCCACGTTTGTGGAGCTTGAGGTTACCGACACGGATCCCGGCTTTGCAGGCAACACCGCAACGAATGCCCTTAAGCCCGCTACCCTGGAAACAGGCGCGGAAATCAAGGTTCCCCTGTTTATCAACGTCGGCGATGTGCTGAAAATTGATACCAGAACAGGTGAGTATCTCTCCAGAGCATAAAAATTGAGAAGGGGAAAGACTTTGCGCATCAAGGCCTTCCCCCTTTTTGCAAATTACAAAACGCCCATTTTGAAGAAAGGATTGGTATTTAAAACATGAAACTGACAGAAAGAGCCGCTTATATCAAAGGACTTGCCGAGGGCTTGGAATTGGACAAAACCACCAAAGAAGGCAAAATTCTTGCCGCTTTGCTGGAATTGGTAGACGACATGGCCGCCGAGGTCACCGACATTCGCTCCGACATTGAGGACATCGACAGCGACCTGGATTATCTCAATGATTACGTGGAGGAACTGGACGACGACCTGGAAACCGTAGAGGACTTCCTGGACGAATGCTGCGACGACGATGCAGAGGACGAAGACGACGAATACGACGAGGAAGACTTTGAGGACTGTGACGGCGACTGCGCAAACTGCGACGGTGAAGGTTGTGCAAATGAGGACTACTTTGAAATTGTTTGCCCCTCCTGCGGTGAAACCGTTTGCTTTGACCAGGAGCTGGACCCCGAGGACCTGACCTGCCCCGCCTGCGGTGAAAAATTCGGCTGCATCGTGGATGAGGAAGACCTGAAAAACATTTGAGCCGACAATAAAAAAAGAGTGCAAATTTGCACTCTTTTTTTGTTGTCATTCCTCAACGGGCATGGAATCCCCGACGATGAAATCTTTAATCAAATAATAGATTTCGGATTCGGATTCACAGTAAATTTCATCCCACTCAAAGGTGTACATTGCGCCCAGCAAGGATTTGCCGTTTACGGTGAAGCGGTGACCGTCGGTTAAAACAATGTTTCCCTTGTGCTTGGTGGCCATGTTGACGAAGCGGTTGATGTCTGCCATTGTGTCCAAACGAATTTTGTATCTCATATTCTTTCTTTCCTTTCTTTTTTTGTTGCAGTCTTGTTTTTTACTCTTCTCTGCGGTGCCGAAGCGCCGAGAGCTTCCGCAGCAGCGGTGCGAGGAAGAACGGAGCCTTCCAGATGTACATTTTCATAGTCGCAGTTCCTTTCTCTGTGGCATTTACTCTTGGCAATCAAAGTATATGCCGACATTCCCTCGGAGTTGCGTCTGCTGAAAAGATTGTATGACGGTCAGACGGCTTTGCTGTCCCGCTCCTGCCGTTTCATGGCGGCGCGGAAAACCAGCTTGTCGTTTTCATGCGTCAGGGAACGCTCGGCCTGCTCCACAGGTACCCACTCCACCTGAGCGATTTCTCCCTCGCGCGGCATGATTTCAATCTGCTCGGTTTCGGTCATAAAGTAAACAACCTCCTTGATGACGCCGGGCATGGGATGGTAATGAACCGTTTCCCTGAAATCGGAGTGGATGCGAATTTGAACCGCCGTCTCCTCAAACACTTCTCGAATGGCTGTCATGTGCTCGTTTTCTCCGCGCTCCATATGCCCCTTGGGAAAGGCGCGATGCCCTCCCTGCTTGCTTCTGATCATTAAAACGTATTGCTGTCCGCTTTCGTCCCGTCGAAACACCAACGCACCGCAAGATTTTTCATGCACCATACATCCGCGCTCCTTTCTCTGCTTTTTGACATCAGTCGGGCTGAATTTGCTCCATCACAAACGCTTCCAGAATGTCGCCGACCTTGATGTCGTTAAACTTTTCCAATCCGACGCCGCACTCGTAGCCTGCGGCAACCTCTTTGACGTCATCCTTGAAGCGCTTGAGCGAAGAAATCTTATCCTCGAAGATGACAATACCGTCGCGAACGACGCGAATTTGAGAGGCTCTTGTAATCTTGCCGTCCTGAATGTAGGAGCCTGCAATTGTACCCACGTTGGGAACATGGATGGTTTGACGGACCTCGGCGTGTCCCAGCAGATTCTCGCGGAATTTGGGAGCCAGCATGCCCTTCATTGCCGCCTCGATTTCCTCAATGCACTCGTAAATGACACGGTAGGTGCGAACATCGACGTTCTGTCTTTCCGCGGAGTCCAAAGCGGTTTTGTCGGGACGCACGTTGAAGCCGACGATGATGGCATTGGAT
>CAZWXE010000039.1:0-16081 GCA_964638045.1 uncultured Ruminococcus sp. | reverse complement strand
CATGACCTACCGGGTATGAACCGGTTGCTCTAGCCAACTGAGCTATCCCGCCGAATACCTCAATATTCTACCACGTTTTAATGATTTTGTCAATAGCTTTTTTTGATTTTTTTAATATTTTTGCAAAAAACTTTCTTTTGCTTTTTCGTTGACAAAACGGCGGAAACATATTATAATGAAGCTGATGCTTCAGACAATTTCAATCGACAAAAAGGAGTTTTGTGTTCTATGCTTTTAACCGTAAAAAACGAGGCGCTTACCGTATCCGTCTCTTCGCTCGGCGCCGAGCTCCGTTCGGTAATCGGAAGCGACGGCTGTGAATATATGTGGCAGGCAGACCCCGCATATTGGGGGCAGACCTCTCCGCTCCCGTTCCCCATCTGCGGCCGTGTGAGGGACGGCGTTTACACCCACAACGGCAAGGCTTATTCGTTGGGCTGTCACGGATTTGCTTGCAGCACGGAGTTCTCGGGCGAACGGGTGGGGGAAAACGTCTTGGTGTTCACGCTGGACGCAAACGAGGAGACCGAAAGGGTGTATCCCTTCCGCTTTCGGCTTCGTGTAATTTACACCCTGGAGGGAAACACGCTCCGCATTCAAACGGTGATGGAGAACCGCGGGGACGAGACGATGTACGCCACCACGGGCGGACACCCCGGCTTTCGGGTGCCCGTCAACGGAGAAGGGGACTTTTCCGACTGGTACATTGAATTCGACCGCGAATGCTCTCCCGACGAAATGGTGTGTACCTCCGCGGGCTTGAGCGCGGGTATCAAGCGTCCCGTGCACTTGCGGGATGGCAGACGGTTGGCTCTTTCACACCGCTTGTTCGACAATGATTCGGTTTTTATGAGCCGTGTGGCTCCCGCGGTGACGCTCAAAAGCGATAACAGCGCACGCTTCATTCGCTTGGAGTATCCGGAGCTGCCCTATTTGGGGCTGTGGCAGCCCGCAAAAACCGATGCTCCCTTTGTTTGTATCGAGCCGTGGGCGGGGTTCCCCAGTCATCCGGAGGTCGGCAGCGAGCTGGCGGACAAAAGCGACATGTTCCGCATTCGTCCGAAGCATGAAAAAAGTGTGGAATACAGCATTACCTTCGGGTAAGCAAAAGGCGCGGACAAAAGCTGTCTGCGCCTTTTTCGACGGTTGCCGTCTTTTTAATTGAACTCAAAGGGGATGACATATCCCTTTCTTTGCTCCCAAACAACCACGTTTTCTGGTTGCGTCTCGGGTTGTGCTTCGACGGGGACGGTTGCCTCCGCTTGCACGTCTGCCTTTTCCTTTGCGGGCTCTTTTTTGCGGCGGTTGGTGAGGAACTGAAAGACCATGCAAACCAACGCAACGCCCACGGCAATGACAAATGCCACGCGATTGTGGTTCCAATCCAGGTAGCGGACGCTCGGGAACGCGGCGGAAAGCAGATGGAATGCCAAAACGCTTCCGGCTCCGGCGGTCAGCACCGCAAACAGGATGCGGTACAGCAACAGGGAAAGGAGGAATGCCGCAAGGGCAATTGCCACTGCGAAGATGTAGTTGTCGTTGACAAGATAGAGTGCGGTGCAAAATCCGACGCCCGTCATCAGGACGGAAAGCATCAGGCGGGTAACCTTAAAGGAAAGGAACATCAAGGGAATTGCAATCAGCAAGCCGCAAACGGAGCCGAGCACTGCCTGTGTGAGGTCGGAGAACATCCAATGGAAGTGGTCGTTGCACAGCACAAACAGGCGGGCGCCGACCATGCTTCCGGCGGTGCCGAAGGCCAAGGCTACCAGCGGCTTCAACAGCTTCAGCCCGAACAACGCGACGCACGCGGCGACGACTGCACCCGCAATGAAGAAAATGATGCTGTTGACGTGAATGCTTTCGGAAAAGCGTTCCATCCAATCGGTTAAGACGTCAAGGATAAAACGAGAACCTTTGGTGTCGCAAAGTCTGAGAAACAAATCTTTAAAATAGGACATCACAAAAACTCCTTTTCAATGATTTCGGTGAGCGTATAACTCATTATACAACCTTTCCGGTGCTTTTGTCAATAGAATCTTTGCTTTTTGAAAAGCGTTTTTTGCCGAAAGCCTTTTCAAATGATTTCCATGCCGCGGAACAGTGCCGCTTTCGGCCCAAAATAAGAGCCCTGTTGCTTTGCAGTGTCCGAGAGGCGCACCGAGTTCAGAGCGTCGCTGAGCTTGCCCGCAACGGAAATGCCCGTCAGAGGGATTTTCTTTCCGCCTTCATGGTAATAGGCAAGGCGAACCTCACCGCCGATGTAGTCGTTGCAAACGTCCACCTGCAAGCCGGACATGGAAACGCACTCAAAGTACGGTGTTTCCTCCAGCTCACGGTCGCTCAATGTACCGGTGGAAAGCTCCATGCACCGCAGCATTCCGGTGGGGGCTTTGCCCAGATACTGTGCAAAGCGGTTGGAACCGTAGTAATTGACGGCTGTTCCGTCCGAAATGAGCGTTGTGTCGGTCAGCGTGACACCGTCCTCATCAAACAGCGCGGATGCCGCACTGCCTTGCAGCTGTCCCCGCATGGTCAGGGAGAGCGTATCTCCGGTCGGTGCGGTTTGCAGACGGTCTCCTGTCGAAAAAGCGTTGGAGTGCGTGTAAACGCGGGCATAGTTGAGCTCGTACGCCAAGCTGTCGCAAAGCTCTGCCAGCTCATGCCCTGCAAGCAAAACGGGGCAATCGAGCTTTTCCTTCGGGGGCTGCGCCAGGCCGCGGTCGCGCACCTCTTCCATTTTTTGAAGAATTTCCGAACGAATGTCATCGGCGTCGAAGAAGTTGAATTCCTTCGCCTCGTACAGTTCCACCGATTCTCCCTCATTCCAGGTGGGAATGGCCTCCAGCATGGCGGTGTATTTGACCTCTGTTTTGTCAACGCCGCGGCTGTTTTTGACCGAAACGGTGTGGCGGTTGACAAACACCTCCAGGGCATTGATGCTGCCCGATTCGTAAACGTCCGCCGCAAAAGCGGCTTCGGCAATGCTTGCGGCCAACGCGGGCATGGTGTATTCGGGGAAATTGGAATGAATGGCGCCGTTTGCGGATTCGCTTTCGGGAAGCGTGTACATCTCGTTGCCGAGCAGTGCCGCTTTTTCGGCCGCCTTTGCAATTTTTTCGCGCGCTTCCTCTTCTTTGGTGGAAGCATACAGACGGAAGGAGGAGTTGCCCAGCTTTCCGTCGTGTGCAACGTACACGGTTACCACGGTGGAAACCGTATCGGTGCTGCGCACGGTCTCCAAGCCCTTGTGAACGAAGAACATTTCGTAGGATTCGGTTTTTTCGGTATTGATTTTGTAATCGGTAATGTTTTTGTTTTCGCGTAACAGCAATTCGATGTTTATCATGCCAGCTTTACCCTCACTTTCAAGGCAGGTCCGCCATCCGAAACCCGCACCCATTCCTTGTAGCCCTTGCCGCAACTGCCGTGACCGATGACCCGGAAATCGTCGGATACCATGCTGATGGATTTCAACAGCTCCGGCACCGAGCCGCTCATCACCACAGGGGAAACGTAATTGTCGGTGAGCTTGCCGTCCACAATTTCGATGCCGTATTCTGCGGTACACTGAATTTGCCAATTCTTCGGGTCTTCCATGCCGTTGTTGGTTTGAAACAGCATGTACCCGTGCTTGACGGAGGCAATCATATCCTCCAATTTATCGGTTCCGGGTTCAAAAAAGGTGTTGGTCATGCGGGCATAAGCTTTTCTTTTGTAGGATTCCCGTCTGCCGTTGCCCGTGGGCTCGGTGCCCAGCTGAGAAGCGGAGGCAAGGTCGGAAAGAGCGGATACCAAAACCCCGTTTTTGATGATTTGGGTATCGTGCGCCAGGACGCCGTCGTCGTCAAAGAAATACGAAGCGGAGGAAAGCGCAGACGCCGCACCGTCACGCATGTTGCAAACGGGAGAGGCAACATATTTTCCCATATAGCTCTTTGCCAGGGCGCGGTCCTTGACAAATTGGTCGGCCTCCACGCCATGTCCGAATGCCTCGTGCGCAATCAATCCGCTGATGGAGGGGTCGGTGATGACGTCATAGATGCCGGGAACCATGGGCTTGGCTTTGGCAAGCTTGCCCGTGCGCGCAACCAGCCGTTCCACCTCTGCGGGGAAGGCTTCCATGGCGATTTTCCAAAGATGACCGTAGGTGCCGCCGTAATTTTGCACCAGCTTTTCTCCGTCGCGGAGCACGGTTCTGCCGGTGACGTTTACCCAGGTGTAGGTTTGGTCCAGCTCACGGTTTGCCGTGATGAACAGCTTGGAAACCGTCAGGGCGGAAGCCAACGCGGTAAAGTTGACCAGACGTGCGTCCTGCGCCATGGCCTTGTCCTTCATTGCAGTGCAAAACTCCAGAATTTCGGCATCGGTATAGGCGCCGTCGTCGCTTTCACGTGCAAAGGATTGCACCATGGGCGCATCCTCCGGTATCGGAAGCTGCAATTCGGCGTCGCGGTAGCGGGTGTCCACCGCGAGCGCGGAGACAATGCGTTGCGCAAGCGATGGAGCGTCGTCCGAAAGGTCGTCCAGCGAATACTCAAAGAAGGAGCGACCGTTGTGCATTTTGATGACAAAGCCGCACTCCGCACCGCTTCCTTCGGAGATGCCGGAGCTTTTGGCGTCGACGAAATATTGGACGGACTTGATGTCGCTGCCCAAAATGCTGACGTAGGAAAATGTTTTTTGCAGCTCTGCAACCAGCTCCTTACACTGACGTCGTTTGTTGTTTAAAAAAGTTGAAAAAGACATGGGGTTCACCTTTCTTTCAAATATGAAAATGCGTTGTGCCGCCGTGCGGCGTTCGGGTGGAACGTCAAAGCTTGCCCAATACCTTCAACAGCGGAATCGGGTCGTTGGCGGTAATCAGCGACGCGCCGTTTTGAATGCAAAACCGCACATCCTCTTCGGTGTCGGCACAGTAAAAGTGCATGGGAAAGCCTTTTTTCGCATAGAAGGGGAGCAGCTCCGATTTAACCAGATTCATGTTCAAGCCGATTTCATCGTAGTAGTCGTAGGAGTTCGATTCGAATTCCTTCATTTGAAAATCGGGGTACCCCATGGTGCGGCCGTTGTAGGCGGTTTTGATGTACTTGATGATGCGTGCGTTGAAGGCGTAAAACCAGCAGCCGTCAAAAAATCCGTATTGCTTGAGCAAGGCTACGGTCTTGTCCACGGTTTCCTCGCGGTAGTCCTTGATTTCCACGCCGAGACGCAGTGCGGGGCGCAGCTCCTTGGCCAATGCGAGTACTTCCTCCAGCGTGGGGACCTGCTCTCCGGCAAAGCGCGCGTCCTTGTGGGAGCCGGCGTCCAATGCTTTGATTTGCGCAAGGCTCAGCTGATTGAGCTTTGCGTCAATACCGGTGGTGCGCTTGGTGTTTTCGTCGTGCATGATGACGGGAATTCCGTCCGCGGAGAGCCATACGTCAAATTCAAATGCGTCAATGGGAAGCTCCATGGCCTTCCTGAAAGCGAGAAGCGTATTCTCGGGATATTCGGAGCGATATCCGCGATGTGCTTCGGCAAGAATGTTCATGTTTGTATTTCCTTCCTTCCGTTTTATACTCTTTTTCACCTATTAAAGCACATTGAAAACCGTTTGTCAATCTTTTTCAAAAAATTTTCAAAAAAACTTGACAAAAGAACGCCTTTATGATACAATAACAATTGAACAAGTGTTCAATTGTCGAAAAGAGGAGGAAGAACGGATGAGAGAGGACGAAAAAAGCCTTGCTCCGAGCTGTGAGGAAACCTGCACCCACCCGCAGCGGCTCCGACAGGCGCAAATGCATGCTCCGCGGGAGGAGGCGATGCTTGCTCTTGCCGACCTGTACAAGGTTTTCGGAGACAGCACGCGTCTGCGCATTCTCTACGCGTTGGATGAGAACGAATTGTGCGTTTGCGACATCGCCGATTTGCTGGGTATGACGGCATCTGCCATTTCCCATCAACTGCGCGTGCTCAAGCAGGCAAGGCTGGTGAAGTACCGACGCGAAGGGAAAACCGTGTTTTATGCCTTGGCCGACAGCCATATTCACGGCATCTTGGCGCAGGGAATCGAGCACGTCGGCGAAACCGTGGAGCTGTAAGCTGCTTTGCGACAAGAGTATTTCATTATCAACCACATCATTTCATTGAGAGGAAAAGAACATGAAAAAAGTATTTGCACTGGAGAATTTGGATTGTGCCAATTGTGCCGCCAAAATGGAGCGTGCCATTTTGAAAATTGAGGGAGTTTCCTCGGCCACCGTCAGCTTTTTTGCGCAAAAGCTGATTTTGGAGGCAGAGGACAGCCGCTTTGAGGAAATTACCGAGCAATGCGCCAAGGCAATTGCCAAGGTGGACTCGGACTGTAAGCTGGTGCGCAAATGAAATTGAAGCTTTCTGTGCAGTTGACCGGTAAGCAAAAGCAAAAGCTGTATTGCATTCTGCTTTCGGCGGTGCTGTTGGTGGGCGCGGTCTGTATTCGGGCGCAGTCGTGGTTCCCCGATGGAGCGCTGTGGAGCGTGCTGCTGTTTTTGGTGCCGTATGCGCCCGTTGGATTGAGCGTATTGAAAAAATCCGTCGCAAACGTCCTTCACGGACATCTTTTGGACGAGAATTTTTTGATGTCCATTGCCACCGTCGGAGCCTTTTGCATCGGAGAATATCCGGAGGCGGTGTTTGTTATGCTGTTTTACCAGGTGGGGGAATTGTTTGAAGGAATTGCCGTCGGCAGGAGCCGCAAATCCATTTCGGATTTGATGAACATCTGCCCCGAAAGTGCCTGCGTTGTGCGAAACGGCGAGGAGGTGACGGTGCTTCCCGAGGAGGTTGCGGTGGGAGAGCTGCTGGTGCTCCGCCCGGGTGAGCGCGTTCCCTTGGACGGTAGAGTGGAGCGCGGTCACGGACAATTGGACACCCGCTCTCTGACGGGAGAGTCCGTTCCGAAAACGGTTTGCGAGGGGGACAGCATCATCAGCGGATGCGTCAATTTGGACGGCTTGCTGTACGTCAGAGTGGAAAAGGCTTACGGCGAATCCACCGTCAGCCGTATTCTGGAGCTGGTGGAAAATTCCGCAGAGGTCAAGTCGAAAACCGAAGCGCGGATTACATCCTTCGCACGTTGGTATACGCCGGTGGTGGTCGGCAGTGCGGCGCTTTTGGCGGTGGTTCCTTCGCTTATCACGGGAGATTGGATCAATTGGGTGCGGACCGCCCTGATTTTTCTGGTGGTTTCCTGCCCCTGCGCATTGGTGATTTCGGTGCCGCTTTCCTACTTCGGCGGTCTCGGCTGTGCCTCCAAATACGGCATTCTGGTGAAGGGTGCCAACTATCTGGATGCGCTTGCCAAAGCGGATACGGTGGTGTTTGACAAAACCGGAACGCTGACGGTGGGAAGCTTTGACGTGACGCAAATTTGTTCGGCGCAGGAGGGGCAGGAGCGGAGTCTGCTGCGCTATGCTGCGGCGGCAGAGCAATTTTCCACTCATCCCATTGCCGTATCCGTGTGTCGCGCATATGCAAGGACCGGCGGCGCGCTTCCGGCGGCCGACGAAGTGAAGGAGCTTGCGGGACAGGGTATTTGCGCCACGGTAGAAGGTGCTTCGGTGGCGGTTGGCAACGGCAGGCTGATGAGCACGCTGGGCATTTCCGCGCCGGAGGATGCCTGTGAGGGAAGCTGCGTGTATGTTGCCGTTGACGGCAGTTACTTCGGCAAGCTTCTGCTGTCCGATGCCTTGAAGGCGCATGCCAAGGAGGCACAGGAGGCGTTGCGCGCTTGCGGCGTGCGCCGTCGGGAGCTGCTGACGGGAGACCGCGAGGAGGTTGCGGAGCAAGTGGCACGGGAATTGGAGATGGACGGCTATTCCGCCCGTCTGCTGCCTGCCGACAAGGTGGAGCGCGTGGAGCGGCTTTTGCAGGAAAAGCAGGGAAGCCTGCTGTTTGTCGGTGACGGCATCAACGACGCGCCGGTATTGGCACGGGCGGATGTGGGCATTGCCATGGGAGCGCTCGGCTCGGATGCGGCAATTGAAGCGGCAGATGTCGTGCTGACCGACGACAAGCCCGAAAAGGTTGCCGTTGCCGTTTCCATTGCGAAATTCACCGTGAAGGTGGCAAAGCAAAACATTTGGTTTGCCCTGACGGTGAAGGGTGTATTTTTGGTGCTGAGCGTCTTTCATTTGACCGGCTTATGGGCGGCAACCTTTGCCGACGTCGGTGTCAGTGTCATTGCCATTCTCAACGCAATGAGAACCTTGAATGCAAAAATCAAATAGGCATAATACAGAGGGCAGGTACGAAAAAACGGTACCTGCCCTCTATTTACGTTATGCGGTTGTTCGGGTATGAGAGATGACACAGCAAGCGTATTCCAGGCTGTTGCGGTGCGCCTCCAATGCAAAAATAAACGGCAGCAAATGCCTTCCGCGTTCATGGCTGCAAATGTTGTTCAGCGTCAGCGCATGGGCGCCGCGCCCCTTGTTTGCGCACAGGTGCAACGAATAAAACGGAAACGCGGATGGCTTTTCGGCGGTCAGCAATTCTTCCATTCGAAGGGCAAGCTCTGCGTTGCAGGAGGCTTCCTCCGCAAGCGGAGGAAGGTATGCAAGTCCCTTCGGAAGCAACATGGCGGCACAAAACGCACGGGATACGGTTTCTCCCACGGCGTGCGCAACGGAAAGCACGTCGGTTCCCTGCTGTGCCGTCAGGGTTTGATGCTCTGCTTCTGCCAGCTCGGACATCACCGTGCGGTTGATGTCGGAAATCTCCGAGGCGCAGGACGGGCAGCTTCCGCAAACGGCGTCCCGAAGATGCTCTGCGGCAATGCGGGAATGAATTGCAAGCTGATGGCAAACGGACAGTGAGGCGGGCATAGGTACAACTCCTTTTTTGAATCGGTTGTTATACTATATGCGGACGAGCTTTTTGATATGTTATCTATGAGGAAATTTCTTCTCTTTTTCCGGCTTGCTTGCGGTAGGAGGAGGGGGAGCTTCCCGTGGTACGCTTGAACAGCGCCGAAAAGAACTTGACGTCCCGATATCCTACCATCTCGGTGATTTCGGAAAGCGAATGCTTGGTTTGTGCCAAAAGACGTGCCGCCTGCTTGACGCGGTAGTCCTGCAAATAGCGAATAAAGGATTCGCCCGTTTCGTTTTGAAAGCGCTTGCTGACATAGGGAACGCTGTAATTGAGCAGGGCGGCAAGCTCCTTCAGGCTCAAATCCTCCATGTAATGCTCGGCGATGTAGGCGGTCATGAATGAACAAATATCCTGCCCGTAGGCGGTTTGCGCGCCTTCGATTTTGCGCATGGTCAACAACAGAATTTCAATGAGGTAGCAACGAATCAGCTCGGTGGAGCCTGCCTTCCTTTGGAGGCTTTCCTCGCGAATGCGAAGCAGCAGCTCCTTGATGCGACCGGTATCATCGTGAAAAACCATCCGTGCGGGGTTCTGCGGAAGCACCTGCAAATTGAAATGGAGCAGGTAGTGCTCCAGTACCGTGCGCAGGCTGCGTGTGTTTTTCAGCACGGGGTCCAAAAGCTCGGGGAGAAAGATACAGTCGGTGTTGTCAAAGCCCGTGCTTCCGACGGAGAGGTAGCTGTGACGGCTTCCGTAATCCACAATGATGTAGTCTCCCTCGGCGAGCACCGCGGTTTGTCTGTCCAGCGTGTGCTCCGCTTTCCCTCCGAAAATGTAGGAAATCTCCAAAAAAGCATGTCCGTGCAGGGCAACCTCTTCGATTCCGCGATGTTCAATCAGCAACAGCTTCTCGTTCTCCAGCTCTTTTTGAATGCGCTCCCATTGAAAAGCGGTTGTTTCGTTTGGAGGTATCATCGGTTTTCCCTTTCTCTGAAAATAAAAAGCTTGATTTTGAGAGGCTCTTCGTTTATAATGAATAAAACGAAGGACCGCATTTTTTGCGGGGAGCGGGTGGAGCACAGGTCCGCCACATTAAAAATGCCCCCTATTGATCGAAAAATGTCGGTTGATTTATTATAACATAACAGATATACTGTATGCAAGAGATTTTAAAATTCTTTTTCAAAAGGAGATTTTTATTTTATGAAGCTGATTGAAAAATGGATTACCTCTCCCGTGAACGAGGAGGGGGCTGCGGTGGACTTCCGACGCACTTTGACGCCGAAAAAGGCTGTTCGCAAGGCGACGATTCTTGTCACAAGCATCGGAAATTACGCGCTGTTTGTCAACGGCACCCGTGTCGGCAAGGGCGTTTTGACCCCCGGCTGGACGCACAAGAGCCGTGTGCAGTATCAAATCTACGACATCACCGCTCTTATGACCGCGCAAACCGAAATTACCGTCGGTGTCGGTCCCGGTTGGGCAGTTGGAACGATGGGACATGACCACAACAAAAACTACGTTGACCATCGCGTTTCCGTACTGGCACAGGTAGAGCTGACCTATACCGACGGAAGCACGGAGGTTGTTTGCACCGATGAAAGCTGGCAGGTGTATTCCTCGCAGGTGCTGTTCTCGGATATTTACGACGGAGAAACCATTGACAAAACCGCCGAGCCCGTTTGCTACGGCAACGCCGTTTTACGCAACCCCGCCGTCAAGGCGGTTCCTCAGGAGGGCGAATGGATTACCGAGCAGGAGCGCCTTGCTCCCGTGGAGGTTATCCGCACTCCGAAGGGTGAGCTGGTTTTGGACTTCGGACAGAACATGACCGGCTATGTGGAGGTGACTGCAAAGGCCCCCCGCGGCAGCCGCATCGTGCTGCACCACGGAGAGGTATTGGACCGCGACGGCAATTTCTACAATGACAATTACCGCTCGGCGAAAAACGAAATTGTTTACGTTTTCGACGGAGAGCTTGACACCTTCAAGCCCCTGTACTCCTTCCAGGGCTTCCGTTATGTCAGATTGACGGAATATCCCTTCGATACGGTGGATGTCGATTCCTTCCGTGCCGTTGCCGTCAACTCCGAAATGAAGCGCACCGGACGGTACCTGTGCGGCAACGAAAAAATCAATCAGCTGTATCACAACATCATCTGGGGACAAAAGAGCAACTATTTGGACGTTCCCACCGACTGCCCGCAAAGAAACGAGCGTCTCGGTTGGACGGGCGACGCGCAGGTGTTCTGCCGTACGGCTGCCATCAACTATGACGTGGAGCGGTTCTTCAAAAAGTGGCTGAGCGACATGAGATTGGACCAAGCCCCCAACGGTGCCGTGCCGACCATTATTCCAAACTGCATGGGTGGCGTTCGTTCCGCCTGCGGTTGGGCGGACGTGGCTTGCATCGCGCCGTGGCAAATTTATGTCGCCTACGGAAACAAGGCCTTGCTGAAAAAGAATTATCCGTTGATGAAGGATTGGGTGAAGTATTTGCGGCAGGCGGGTCCCGAGGAATATTTGTGGATTGGTTGCCATCGCAGTCATTTTGGTGATTGGCTTGCCATGGACGGCGATGTGGACAAGTGCGCGGGCGCAACGCCCACCGATTACATTGCCTGCATCTACTATGCATATTCCGTTCGTTTGCTGATTGCGGCAGGCAAGGTGTTGGGATATGACATGACCGAATATGAGGAGCTGGAGCAAAAGGTTGTGGCGGCAACCCGTGCGCGCTACGTTCGCGGTGCGACGCTCCGTTTGCTGCCTGACGGCTGGAAGGAAGGGGACGCCGAGCCCACCTTGGAAACGCAAACCGCTTACGTGCTGGCGCTGTATTTCGGCATTTGCGAGGAGGAGCATCGCCCTGCCATGACGGCACGCTTGGCGCAAATGCTCCGCGACAACGGCACCCGTATGACAACGGGCTTCCTCGGTACGCCGTATTTGCTGCATGCGCTTTCTCAAAACGGTTGCACGGAGCTTGCTTATGAGCTGCTGATGCAGGAAAAATCCCCCTCGTGGCTGTATCCGGTTGACCATGGTGCCACCACCATGTGGGAGCATTGGAACAGCCTGAAGGAGGATGGCAGCTTTTGGAGTCCTTCCATGAATTCCTTCAACCATTACGCTTACGGAGCGGTGTACGATTGGCTCTTCAATGTTTCCTCCGGTATCAGCCCTGCGGAAAACGCACCCGGCTACAAGGAATTCACCCTGGAGCCTCATCCGAACAAGTGCTTGGGCTTTGCCGATGCCTCCATCGAGTCCAGAAACGGATTCATCCGTTCTCATTGGTACTACAAGGGAGACAAGGTATACTACGAATTTGAAGTTCCGCAAGGTACCACCGCGCATCTGCGCCTGCCCTCCGGTTATACCGAAGAATTGAACGGTGGAATTTATCATTTTGCCGAATAAACAACATCATCGGTTGATGTTGCTTTCGATACAGAACCGAAAAGGAGATTCTTATGAAATGGATTGCAAAATGGATTACCTCTCCTGTCAACAGGGAGGGGGCTGCGGTGGATTTTCGTTACTCTTTGACACCGAAAAAGGCCGTCCGCAAGGCGACGCTCGCCGTTACAAGCATCGGAAATTACGCGCTGTTTGTCAACGGTGTGCGCGTCGGCAAGGGTGTGTTGACTCCGGGTTTCACCGACAAGAGCCGTGTGCAATATCAAACCTATGACATCACCGCTCTTATAACCGTGCACACCGAAATCACCGTAGGCGTGGGACCGGGCTGGGCAGTTGGAAATATGGGGCATCATCAAAACAAGAACTATGTCGATGACCGCGTTTCCGCGCTGGCACAGCTGGAGCTGACCTACACCGACGGCAGTGTAGAGGTCGTCGGCACCGACGAAGGCTGGAAGGCATATTCTTCTCAGGTCCTGTTCTCGGATATTTACAACGGAGAAACCGCGGACAAAACCGCCGAGTGCGTTTGTTACGGCAATGCCGTTTTACGCAACCTCGCCGTCAAGGCGGTTCCGCAGGAGGGTGAATGGATTACCGAGCAGGAGCGGCTGGCTCCCGTGGATGTTCTCCGCACTCCGAAGGGTGAGTTGGTTTTGGATTTCGGCCAAAATATGACCGGATACGTGGAGGTCACCGCCAAGGCACCGCGCGGCAGCCGCATGGTGTTGCATCACGGAGAGGTATTGGACCGCGACGGCAATTTCTACAATGCCAACTATCGCTCCGCGAAAAGCGAAATCATTTACGTATTTGACGGAGAGGTAGACACCTTCAAGCCCTTGTACACCTTTCAAGGCTTCCGCTATGTACATCTGGTGGAGAGTCCGTTTGAAACGGTGGATGTCGATTCCTTCCGCGCCGTTGCCGTCAATTCCGAGATGAAGCGCACCGGACGGTACCTGTGCGGTAATGAAAAAATCAACCGGCTGTATCACAACATCATCTGGGGCCAAAAGAGCAATTATTTGGATATCCCCACCGATTGTCCGCAACGGGACGAGCGGATGGGTTGGACGGGGGACGCGCAGGTGTTCTGTCGCACCGCCGCCATCAATTACGATGTGGAGCGCTTCTTCAAAAAATGGTTGAGCGATGTACGGTTGGAGCAGGCACCCGACGGCGCCGTTCCGCGTGTGGTTCCGCAATGTGCGGACAGCGGCATCGGGAACGTTCCCTGCGGTTGGTCGGATGTGGCTTGTATCGCACCGTGGCAAATTTACCTTGCTTACGGAAACAGGGCCTTGCTGAAAAAGAACTATCCGCTGATGAAGGATTGGGTCAAGTATTTGCGTCATGCAGGCCCCGAGGAGTATCTGTGGTTGGGCGGCACGCATTACGGCGATTGGCTTGCCATGGACGGCGATGGAAGTTCGCTTCGCGGTGCAACGCCGGAGGACTACATTGCCTGCATCTACTATGCGTATTCCACGCAATTGGTCATTCGAGCGGGCAGGGCTTTGGGCGAGGATGTCGCCGAGTATGAGGAGTTGTACCGCAATGTGTTGGCAGCAACGCGCGCACGCTACATCCGCGGTGCGACGCTTCGGTTGCTTCCCAACGGTTGGAAGGAAGGGGACACCGAGCCTACTCTGGAGACGCAAACCGCCTACGTGCTGGCACTGTATTTCGGCATTTGCGAGGAGGAGCACCGTCCCGCCATGGCGGCGCGGTTGGCGCAAATGCTCCGCGACAACGGTACCCGTATGACCACGGGCTTTCTCGGAACGCCGTATTTGCTGCATGTCCTTTCGCAAAACGGCTACACGGAACTTGCCTATGAGCTGTTGATGCAGGAAAAAGCTCCCTCTTGGTTGTACTCCGTGGAGCATGGCGCCACCACAATGTGGGAGCGCTGGAACGCCATCCGGGAGGACGGCTCATTTTGCGATACGGTGGTCTCCTTCAACCATTATGCTTACGGAGTGGTGTACGATTGGCTCTTCAATGTCTCTTCGGGCATCAGCCCCGTGGAAAATGCGCCGGGCTACAAGGAATTCAACTTGGAGCCGCACCCCCATAAATGCTTGGGCTTTGCCGACGCATCCATTGAGTCCCGCAACGGATTCATCCGTTCTTATTGGTACTACAAAGGGGACAAGGTGTACTACGAATTTGAAATTCCGCAGGGTGTCACCGCGCATTTGCGCCTGCCCTCCGGTTACACCGAAGAATTGAACGGTGGAATTTATCATTTTGCCGAGTAAAACAAGAAAAGAGGAAAACAGACCATGAAATACGGATTGCAGCTGTACAGTGTACGGGATATTACCGAAAAGGATTTTGAAGGCGCGTTGAAGCAGGTTGCTGAGATGGGCTACGACATGGTGGAGCCCGCGGGCTTCTTCGGGCATTCCGCCGAGGAGGTTGCGGCAATGCTGCAACGCTTCGGCTTAACCTGCTGCTCCACCCACACGGGGGCAGATGAGGTTTTCAATCATTGCGATGCCACCATTGCTTATCACAAGGCCATCGGCTGTGAAGATATTATTATTCCGGGCGCAAAAATCTCCACTGCGGAGGATGTTGCAGGCTTGGTGAAGAACATCAATCTCTGCCAGCCCAAAATCGAGGCGGCCGGGCTGCGCCTGCATTATCACAATCATTCTGCGGAATTTTTACCCAACCGCGACGGTCAAATCGTCGAGGAGGTATTGGCCGAGCAAACCGACATTCTGTTCGAGCTGGACACCTTCTGGCTCTTCAACGCCGGCCTGCGTGCAGTGGATGTGATGGAAAAGCTGCGGGACCGCGTTCGTCTTATTCACCTGAAGGACGGCATCGCACAAAACTTCTCCGACCCCGAGAGCCGTGCTCAGGGCATGTCCGTTGGTGCGGGGAATGCACCCGTGGAGGAGGTTCGCGCCAAAGCAATCGAAATGGGCTTGAAGATTGTGGTGGAAAGCGAAGGCCTGTCGCCGACAGGACCGGAGGAGGTTCGGCGTTGCATCGAGTTCCTCCGTACATTGGACGCGAAGGACGGGAAGTAATCTGCCGAAAATAAACAGAAGGAGCTCATCTCGCGATGGGCTCCTTCTGTTTGGTAAATGTACGTTCTTGCAAGTGCTGCGCACTTGCGTGTGTCCAGGTTCGATAAGGAATGTCGAAAAAGATATTTTTTGTGCATTTTCGCTTGAACTGCTGCTCTTTTTTTATAAAATGCTTTTCGACAATGGGGAGGAAAGCCACATCGGACCTATCTATCTGTCTTTCAAGCTCACGTTTGGAATAGTTTTCTTTAATGCAGAGTTGCATATAAAAACGGCGTTCTTCGGCAGACTTGGAACCTGACATAATGAGCAAATGGTTTGTCCAACTGATTTGTGTCACCAGTGGTGTCACAATTTCATCGTCTTTGTAGGTTTCGTAAAATTGCTTCATTCTGTAAAGCCCGCGGCGGTTAAATCCTTTGATTGTAGGATTGCTTTCGGCAATATACGCCGCAACCTCGTCGATAACCTTATCCCCGAAAGAGGAATCCTCTACGAGAGCGGACAAATATTTACCGACTTCCCAATACATATTGATAAGTTCGGCATTAACCGCTTTCATTGCACGTTGCTTTGCGGATTCGATTATAGATATAATCCCCGAAAAATTGTTATTGTCGTTTTTAATAATATCCGTCATTTTTTCTGTTCCTCCAAGAGTGATAACAAGGCTTGTTTGAGTTTGGCGTTTGCTTCGGTGTTCGGGTCAAAGCACATTTCAATAAACTCTTGCATACGCTCGTCCTCGATAACGATCTTCGGTT
>CAZWXE010000038.1:0-16101 GCA_964638045.1 uncultured Ruminococcus sp. | reverse complement strand
AGATTTTGTAAGGGATTTCATGTTGTTTGCTCATCGGTATCACTCCTCTCAAATACAAAAATCCCGACAATCCGAATGTTGGATTGTCGGGACGAATTGAAAAATCCGCGGTGCCACCCGTCTGAAGGGAACAATGCCCTCGCTCTGTCGTATACTTCATATACGGTGCCACGGTAACGGAAGGCACGGTGCCGTCAAAGCCTACTGCCCGCCTGCGGGGTTCGGTTTGCCCTCGAAAGCCCATTCACAATCCGTGTTCTGCCGCACTCTCACCTTCTGCGACTCTCTTTGAGAACCGAAAGATTGCTACTTCTCTTTCTCATCGGTTTTTTAACATTATATTACGTTTTTCGCTCTTTGTCAATACCTTTTTCAAACTTTTTCGCAAGAAATTTGAGAAAAGCAAATCCTATCGAAAACAGCCTGGCAGATTTCCACAATGTAGCGGCAGTCATCCTCAAAGGAATGCGCACCGTTTTCGTATGCCTTCCGCTTTTGCGCGAAGAACAAGCTTAAGGATTCGTTTTTTGCTTCAAAATGCTGTTTGCAATGCTTCAGATATTCCGAAAATCTGCCGTGCAGTGCAACCTCATATTTGCGGTGGCCGTTCATATTTCCGTCGTATGCTTCCGCATGCGGAAAGGTAAACGAATCTGCCATATAGTGCATGAGCATGCCGAAGCAGAACATATCCCACCAATGGTACAACCCGTTTCTTTGAAAACGGTTCAACCGCTTTTGAATATATTTTGACGAATATCTTGCATTATGTCCCAAAAGTGCGCGACTTTTCGGCAGCCCCCTGAAATAAGTGAACGGGATAAAATCCGGGCTGACACAACCAAGCAGAAACAGCCTTTGATGCAGCTTACTGCGCAAAACGGTTTGTCTTTCCTCGCTGTTCAGCAAAAATTCTCCCAACGCCCGATGGTCCTTTTTCTTCATTCTCAACCCCCGTTTCCGTTTTTGAAAATACCCTTGTATTATATCATTTTTTCATTTCCGAAATGTCAAGCAATTGTAAACAAAGATTACATTTCTTTGTCAATTTCTCCCTTGACAAAACACGGCGAAAAGGATATAATGAAGAAAAAAAGAGGAGGAACGTTCCATGGCAGAAAAAGAAACGGTTGTGCGGATGAAGCCCGTCTCGGACAGCGTCACGGGCATTTGCGATTTGCATTTTCATATATGCGGAATTACTTACCCCAATCGCAATTATTCCATCGACCGTCCGTCCTCTCCCATTTCCTGCATCGAATATATCCTTCGAGGCCGCGGTACCGTTCAAGTAAACGGAACCCGTTTTCAGGCGCAGGCCGGAGATACTTATTTTTTACCGCAAGGTGCCAGTCATGCCTATTCCAGCGACAAAAAAGAGCCCTGGGAAAAAATTTGGGTAAATCTTTCGGGCTCTTATGTCGAACAGCTGATTCAAATGTATCATATCGAGGGTCACTATCACTTTCCGATGCTGGATACATCGGACCTGTTGCAAAAAATCATGCACTATGCTCAAAATGCACAGTCGTCGGGTGTAACGGAAAAGTGTACCGGACTGATTACACAGCTGTTTTTTCGCATGTCACACGCCGTTCATTGCCGAGAGGAGCCGGTGCTGACACCCGTGCAACGAATGCTTTCCTATATTGAACTGCATGAAACCGAAACGATTTGCTTAGAGCAGCTTGCAGAGGTTTGTCAAAAATCTCCCTCCCAAGCGCAAAGACTGTTTCGCGCACAGGTCGGACAGCCCATTTACCACTATGTATTGGACCGCAAAATTGCTCTTGCAAAGCAATTGCTTACGGAAACCGGTATGACCGTTCGTGAAATTGCAAATTATCTCGCTTTTCAGGATGAGTTGTATTTTTCGGGGCTGTTTCGTCGAAAGGTCGGATGCTCGCCGACGCAATACCGAAACCGCCTTTAATGTATCGTCCGCACCGAGATTTCACCGGTGGACAGCACCTCAAGCTTCCCGTCGCATGAAACCAAAAGCGCACCGTTCTCGTCAAAATCAACCGCGGTTCCCTGCCCGATTGCTTTCCCGTTTTGCAGATAAACAATTTGCTTGCCCAGCACGCAGGAATGCTTTCGGTATTCCTCCCAATAGCTTTTGTCCTCCGGATGCTCCGTAAAGGGCGCAAGCTCACGGAGAATGGCAAGCAGCACCTCTTCCCTTTCGGCTTCGTCTGCACCCAAATCTCCCGCGATTTGCTCCAATTCCGCGGGAAACACGGCGGAATAGAGATTGATGCCGATGCCGACGATTAAAAATCGGCGTTGCGGCGCATCGGGCACCGAGACACTCTCGCATAGAATGCCGCCGACCTTTTTCTCCTGAAAATAAAGGTCATTCACCCACTTGATTTGAACCTGCAAGCCTGTGGTGCTGCGAATGGCGCGCATGACCGCAACCGATGCGGCACAGGTCAGTGCCAATACATCCTTTGGCGCCCCGCAAAGCTCGGTTAAAAAGCTGACGTACAGTCCGCTGCCCGCGGGAGAATAGAACTGCCTGCCCAAACGTCCCCTTCCAGCCGTTTGAGCGTCGGCACACAGCACGGCCTTGCCGCGAAAGCCCGCAGCAAGCTGTCTCCGTGCCTCCGCATTGGTAGAGTCAATGTCGGAGAATACCATCGGCGTCCATCCGCGCGGAATGCGCTCTTTTATTTTTTGCTCCGACAACGGAGCAAATCGCGAAGAAAACATTTTTCAACCTCCCAATGCAAAAAAAGGATTCTGTCATGAACATTTTATTTGAGGACCACCACATCATCGTTGTACAAAAGCCGCCCAATGTTGCGTCGGAAAACCAACACGACGGAAAAGGCTTTGCGGACCTGCTTGCGGCACATACCAAGGGCTTTATCGGTACCGTACACCGCCTTGATTACGGCGTCGGCGGAGTGATGGTTTATGCCAAAACAAAAGCGGACGCGGCAGCACTTTCGGAGCAGCTGCAAAGCCGTGCGCTGCACAAGGAATACCTTGCGGTTGTCCACAATACACCGTTCCCTTCACAGGGACGCTGGATTGATTTGCTGTTTCACGACCGATTTGCCAATAAAACCTATGTGGTGGACCGCATGCGCGGCGGCGTGAAGGAGGCCGTTTTGGACTATGATACAAAAGCCGTTGCGACAACCGAGGGCGGTGGAACCGTCTCTTTGATTGAAATTGCCTTGCAAACAGGCAGAACCCACCAGATTCGTGTTCAGTTTTCCCACCGCAAGCATCCATTGATGGGAGACCGTAAATACGGTGCGCCGGAAGGCGGTCCCATTGGATTGTTTTGTACGCGGCTTGATTTTTTACATCCCGTCACAAAGCAGCCGCTTTCCTTTTCCGTTGCGCCCACCGGGACGCCGTGGGACATGTTTCCCGCCTTCCGTGAAACAAAGAAAGCGTTGTAGCATAAGGGACTCATTGGCTTACATTTTCGACAAAGCAGGCATGATGACAATCATGCCTGTTGTTCTTATTTGCGGTATTCGCTGTGTGAAAATGTTCAATAACTATCCCAACAGCTTTTTCGCGTTTCCGTACGCAATTTTCTCGGCTTCCTCTGCAGTAAAATCCATTTGCCCCAAAATATCATAGTAGGAACGGTATATTTCGTTCGGCTGCAACAGGCGGTTGTCCGGGTAATCCGTTGCAAAAAGCAGGCGCTCCGCACCGAAGGCGTGCAGAATCTCGTTTGTCTTTGCAACGCCGTAGGTGCGGACATAATCCGGAAGAACGGCCGACAAATCCACCAAGCATTTCAGCGGCAACAGCCGTTCCCACTGGAATGCCCCCATGTGGCAAGCAATCAGCTTCAAATCCGGATACCGCTCTGCAATTTCGACAAGCCTCCGCGCTGCGCAAGCATCGTCCTCCGTATTCGGGTAGCAATGGATTGCAACGGGGAGCTTTTTCTTTTCGGCAAAGGCAAAAATTTCACGGTTGTAATCCGAATCCGCTGCCATGCCGGAGTTGTTCGGATGAGTTTTGATTCCGTCCAAGGAGTAGTCGTCAACCGCCCGACAGATGGCATCCACCGTTTTTTGCGGAGTGTTTCGCACGTCCACGTCGGCAAAGGCGTAAAGAGAATATTCCCGTTTCAGTTCAAATAGATTTTTGTGTACCGCATCGACGGTGAATTCCATAGACATCAGCCACGGGTCGTTGAGCGGCATCACCACCGCCTTTTCAATGTTGTTTTCCGTCATGATGGCCCGGTATTGCCGAATGTCGGCGTACGTCCACACGTCCGTCGAATCCGGATTGGCTTCATGCACCGCATTCGGCAAAATATGAATATGTGCATCGATTTTTTTCAACGCTTTCCAATTGGTAAAAGACATTACGTATCCCCTTTCTGTCTGCATTCTCGTCTTTGCGGTGCGTTTATTCCCTGTGTTCCTCGGTGTCGCGTTCGATTTCCGCCTCGGCAGAGAATGCTTCTGCGCTTGCAACGTCGTTTTCGGTCGGTTCCGCCTCTATCGAAGCTTGCGACAACTCCTGCATCGTCGGGCTCTTCGCCTCGTCTGCTGCACCGTTCCGCAGCTTTTTCCTTCTGCGCATCCGCAGGAAAACAAACACGGCAACGGAAAGAAGGAGCACTGCGCCGAAAATCGGCAGCACGATTTCGAAAAGCTTGTTGTTATTGTGGCCGGATGCATACGGGTCGGCTCCTTGGAACGTGCTGTTGAAGGACGCCTCAAAGCAAAGCTCCTTTTCTTCTCCCGCGGCAATGGTGTTTTGCAGCGACCAGCCCACAAACACATCCAGATAATCTCCGCGTTGAATCGATTCCGGATTCGGCGGATAAACGATGGCTTGTCCCAATTCATAGTAAGTCTCGCTGACAACCGTACCGTTGACAACAAACGTAACATGATACAGCGTTTTTTGCGTTTGCAAAGCAATATGAACCGCCTGTCGGGGCATGACAAAGGTCAAATCCGACGAAACGGGAATGACTGTGCCGTCCGCACCGAGCACGGTGGCAAAGGCAACCTCATAGCCGGATTCGCACGGCAAGCGCAAGCTGACGGTTTCCCCTGCGGCAATTCCGCTCGGAAGTGCGTATACATTGCAATTGTTGCTTCCCTCTGCGGTTACTGCATACGTCCATTCGGCAATCAAGCGGAAGCGACTTCCGGTGACGGTTTGGTTGGTCGAGCTCAATTGTCGAACCTCTCCGTTTTGCTCTATGGAAAAGAGAATGCGCTGTCCGTTTCCGGCGTTTGGATACAGCTTTAAAGAAATTTCAATGGGAAGAACGATTTCGGCTTCCCCGTTTCCGACAAACCGCACATCAAATGCGGATAAATCTTCGCTTTCCGTGGGGGTGATGTCCAGCTTGCGTGCTCCCTGCTCCAGCAATGCCCGCAACGCCTGAGGCGTGAGCGTAACGGAAAATTCCTTCCGCTGAAGAATCAGGTTCTTTTCCTGCTCCACGGCCAAGGCGGCAACGGTGCCGAAATAAACCACACTGTCATCGTCCGAAAGCGTAACAATCAGGTCATAGTCGCGGTGGAGCACCGAGGCAATTGTGCCGTTGCCGCACAGCACCAACGGAGCTTGGACATACCTTGCCGTATAGGTGACATCCGCCGTAACGGGAGAAAGCGTAGGCGTCCAAGCACTGAAGGTGTACAAATAAGAGTCCGACGCATGAGACAAATCTCCCTCAAATACGGGCATTTCCTCATAGGACACCTTGGTTTCATAGGAGCCGTTCGGAGTGACCCAAGTAACGGTGAATTCCTTTGCCTGCGGAATAAAATACCCCGAATAAGTCACGGCCTCCGTCACAACGGAAAGCGCACGGTTCCACCCCGAAAAGGTGTAGGTATAACCCTCGTCATCCTGCTTTTCGGTGTCAAACGGACAAATGGGCTGTGTACCGTAATATTGCTGCACCGTGTAGCTGTACCCGTCTAAAATCCACGTAACGGGATAGCTGCGCAGGGTTTTATCATAGTTCGGATAAACGGAAAGGTTTTTTCGAACCGAGCTCAGGTCTGGCGAGACACCGTCGGCAGTAATCCAACCGCGAAA
The DNA here is from genome assembly GCA_964638045.1 of uncultured Ruminococcus sp. Classification (GTDB taxonomy): domain Bacteria; phylum Bacillota; class Clostridia; order Oscillospirales; family CAG-272; genus UMGS1865. The sequence continues at coordinate 10,047 of CAZWXE010000038.1, read as the reverse complement.
GGAGTATTCATACTGCGCCGTGGCGGGGCGATTTTTCACATTGATACCCTCGTATACCACTTCTTCACCGTATTCCACCTCTTGACGGTACAGCACCGTTGAACCATCCTCACTGTAAAAGGTCACGGTCATGCGATTGTTGATGGAAATCGCACGCACCATGGTTGTTTCAAAGGTCAATGCCTTCGCCTGTGTTTCGGGCGCATGCTCCTTCAGCGTTCCGTTCCGAAGCATATCGGCAAGGGTGCTTTCGGCATCCGTCAGGTTCGGCGTTGCGGGGGCGTTGCCCGGGTGTGCGGACTCGGGCGGCGGGTTGTCTGTGTCGGGCTTTTCTACCTCGACGGGCTCCGTCGGCTCGGCCACGCGAGTGGGTTCAATCGGTTCATCTTCCATTTTTTGCGGAGGCTCTCCCGGATGGTCGATTTGCTCCACCTTTTCCGCATATTCCACCCTCTCGGGCATGGAGGTTCCGCTCGGGTCGGCATTTCCGTAGTCCTTTACCAAATGAACCTCTTCCAGCGCCTGCGTCAGCGTTTTGGAGCCCACGCTCCAGGAGGTGGAATAGGTTGTGCTGTCGTCCAGACAGCCGGAGATGACATATAGCTGAGCAACAAACTGCTGATAATGCAAAAGCTTTCCCTGCTCGGAGAGAAAGGATGTGACCATGGTATTGCCCGCAAAGCCCTTCAGTGCGCTGTACAGGGTAATAAAATTGGATTTGATGGCCTTGTAGTTGGCTTGATAGAAGTTGTACAAATTTTGATATTTGTCATGCTCGGAGGCGTAATTCAGAGAACGCAGTCGGGCATACTCCTGAAGCAACGGACGTAAAGCCTCGGTGGCATCTCCCGCCGCATCGATGTCCTTCTCGCTGCATCCGGCGGTAATCAGCTTATCCCTGTTTTGCAGCACACTGGTTACTGTTCCGCCCATGAAAGAGCCGTAAAATTGCCAGCCTCGGCTATCGTCGACAAACATGGACTCAAAAACATCGAATTTGCTTTTAATTGCTTCGAGGTTCTTCAAATATGCCTGATACGCCTCATACTTGAGGTACCCATCCGTAATGTATTCCTGATAGTCATAGTATTGCTTCAAATCGCGAAGGTACTGTTGCCAGGTGTTGTAAATTTGCAACTGAGCCTGATACTCCGCGTATTCCGCAAGATAAGCCTCGTAGGCCTCTTTTTTGGGGCCGTACTGCTCTTTCGCAAGCAGATAGCTTTCGTAATCGGCAACGGCCTTTAAATATTCTCGGTACCGTTGATAAGCATCCAGCTTGCTTTGGTAGACGGCGTATTCCCGCTCGTATTGCTCAATCAAGGCCAATGCCTGCTGTGCACGCTCATACGAGGCGTTGTGGAATGCGTTCAGACACTCCGGTGAAATTTCAATCGAACAGGAAAAAGAAATTTCGATTTCAAAATCCCGTGTGTGAAAAATGTTGTAAAACGTGCAGTAATAAAGCGCGTCCTCCTCCGAGTAAACAAAGCTACTTTTGCGGTTATCCTTTTCGGCCGTTGTCGGGGACCACGTCACCGTGCTGCCGTTTGCAGCCGTATAAGAATACGCGGGAAGCGAAAGCTGCAACGTGCCCTTTTCCCCATCATACAGTGTGTTGACAATGCTGTCCGGCACTGTCGGATTGTAAATCAACCTCCACCCGGAGCCTGCATTGAGATAGGTGCGCTCCGCATCGCTCAAGCTGTCGGAGAACAGCATGGCATAAAGCTCGGTTGCCGATATTTCCACGTTGTTTTGTAAATTCGGATTTCCGAAATTGACGGAAGACGGCGACACCGTTGCGGCCGACGTCGGAACCGTCAAAAGCAATAGAACCGAAGCCAAGGCTGCGGAGAGAACAACGATGGCGAGCCGTCGCACAGAATGTTTCATGTTTCAATCTCCTTGTTTCAAAAAAACGGGCTGCTGCCCAAATTCAAAAGTATCCGTTTCGGGAGCGACTTCTTTGCAATTATCATACCATAAACCGCGAAAAAAGTCAACACATCTTCAAAATTACGACAGCTTCCAAGGCAGAAAAGCAAATCCTCCCGTCACGTCGGCTGCCTGTTGCAAAGCTCCGCACGGTAACGGGAGGATTTACTTCGAAACGCTTGCACACCGCAAGGTCAAATCGGATGCACTGCCGGTGCCGTATGCTTCTTCGAAAAAGCGTTACAGCTCTTCTTCACGCTCGGAATCTTCATTGACGGAAATTTCAAGGTTGCCGTTTCTGCAACGAATCTCATCAATCATTTCCCGAACCTGTGCGGGATTCTTCATTACAAACTTAAATTGCAGCTCGTAAAGGCTACCCAGATTGGTTGTTTTGACGCGGGTACGGCGGCAGCTGAGCATATACTTTTCAAAAATATCGGTAAAAGCGTCGGTGTAGTTCAAGGTTTCCGGAACGGTGATGCGTAAAACACATTCACTGCGTCTGAAGCGCGGGAACAACAGCATTACCACCATGCAAGCGGAAATGACCGCGGTAAACAGCAGCGCAACGCCCAAATATCCGCCGGCGCAGGCAAGGCCTGCCGTCATGGACATGAAAATGGTCATAATTTCCTGAGCTTTTCCGGGGGCGGAGCGAAAACGAACCAAAGAGAACGCGCCTGCCACCGCAATTCCGGTTCCGATGTTACCGTTTACCAGTAGGATAACGGTTTCGACAATGGGAGCCAGCAAAACAACGGTAATGAAAAAGCTTTTGGAGCTGCGCGAGCGTACGGAGGATGCCAATGCGGCAACGAGTCCGCACAGCAGTGCGATGACAATTGAAAGCAAATAGGTGTCAATTTGCCAGGGCTTTGCAAGTGTAAAGAAATAATCAAACATCATTGTGGTGTCATTCATAAAGACATTCTCCTTTTGGTTACGTTTTAGATTGCTTCAGCAAATCCCGATAGGCATTTGCATATTTTGAAAATGAAGACGGATAAATTTTGCATTGCTCGAAGGCTTGCACCAACCACAACGGCATCGCCGCGTCGGTTTTGAACTCAAGAATAAAATCCTTTCCTTCCGGAAGAATGCATTTTCCGTCCAATCCGGCCTTCGGCGTCAATTCGGTTGTCCGATAGCGTACATCGGAGTCAAAGGTCAGACGAAGCGCGGGTGCGCCGATGACATAAAAGGCTTCTCGCTCGTAGCACAGCATCACAGCCGGCTTCGGCTGCCCGTAAAAGCGCATGGCGTAATCGATTTCACGCGTGATTTGACTGTCTCCGAGTGAGGCACCGTTGTAGATGTAGTCCATCATCTGCTTCAGCGTGGCGGAAATACGGCGCTTATAAACAACACCCTTGTATTTCTTTTTGATTTCCAAAAAGACCTTTTCATCGTCCTGTCGGATGCCGTAGCTGCGCAAACGGAGCTTTTCCTTGTACTTCTCCGCCTGAATGGAATTGCGCACAAGCAAAAAAGAAGGCGTATCCAAATACAGACTGCAAATGGTACTGACACCGTGAACATCCGGAGTCAGGCGATGTAAAATCAAGGACAGCAGCTGCTCTTTTTGTTCTGCCGTAAGCAGATATTTCTTCTCCACACGTTGAAAAATAAAGGTATCTGCCAACTTTTCACTCCTTTCAGACTTTGTACGGTACCCGTACATTGTACCTTTACATTGTATCTTCGGTATGAATTCAAATTGAACAATGTGTGAATTGTTGTCATAATGGGCAAATAAAAGCACAAGCATCGGCTGTATTGTTATGAAATTATACAAAAAAACGAAGAAACAAAAAAGCTCCCGAAGGAGCCTTTTTGCCAAAATCGGTTTTGCGCCTGTCCGAACAGGCAGAATGAAAACCGTCGCTTTGAATTATTTAATGAGGCGGAGGATGCTCTTGTTGAGAATCATCAATACAAGGTCAACCACCCACAAGATTCCCGCGCCGACGCCTGTGACGGCAATCAACAACCGAACCAAGCCCGCAACGGTGCTCTCCTGAAAACGAACCACGATTCCCAAAATAACCGATGTAATCGGAATGATTGCAAGAATTACGCTTACAATGTACGAAAGTCCCAAATAGTCGCTCTTACGTTTTTTCTTTGCCATGTTCAATGTCTCCTTTTCCGCAAGCGGCACTCAGTGCCGGTCAAAGTAGTAAATTTCTCCGGTCTTTGCAGACTCGTAAATGCCTTCCAAAATTCTGGTGACGCAGTATGCCTGCTCGGGAAGGGTTACGGGCTCTGTGTTGTTGCGAACCGCGTCAATCCACAGCCGCTCCTCGCGGTCTGCCATGGAGTCGCCTTTTTTGCCGTCGTTGAATGCAACGCCGCCTGCCTTGAAGCTGGGCTCCAAAACATACTGTCTGCCGTGACGAATGCCGTTGATACGCAAACCGTTGTTCATATCGGCGCCTGCCAACGTACCGCAAACGGAGGTCACCGCTTCACGAACATCCAAGGTGTTCAAGGCCCATGCGGACTCCAGCACAATGGTTGCGCCGTTTTCCATCACCACAAAGCCGAATGCGGAATCCTCAACGGTGAATTTGTCGGGGTCCCAATTGCCCCATGCATTTCCCTGCTCGGTGTCCTTGTTCAGCTTGTGATAGGTGGTGCCGACGCAGTACTTGGGCTTGTAGTTGTTCATAATCCACAGCGTCAGGTCCAGTGCGTGCGTTCCGATGTCAATCAGAGGACCGCCTCCCTGCTCGTACTCATTGAGGAATACGCCCCAGGTGGGAACTGCGCGACGGCGCAGCGCGGTTGCTTTTGCGTAGTAAATATCTCCGAAGGTACCTGCCTCGGCCTCGGCCTTCATATACTGGGAGTCATCTCTGAAACGCGACTGGTAGCCGATGCTCAGCTTTTTGCCGGTGCGTTTTGCCGCATCCAACATCTTCTTTGCCTCGGCGGAGTTGATTGCCATGGGCTTTTCGCACATGACGTGCTTGCCTGCCTCCAGCGCATCCACAGTGATAAAGCTGTGCGCACGGTTGGGAGTGCACACATGAACCACCTCGATTTCGGGGTCCTTCAGCAATTCCTTATAGTCGGTGTATACCTTTGCATCGGGCGTGCCGAATTCCTTTGCGGCCTTTTCGGCACGCTCGGGAATGATGTCGCAAAATGCGACCATCTCACAATCCTCAACCTTTTTCAATGACGGCATATGCTTTCCGTTTGCGATTCCTCCGCAACCGATGATGCCGACTTTAATCAATCTTGCCATTTTGCTCTTTTTTCTCCTTTACAAAAAGCATTTGAAATGCAACGCGCGGAGCACTGCTCTTTCGCTTGCATTATATCATGAACCGCGAACGATTGCAACCTTCTTTGCAATAAAAAAGCAAATTTTTTCGTGCACAAAGCGTCTATGCACTCTTGCGTGATGCAAGGAGCGTTGGGTTACGCGTCCTTCTCCAAATGCAGCTTTTGAATGATTGCCTGAACCGCGTCGTCCATATAGTTGTTTTCCATCAGCTCAATCATTCCCTTATCCACCAGAGCCGAAAGCTTTGAGTCAATGGGAATACGCGCCAGCAGGTCATAGCCGAAGCTGTCTGCAATCTCCCGAATATGACTTTCGCCGAACACGTTGATTTCCTTACCGCAATCGGGGCACTTCAAATAGGACATGTTCTCTACCAAGCCCAACACGGGAATATTCATCATTTGTGCCATGTTCGCCGCCTTGGAAACAATCATGGAGACCAAATCCTGTGGGCTGGAAACAATGACCACACCGTCTACGGGAATGGATTGGAATACCGTCAGGGGAACATCTCCGGTGCCGGGAGGACAGTCCACCAGCAGCACATCCGCCTTCCAGATGGTATCCTTCCAGAATTGTTGAACGGCACCCGCAATCATGGCGCCTCTCCAAATAACGGGTCTTGTTTCATCCTCGCCGAGCAGCAGGTTTACGGAAATCATATCGATTCCCGTCTTTGTGCTGGGGGGGAGCATGCCGTTGTCATCGCCGTAAATTTCGGGTTGATGGACACCGAAGGCCTTCGGAATGGAGGGACCGGTAATATCCGCATCCAAAATTCCGACCTTATATCCCTCACGTTGGAGGAGCACTGCCAGCATGGAGGTAACCAAAGATTTTCCTACGCCGCCCTTGCCGCTGACAACGCCGATGACGTGCTTCACCTCACTGAGCGGATTGGGGGGGAGCAACAGGCTCTCGGGTTTACTTCTTGAACCGCAATCGGCGGAGCAAGAGGAACAATCATGAGTGCATTCTTCTGACATTGATTCTACTTCCTTTCAAAACATATTCACACGTTATTATACACCAAAAGCACCTCCGTTTCAAGGCTTTTCGGTAAAATTCGGCCTTTTTACGGAATTTCCACATGGGAGACGTGGTATTGCTCCTGAAAAGCGACCTGCTTGGAAATTTCCTCTGCCGTAAAGTGCATACCGTCCGGCGCGCCGACCAGCTTATCCTCCACATCGTCCTCTCTCCATACAATGCCGATAATCCGAACCGTATATTCCGTTACGGCCTCCCGCACACCCAAAAGGTAGACGTCCAGCTCTTCTCCGTCGCCGCCGAGCACATTCGGAATGTACCCGTAATTGATCGGATACACCAACCGTTTTTCCGACTTTTGATGGATGTAGCCGACGGGACGGTCGATTTCGATGCGTACAAGACGTCCGAGATACGCTCTTGTAAAGCTCTTCCGCTCTTCCGGAGAGAAAAAAATATTGTTGTTCATGAATGCTTCCTTTCTGTATATCGCTGTTTCACATTGTAACATACAAGCGCAAAAAAATCAACACTCGGATGAGAAAGACGATTTTTTCGGAAAAATCAAGAAAAATGCGCAAATCCTATTGCATTTCAAAAACTTTTGGGTATAATATTATTTGTATAAATATGTCCTTTTTCGACTCTCGCCGTCAACGGCGAAAAAAACGGCGAAAAAGAGAAAATCAAACACGCGGAGGATATTTTCATGAACAAGAAACTCAAAAAGCTCGCTTCCTTTGAAGGCGTCAAGGGCCCCGTTTTAACCATCGTCATGGATGGCGTCGGCTTGGCTCCCGACACCGCCTCCAATGCCGTGAAGTGCGCATATACACCGAATCTGGATACCCTGATGGAAAATTATCCGATGGTTACCCTGAAAGCACACGGAACCGCCGTCGGACTTCCCTCCGACGACGATATGGGTAACAGCGAGGTCGGACACAATGCGCTTGGTGCGGGCCAGGTGTTTGCGCAGGGTGCAAAGCTGGTTTCCAATTCCATCGAAAGCGGAAAAATGTTCCGCTCGGAAACATGGACAAAGCTGCTTGAAAATGTCAAGAGCAACCGCTCTACCCTGCACTTTCTCGGCCTGTTTTCCGACGGAAACGTACACTCACACATCGACCATCTGAAGGCAATGCTGGTACAGGCAAAGAAGGAAGGCATTTCCCGCATTCGCATTCATATTCTTTTGGACGGACGCGATGTGGGTGAAACCTCCGCACTGGAATATATTCGCCCCTTTGAGGAGTTTCTCGCAACGTTGCGTGATGACACCTGCGATGTAAAAATCGCATCCGGCGGCGGACGCATGACCATTACCATGGACCGTTACGAAGCCAACTGGGCGATGGTGGAGGAAGGCTGGAAAACCCACGTTTTGGGACAGGGTCGCACCTTTGCAAGCGCCGAGGAGGCGGTTGTTACCTATCGCAAGGAGCTGAACGTCATCGACCAAGACCTTCCCGCATTTGTCATTGCCGAAAACGGAAAGCCTGTCGGCACCGTTGAGGACGGCGACAGTGTGATTTTCTACAACTTCCGCGGAGACCGTTCCATTGAAATTTCCCGTGCATTTGAGGGCGAGGAGGGTGTGTTCGACAAATTCGACCGCGTTCGTGTTCCCAAGGTTCTGTATGCGGGAATGCTGGAATACGACGGAGATTTGCACATTCCTTCCAAATATTTGGTATCTCCTCCCGAAATCACCAACACCATGAGTGAGTATATGGCAGATACCGGCATCCCCGTGCTTGCCATTTCCGAAACCCAAAAGTACGGACACGTCACCTATTTCTGGAACGGAAACAAATCCGGCAAATTCAACGAAGAGCTGGAAACCTACATTGAAATCCCCTCCGATGTGGTTCCATTTGAGCAACGCCCCTGGATGAAGTGCGCCGAAATCACCGACAAGCTCATCGAGCTGATCCGCAGCGGCAAGTATAAGTATATTCGCGCCAACTTTCCCAACGGCGACATGGTGGGACACACCGGCAATTTTCTCGCCACCGTGGTCTCGCTGGAGGCGCTCGACCTGCAGCTGGCCCGCCTGCTCCCGGTCATCGACGAGATGAAGGGCGTGGCCATCATCACCGCCGACCACGGCAACTCGGACGAGATGTATGAGACCGATAAGAAGGGCAATCCGAAGGTAGGGGCAGACGGCTCCTACAAGGCCAAAACCAGCCATACGCTGAATCCGGTTCCCTGCATCTTCTACGACAATTTCTATTCCGACAGCTACAAGGTGGTGAAGGATGACGACTACGGCCTTGCCAACCTGGCAGCCACCACCGTCAACCTTCTTGGCTATGAGGCTCCCTCCATGTGGAACAAATCGATCATCAAAAAATAATCGCCGGATGCTGGGTCTGAAGCAGCACTGCCTTGAAAAGTGCTGCTTCAGACCCAGTACTTCTTCACTCTTCCCTTTTCACTCTCCTCTTATATAGGTGTCGCCATGTGGATTATCCTGATGCTTTTTCTCGCAGCGGCAGCCCTTGCCGCCTCCATATATCTCGCCTGCCGGATCGGCCGCTTCCCTGTCATCAGCCGGATTGCGTCCAAAATAGCCGGGCAGAACAAACGCAACCAACGGTTGCTTTCATTGGGATTAGGACTTCTTTCTTTGCTTCTTCTTTTCGGCGCGGTCTGGCTGTTCCTCGGCTTTATGAACGCCATCGTTATGCTGATTCACCTGACGCTCTTCTGGCTGCTCTTCGATCTGTTTTTCTTTCTTCTCGCAAAGCTGCGAAAGAAAGACTTCCGGCAAAGCTTCACCGGTCTTTTCGCCCTGTCCCTCACCGCAATCTATCTGGCGATAGGATTTTTCCTTTCGGAACATGTAACAGCCACCTCCTACTCCCTCGTCACCGACAAGGAGCTGGAAAACCTCCGCATCGTCCAATTCGCCGATGCCCACATCGGCACCAGCTTTGACGGGGAGGGCCTCGGCAAGTACGTAGCGGAGATCAACGCCCTCTCTCCCGACCTCGTCCTCATCACCGGAGACTTTGTGGATGAAAGCACGGCGAAAGAGGATATGATCGCTGCCTGCCGGGCACTGGGAAAGCTCTCTGCCCCCTATGGCGTTTACTTTTCTTTCGGAAACCATGACGAAGGCTATGATCCGAACCGGTCCTTTACCGCCGCCGACCTGATCGGAGAGCTAGAAAAAAATCGCGTCACCGTCCTTCGGGATGAGAGCGTTCTGATCGACAACCGTTTCTATGTCATCGGCCGCCGCGACCGCTCGGAAGAACGCGCCGACATGGAGACCCTTCTCGCAGGACTCGACCGGACAAAATACCAGATCGTCCTCGACCACCAACCGAACGATTACGGAGCGCAGGCAGAAAGCGGTGTCGATCTTGTGCTCTCCGGCCACACCCATGGCGGCCAGCTTCTCCCGATCAACCGGGTGGGCGAATGGCTCGGCGTGAACGATGCCACCTACGGCCTCGAAAAACGGGGCGACACCACCTTTATCGTCACCTCCGGCATCGCGGGCTGGGCACTCCGCTTCAAAACCGGCTGCCGCTCGGAATATGTGGTGATCGACATCCAAGAGGCATAAAATCCTTTATAGTCAGGACCACCGACAAAACCGGAGGCACCTGCACAGCCCGATAAAGGCATCTTACTGTGAAAGCTGAAGACCCTCTCAAACTTTCGACACTGGTAAATTCACCCCATAGCCACCAATGCAAGGGATTATGACAGCCTCCCTTGTGTAAAGGGAGGTGGCACGGCCTATGGCTGTGTCGGAGGGATTGTCACACGATGGCTCTCCCAAACAATCCCTCAGTCACCTC
>CAZWXE010000037.1:0-16427 GCA_964638045.1 uncultured Ruminococcus sp. | reverse complement strand
AGGTGACAGGATTCGAACCTGCGGCCTCTACGTCCCGAACGTAGCGCTCTACCAAGCTGAGCCACACCTCGGTTGAATTTTTTTCAATCGACTTACACATTATATCATTTGCAAGCGGTTTTGTCAATCCTTTTTTGAAAAAACTTCCCGCTCCGTTTGAAATAAGGGCGGTTCTCTATTGATTTTTTTCGGATGTGGTGCTATAATGGTCCTGTTTTGATTTTGAACTTTTCGGAAGGAGTACCGAGATGAAGAAGAATCGGGGGTTCTCTCCGTTTGTGCGGCGGTTGGCCTATTTGCTTTCCGCTGTTTACTTTGCAAGCTACATCATGCGCGTCAATTTTGCGGCGCTGATTGTCAACGTCGGCGCGCAAACGGGCATGGAAAAATCCACCCTTGCGGCGGTGGTGACGGGATTGACCGTTTCCTACGGGGTCGGACAAGTCCTTTGCGGTTTTCTCGGAGACCGCATCAAGCCGCAACGGATGCTGACGGTCGGTCTTTTCGTTGCATTGCTTTGTAACGTGAGCATTGTTTTTTGCAAGAGCGTGGTGCCGATGACCGTGGTTTGGGCCGTCAACGGACTTGCCCACGCCATGCTGTGGCCGCCCATTGTTAAACTGCTTTCCCTTTATTTGGACGATGCCGCCTACGGCTACGCGGTGGTGCGGATTTCCTGCGGCTCCTCTGTGGCAACCATTTGCCTGTACGCGTTTTCACCCTTGTTGCTTTCCTTCATGGATTGGCGGGGCATTCTGTTGCTTTGCGCCGCCGTGGGCGGTGCGATTCTGCTGCTTTGGGTGTTGTTGGAGCCTCGTTTGCTGCGGCAGGGAAGTGCACTTGGAGCGCATACGGGCGCGACGGTGCCTGCGGCAGACGTTGGAACCGCCTCCAAAAAGGCACTTCCCACAACGGTTTGGCTTCCGTTGCTTTTGGTGATGCTTGGTATTATTGCGATGGGGATGCTTCGAGACGGAGTTACCAATTGGATGCCATCCTATTTGCTGGAGAGCTTTGGGCTGGGCGAGGAGCAGGCGATTTTTTCCACGGTGATTCTGGCGGTGCTCGGCATGGTCAGCTTCTACGTCTTTGACCTGCTCCATCGCAAGGTGTTTCAAAACGAGGTGCTTTGCGCGGCGGTGATTTTTGCTTTTTCGTTTGTTTGCGCCGCCGTTCTGTACGTGTTGAATTTGTTCTCGGCCGGTGTGGTTCCTTCCATGCTGTTGATGGGGGTGTTGGTTGCCTGCATGCACGGCGTCAATTTGATGTTGATTTCCGTTGTTCCGAAGCGCTTTGCGAAGAGCGGGAAGGTTTCCTCCTTCTCCGGAATTCTCAACGCTTGCACCTATGTGGGCGCAAGCATCTCCACCTACGGGTTTGCTCGACTGGCGGAGGTGTTCGGATGGAATGTGACGGTATTGAGCTGGGCGCTCATTGCCCTTTGCGGCTTTGCCTTTTGCGCCGTTGCTTTCCCGCTGTGGAGACGTTTTCGCCGAGAGTATGCGGATGACTGAATTGGTGCGTCGGTACGGGAAATTCGGCGAAAAAAGAACCTTTTTTTGAGGTTCTATTGACAAAGCGCGAAAACTGTGATACAATAAGCCCAACGATGATAGAGGCGCACCTTGTCAACAGTAGCTTTCGCGCAAAAGCCTTACGCGTGGCGTTGCGAGAGGGAAAGGGACGGGTGCCGAAGAACACCGTGGCGTGCGGTGCTTCTGGCACGGCAGACAACATCTGCCCTGCTGTCGCATTGCGCGGAGAGCTATCTTTACTTTGCCTGCACGGTCCCTTTGGGCGGGAACGCGGGCTTTCGACAGTGTTCGATTTTTGTAAAGCAGTCCCTGCGCGGTGCGCACGGGCTGCTTTTTTGAGTTTTGAAGGTCGTCCGCGGTCCGACGGCAGCCCGATTCGGCTTGCGGCGACAACCGATTGTCCACAATACAAATATACAGAGGAGAAGCATGATGAAGAAAACGATTTTTACGGGAGCTGCTACCGCCTTGATTACGCCGTTGGATCAAAACGGTGTGCGATACGATCAGCTGGAGCGGCTGCTGGAGTTTCAAATTCGGCAGGGAATTGACGCTTTGGTGATTTGCGGAACCACGGGCGAATGTTCTACCTTGGATGACGGCGAGCATCGGGAGGTGATTCGCTTTGCGGTGGAGAAGGTTGCGGGCAGAGTTCCCGTCATTGCGGGAACGGGCTCCAACGACACGGCATACGCCGTGGAAATGACCAAATACGCTTGCGAGGTGGGCGCCGACGGCATTTTGGTGGTGACGCCTTACTACAACAAGGCAACGCAAAACGGCTTGGTACAATCCTTTACCGCCATTGCCGACGCCAGCACCAAGCCGATTATTTTGTACAACGTCCCTTCCCGTACCGGCTGCAACATTCTTCCGAAAACGGCTGCGATTTTGGCAGAGCACCCCAACATTGTCGCCATGAAGGAGGCTTGCGGAAACATTTCGCAGGTTGCGGAGCTTGCGGCGCTGACGCAGGGAAAGCTGGACATTTATTCGGGCAATGACGACCAAATTGTGCCCATCCTCTCCTTGGGCGGAAAGGGCGTCGTTTCGGTGCTGTCCAACCTGTTGCCTGCGGAAACCTCCAAGCTTTGCCGCGATTATTTGGAGGGCAGAGTACAGGAGAGCTTGGATGCTCAGCTGAGGCTGTTGTCTTTGGTGCACGCGCTGTTTTGCGAGGTCAACCCCATCCCCGTCAAGGCGGCGATGGCGGCCATGGGATATTGCGCAAACGAGCTGCGTCTCCCCTTGACTCCCATGGAGGAGCAAAACGAAAAGGTGCTTTTGCAGTGCATGCGGCAGGCGGGTATCCGTTTTTAACGGCACGGTGCGCCCGTTGACACGAACGTTTCAGGGATTCTCTCCCGAAAGGAGCTTTTTTCTATGAACATCATCATCGGAGGAGTCGGCGGCCGCATGGGCGCGGAGCTGGTTTCTCTTTCTCAAAACAACTATCACGGCGTCACTGCCGTGGCGGGAGTGGACATTCGCCCGCCGCAGGGACTGCCGTTCCCCTGTCATTCTTCCTGGGAGCAGCTTTGCGAGGATGCCGACTGCATCATTGATTTTTCCAACCATGCGGCAACCGGAGCGCTGCTGGAAGCGGCGGTTGCACGCAATCTTCCGGTGCTCATTGCCACCACGGGACATACCGACGAGGAGCTGGACCTCATTCGTCGGGCAAGCGAAACCATTCCCGTGTTCCATTCGGCCAATATGTCTCTCGGCGTGGCGCTTTTGGCGGAGCTTGCGAAAACGGCTGCCAAGGCGATGCCCGACGCCAATATCGAAATTGTCGAAAAGCATCACAACCGCAAGCTGGACGCGCCCAGCGGAACGGCATTGTTGCTTGCCAACGCCATCAAAGAGGTGCGCAAAAAGGCCTTCTTTGTGTTCGGCAGGAGCGGACAAGCCAAACGAAGCGAGGATGAAATCGGCATTCACTCCATTCGGATGGGCAACATTGTCGGGGAGCATGAGGTGATTATCGGAACCGACAGCCAAACCGTTACGCTGAAGCATGAGGCGCACAGCCGTGCCCTGTTTGCGGAGGGGGCCGTTGTCGCCGCCGAATTTTTAATCCACCGTCCCTGCGGACTTTACGGCATGCGGGATATGATTGAGTCCGTTGTTTGACACGGCGAACGGAGAAGCTATGATTTGTGAAAATATCGGAAGAAACAAACAGGGGCATTTGACCTTTGCCGGGCAGGATACGGTGTCGCTTGCCGAGGAATACGGTACGCCGCTTTATTTGATGGACGAGGACCGCATTCGCCGCAACTGTCGCGTGTATATCGCTGCGCTGAGGGAGGCCTTCGGCGACGGCGCAAGGGCACTTTACGCGGGCAAGGCGGCATCCTTTAAACAAATTTATCGCATCATGAAGGATGAGGGAATGGGCATCGACGTGGTGTCCTCCGGAGAAATTCACACTGCCGCCGAGGCGGGCTTTCCCATGGAGCAGGCGTATTTTCACGGCAACAACAAAACCGATGCGGACATTGCGTTTGCCATGAGCCGCGGCGTCGGGTACTTTGTGGCAGACAACGCCGAGGAGCTCTATGCCATCGAACGCGAGGCGCACAGCCGTGCACGGCGCCAAAGGGTGTTGTTGCGCTTGACACCGGGAATCGACCCCCACACCTATGCGGCGGTGGCTACGGGAAAGGTGGATTCGAAGTTCGGCTCCGCCATCGAAACGGGGCAGGCGGAGGAGATTACCCGCCTGGCACTTTCCTTGCCTCATGTCGAGCTGTGTGGCTTCCACTGTCACGTCGGCTCCCAGGTGTTTGATTCCGAGGTTTATCTGCGCGCTGCGGAAACCATGCTGCGCTTCATTGCCGAAATCAAACAAAAAACCGGTTTCGAGGCACCCATGCTGGATTTGGGCGGCGGCTACGGGGTGCGGTATTTGGAGGAGCAACCGGTTTTGGACATTGCGGCAAACATCCGTCAGGTGGCGGATTTTATGCGGTCGCGCTGTGCTTCCTTGGGAATCAAGTTGCCTGCGGTTTGCTTGGAGCCGGGGCGCAGCATTGTTGCCGATGCGGGAATGACGCTTTATACCGTGGGCACGGTCAAGCGGATTCCGGGCTACAAAAATTATGTTTCGGTGGACGGCGGCATGACCGACAATCCGAGATTCGCGCTGTACGGTGCGCCCTATACGGTGGAGCTTTGCAATCGGGAGGAGCGGGAGCGCCTGTTCACCTGTTCGGTGGTGGGCAGATGCTGTGAAAGCGGTGACATTCTTCAGGAGAACGTATCGCTGCCCGAGAACATCAAGCGCGGAGAAACATTGGCCGTTTTGACCACGGGAGCCTACAATTATTCCATGGCGTCCAATTACAATCGCATTCCGCGAGCCGCCGTGGTGATGCTCAAGGAGGACACTCATTTTGTTGCGGTGAGAAGGGAAACCTTTGAGCACGTTTGCGATTTGGATGTGTAAAAGCGAAAGGGGATTGCTGCGATTTGCGAAAAGCCGGAAGTAGACTTCCGACTGCGGGCTGCGCCCTCCGCTCAGGGTGACACAAAAAACGCAGTCCCGCCCGTGTCATTCTGAGCGCAGTTGAAATTCGAGCGGGAAAGTACGCAGTGTACGGCCGGGCGGTTGACGGAAGTTTTACAATCCCTCCGCCTCGTTCCTCGGCACCTCCCTTTACACAAGGGAGGCGAATTTGTCCCATACTTTTGGCAAAACAAGGGATGTTTTTCTTAATTTTTTGCAAATATTGAATTGTTTTAGGTGAGGTTCCGACTTTAGAAGGCCTCCCTTGTGTAAAGGGAGGTGTCACGCGGTAGCGTGACGGAGGGATTGTAAATCAAAGTTTTCTACAAGAAAATGCACCTTGCGGCGGCACGCGGACGCGCCGTCACCTCTGTCTGCTTCGCAGACATCTCCCCGCACCGCGGGGAGTCACCCATTACACAAGGGAGGCAAATGCATTCCACACTTTTGGAAAAACACTGGTCATTTTTCTTGATTCTTTGCAAAAAAGTTTATGGTTTTTGGTAAAAGTTTCAACTTTAGAAAGCCTCCCTTGTGTAAAGCGAGGCGGAGGGATCGTTTTCACAGAGATGTCAGACATGTGAATCAAACTGTGAAGTAAACTTTCAAACGAACAGCCGGCAGCAGACCCCGATGCTTTGCATCGCCCTGCGGGTTCGACTGCGGACTGCGTCCTCCGCTCAGGGTGACACGGAGAGATTTGCAGTTGACGGATGTTTTACAATCCCTCCGAGCCGTCTGCCGACGGCCCACCTCCCTTTACACAAGGGAGGCGAATTTGTCCCATACTTTTGGCAAAACAAGGGATGTTTTTCTTAATTTTTTACAAAAATTGAATTGTTTTAGGTGAAGTGAAAATTTTAAAGGGCTCCCTTGTGTAAAGGGAGCTGGCGAGCGAATGCGAGCCTGAGGGATTGTCGCAAACAGAGGGGACGGCGCGTCCGCGTGGTGCCGTAAGGCGGTGAGGGATTGTTTTTCTCGAAGATAACAGACACATGAGTCGAACTGCGAAGAAAAAATCTCGGGCGAGGAGGAGCATGTGAAAAAATCGGAAAAAGGAAGCCGAAAAAACGGACATCGCGACGGAATTTGACAAAAAACGCTTGCAATCACAGTGAAAGTATGTTATAATCTATTTCATAAAAACAATAACTGCCCGTAGCCCAGCTGGATAGAGCGACAGACTCCGACTCTGTAGGCCGCAGGTTCGAATCCTGTCGGGCAGGCCAAAGTGCGGTTTTGACCGCGGTTAAAGCCGCAGAGGGACATCTCTGCGGCTTTTTGTCTTTAATTCCAAAAAGTGTGTTTCCCGTTGCTGTTTTCGGGAACATCAACAAGACGGAAAGGAGCCCTTTTTCATATGGCAAAAAATATTTCCGATATTTTCGGTGCAATGGTATTCAACGACGAGGTCATGCGTCAGCGATTGCCCAAGGAAGTGTACAAGTCCCTGACCAAAACCATTGCCACCGGCAAAACCATTGACCCGGGCATTGCGGATGTGGTTGCAAACGCAATGAAGGATTGGGCCGTGGAGAAGGGCGCGACGCATTACACCCACTGGTTTCAGCCGCTGACGGGCGTCACCGCCGAAAAGCACGACGCTTTCATCGCTCCCATCGGCGTCTCCAAGGTGGTGATGGAGTTTTCGGGTAAGGAGCTGATTCACGGAGAATCGGACGCGTCCTCTTTTCCGTCGGGCGGGCTTCGCGCAACCTTTGAGGCGCGTGGCTACACTGCGTGGGACCCCGCGTCCTATGCCTTTGTCAAGGACGGGACCCTGTACATCCCGACGGCCTTTTGCTCCTATACGGGCGAGGCTCTGGATGCCAAAACCCCGTTGCTTCGCTCCATGGACGCGCTCAATGTACAGGCACTGCGCATCTTGCGCCTATTCGGGGACACGACCTGCCGTCGGGTAGACGTCACCGTGGGTGCCGAGCAGGAATATTTTATCATCGACAAAGCCATGTACGACCGCCGCAAGGACCTTGTTTATGCGGGCAGAACCCTGTTCGGTGCGCCCGCACCCAAGGGGCAGGAGCTGGAGGACCACTACTTCGGTCCGCTCAAAACGCGCATTGCCGCTTTTATGTCGGATTTGGACGAGGCACTGTGGACCATGGGCATCAATGCCAAAACCAAGCACAATGAGGCGGCTCCCGCTCAGCATGAGCTGGCCCCCATTTATGCCACTGCCAACATTGCGGTGGACCAAAACCTGTTGACCATGGAATACATGAAAAAAATTGCCGAAAAGCACGGGTTGGTTTGTCTGTTGCACGAAAAGCCCTACGCAGGCGTCAACGGAAGCGGCAAGCACAACAACTGGTCCTTAATTGCCAACGGGAAAAATCTGCTGGATGCCGGCAAAACTCCGGAAGAAAATTTGCAGTTCTTGCTGTTCCTCGCCGCCATCATCAAGGCGGTGGACGAATATCAGGACCTGATGCGCCTTTCCATTGCCTACGCGGGGAACGACCACCGTTTGGGCTCCAACGAGGCTCCGCCCGCCATCGTGTCCGTTTTTGTGGGTGAGGAGCTGGAGACGCTCATCGATTCCATTGTAGACGGCACCGCCTATAAAGCGGCAAAGGCGCCGATGATGGATTTGGGCATTCCCACCATTCCCACCTTCCGCAAGGACACCACCGACCGCAACCGTACCTCGCCCTTTGCCTTTACGGGAAACAAATTCGAGTTTCGTATGCCCGGCTCCTCGCAAAATATCGCACTGCCCAATACGGTGCTCAACACCGCTGTTGCCGAGTCCTTCCGTCAGTTTGCCGACATTTTAGAGGCTGCCGACGATTTTGAGACCGCGGTTGCCGCGCTCATCAAGGAGACCTTCTCGCGGCACCGTCGCATTCTGTTTGACGGAAACGGATATTCCGAAGAGTGGGAGCGTGAGGCGGAGCGCCGCGGGCTGTTGAATTTGCGCACCTCCATTGATGCGTACAACACGCTGATGGCGGAAAAGAACGTGCGTCTGTTCTCGGAGCTGGGCGTTATGAATGAGGTGGAGCTGCGCTCTCGGGAAGAAATTTATTTTGAAAATTACGCAAAAATCGTCAACATCGAGGCGCTGACCATGATTGTTATGGCCTCGCGTGATTACATTCCCGCCGTGGAGCAATATATGGCACAGTTGGCCGAGGCCGCCACCAAGAAAAAAGCGGTGTGCGAAACCATTTCCTGCGAAACCGAAAAGGAACTGTTGCGTCGGCTTTCCGACCTGAGCTACAAGGCATACCGTGCCGTGGAAAAACTCAAAAAGGAGGAGACGCAGGCGGCCTCCGTTGCCGATGTCAAGGAGCGTGCCGTTGCCTACTGTGAGCGGGTCCTGCCCGTGATGGAGCAGCTGAGGGCGGCGGTGGACGAAATGGAAACCCTCACGGCAAGCAAATATTGGCCCGTTCCCACCTACGGCGACATGATGTTCCGCGTGTAAGCCTTCCCGAATTTTTAACGTTTTTCAGAAAGGACAACCGATATGACCTACCGCTTTACCGACCTTTCTCCCGAATTGGAGTATATTGTCGAGGAGCTTTCTCCCATCCTGCCTTACACCGTCGGTGCCCAAGGCATCCCCGTTACGGTTGACAAAAACGAAACCGGCTTGATTGTGGAGCAACGGGCGGGAGAGGTGCATCTTTCCTATCACAGGCTGCCCGAATTTTGCCGCGGCCTGACCATGCTTTCCTACGGACAGGACAAGCCCTATTGCGAGGTGCCCGCGCACGAATCGCTTTGCAACATGGTGGACTGCTCCCGAAATGCCGTGATGAATGTTGCTTCCGCCAAGCGGATGCTGCGATACATGGCCATGATGGGCTTCACTTCCTTGATGCTTTACACCGAGGATACCTATCAAATGCCGGAATACCCCTATTTCGGTTATCTGCGCGGCGGATTTTCCAAGGAGGAGCTGCGTGAAATCGCCGAATACGCCGCCGCATTCGGCATCGAGGTCATTCCCTGCATCCAAGTGCTGGCGCACTTGGAAGGCTCCCTGCGTTGGCAGGAGTTCGCTCCCGTCACCGACAATGGCAATATCCTTTTGGTCGGAGACGAGCACACTTACGAGTTGATTGACTGCATGCTCAAAACGCAACGGGAATGCTTCCCGAACTGTCACCGCATCCACATCGGCATGGACGAGGCAATGCTGCTGGGTGCCGGGCAGTATCTGGCACGCAACGGCTACCGTCCCCGTCACGAAATTTTGTTGGAGCATTTGCACCGTGTGGTGGAGCTTTGCAAAAAATATGATTTCAAGCCCATGATGTGGAGCGATATGTTCTTCAGCATCGCCTTCGGCGCTTACTATGTGGAGGAAGGGGATATTCCCGCCGAGGTGATTGCCAAGGTGCCGCAGGAGGTCACATTGGTTTATTGGGACTACTACACAACGCCCAAGCAGGAAAACCGGTTCCGTCACATGTTCCGCTGCCACCGTCAGTTCGGCAAGCCCTTCGTGTTTGCGGGCGGTGCGTGGAAGTGGGGAAGCAATGCACCCTTCAACCGTTTCTCTCTGTATGTCAATGATTTGCACCTGCGCGTTGCCCGCGAGGAGAAGCTACCCATGGTGATTGCCACCTGCTGGGGGGACAACGGCTCGGATTCTTCTCATTTTTCCGTGATGCCCGTTCTTCAGCAATATGCGGAGTACGCCTATGCGCACGGTGAGGACCGTGCCTGGGTTGCAAAACGGTTTGAGGAAACCTATCAAATTCCGTTTGAGGACTTTCTGTTGTTGGACGCCCCCAACAATGTGACGGGCATGGATGAATTCCGCCATCCCTACTATATGGCCAAAACCATGACCTACAACGACCCCTTGGGCGGTTGGGCGGATGCGTACATTCCGGAGGTTCAATCGGAGGAGTTTGTACGCATGCAACGGGATTTGGAGCGGGTACAGCCCAATGCGTTCTCCTACCTGTTTGACATTTCCAAGGCGCTTTGCAGACTGTTGGAGCACAAGGCGACGCTCTCCGTGGATTTGAGAAAGGCTTATCTTGCCGGGGACCGTGCGCAGCTTGCGGCCGTTGCGGATGTACGCATTCCCGCCGCCTTGACGGCCGTCGAGGAGTATTTGGAGGCATTTCGTCGCGGATGGCTGAAAGACAACAACAGCTATGGCATAGATGTGGTGGAAATCCGCATCGGCGGACTCAAGGAGCGCCTGCGTTCGACGGCGCGTATCATTCACGAGTATTTGGACGGCTCCATCGACCGCATCGACCAGCTGGAGCAGCCGGTTCTGCCGCAAAGCAAGTATGTCTCTCTTTGGTCCAAAATTTGCACGGCGAACATCATGTAAAAATTCATCTTCAAACCGTAAATCAGCCTTCTCCCGCGGGAGAAGGCTGATTGTGTACAATATGAAAGGGATATTGTGCGCTTTGAAAAAGTGTGGTTACAATCCCTCCGAACTGCCTTACGGCGGCCTACCTCCCTTGTGTCGCGGGATGGTGTCAAATGTCGCAAGCGACAAGTGACGGAGGGATTGTAAAACATCCGTCAACTGCAAATCTCTCCGTGTCACCCTGAGCCAAGGGCGCAGCCCGGAGTCGAACCCGCAGGGCGATGCGTAGCATCGGGGTCTACTGCCGACTGTTCGTTTGAAAGTTTACTTCACAGTTTGATTCATATGTTTGACATCTCTGTGAGAACAATCCCTCCGCCTCGTTCCTCGGCACCTCCCTTTACACAAGGGAGGCGGCTAAAGTCAAAACTTCATCTAAAACAATTCAATTTTTGCAAAAAAATTTAAAAAGCACCCCTTGTTTTGCCAAAAGCGTGGGGTACCTTCGCCTCCCAAGTCGAAACTTCATCTAAAACAATCACATTCTTGTAAAAAATTAAGACAAAACAATCGTTGTTTTGCTAAAAATACGGAGCAAATTCGCCTCCCTTGTGTAAAGAGAGGTGGCAAAAATCTTTGATTTTTGACGGAGGGATTGTAAAAACATCCGTCGATTGCCCACCATGCACCGCGTACTTTCCCGCCCGAGATTTCGAACGGCGCTCCGCACCGTTCGATTCTCGCTGACGCTCGAATTTCGACTAGCTCAGAATGACACGGGCGGACTGCGTTTTTGGGGCTCCCTGAGTCAAGGGCCGAGCCCGCAGTCGAACCCGCAGGGCGATGCGCAGCATCGGGGTCTCCTTCCGGCTGTTCGTTTGAAAGTTTACTTCACAGTTTGATTCACGTGTCTGACATCTCTGTGAAAACAATCCCTCCGCCTCGTTCCTCGGCACCTCCCTTTACACAAGGGAGGCGGCTAAAGTCAAAACTTCATCTAAAACAATTCAATTTTTGCAAAAAAATTTAAAAAGCACCCCTTGTTTTGCCAAAAGCGTGGGGTACCTTCGCCTCCCAAGTCGAAACTTCATCTAAAACAATCACATTCTTGTAAAAAATTAAGACAAAACAATCGTTGTTTTGCCAAAGCGTGGAGTACATTCGCCTCCCTTGTGTAAAGGGAGGTGGGCCGTCGTAAGACGGCTCGGAGGGATTGTTTTCGCGGTAATGATAAACATATAATCGGCCGGCGACCAATGGTCGCCCCTACACAAAATTTTAAAATTTACCTTTCGAACCGATGTGCGAAAAAGCGTTTATAACTCCTCATCCACCGTTGCTGCGGCATAGGTGGCGAAGCTTTTTACAGCAGCACAGAATAAATTTCTTTTCCGCCGTTGACAAAAATTTCGGCGATGTATCCGTCTCGGATAATTTTCAAATCTTGAATGTTTCCTTCATAAATCAGAGGCTCGCGGTTGGTGCGTTTGACAACAAATCCGGTCGGCGTTCGCTCCAAGCATTCATCTTCGTCCTTCAAAAGATGTCGGAGCTCTTCAATGGGCTCGGCGACGATTTCTCCGTCCTTCAGCTTGAACTCGCGCGGAACGGACATGCATCCAACGTCCTTTTCGGCGTAACCGCTGTACCTCCAGCCCGGAATCCACGAAATCAAAATATTTCTGCCGCGACCGTCGCGGAAGATTTGCCCTGCGTATTGGTCCGGTCCGCGGTCGACTTCTGATGCGTGGAGCGCGCGGAAAACGGCATCCCGAAAGGTTCCGTACATCACGGAAAAATAATGCTTTCGGTCCAACAGCTTAACGGATGCCGAAAGCAAATACAGTCCGTTTTCGGCTTGCATAAAGGAAGGACATTCCGTATATTTGCAGTTTTCCCATTCGGCCATAATTCCGACGTAATCCCACCGAAAAAGGTCCTCGCTTTTGTACAACAGCAGCCGCCCCGCTTGATGCTCCCGGTTCCCGGAGGCCATGACGCAATAATACTGTCCGTCGACGCAACACACGGCGGGGTCCCGAAAATCCGGACCGCCGTCGCTCGGATAAGAAGCGATGACAGGATTGTTTTCATATTTTTGAAAATGAATTCCGTCCTCGGAATACGCAACGCTGGCGGTTTGCTTTTCGCCGCACACCGATGCGTAAAAAAGGTAAAGAACCTGCCCCTTGACAATGGCCGTCCCCGACCAGCAGCCGTCGGCGTCGTAGTCTCGGTCCGGGTACAGCGCAACGGGGAGCTCCTCCCAATCCAAAAAGTTTTCGGTTCTGGCATGTCCCCAGTGCATCGGTTGTTTCCACGGAACCTCGTAGTCGGGCGCGTGTTGGTAAAACACATGATAATATCCGTTAAAATAAACCAAGCCGTTGGGGTCATTGACCCAGCCCTTTTTCGGTTTGTAGTGGCAGTGTAATTTTTGCAGATAATTCAGTTTTCGGGCACCTTCCTTTCCGTTGCGGTACTTTTACTGTGGAATATTGTAACATATCTTGCAACCGATTGCAACAGCAATCGAAAAAACAAAAAAATATCCGTTTTCTGTTGACAGCACCCTGTTTTTGTGTTATAATTTGAGAACGATTCTCAAATTGTGAGGAAGAAATCAGAATGAAAAGAAATTACAATACTGCGGGACGTTCCGCTCTGATTGCCTTTTTCAGAGAGCATCCCGACCGTCAGTTTACCGTGGAAGAGCTTTGCCGACAGGTTCACGGCGATGAAAGCACGGGAAAAAGCAGCGTCTACCGCCATCTTACCGCGCTTTGCCGAGACGAGTCGGTTCGCCGTTTTCAAAACGAAGAAAAGCGATGCAGCGTGTACCAGTATGTAGGGAACGGCTGCGACTGCAATCACCACTTTCACCAACAGTGCATCGGTTGCGGAAGCATCACCCATTTGAATTGCAGGGAAGCCGAGCAGCTTTCCGTGCACCTGCTGCAAAAGCACGGCTTTGAGGTGCTTTGCGGACGTTCCGTTTTATACGGCTTGTGCGAACAGTGCCGCAAGCAAAGAAAGGAAACCACATGAATATTCTCGAAATTTTACATCACACCCTCACCGACACCGCAAAGCTGGTTCCGTTCCTCTACCTTACCTACCTGCTGATGGAATTTTTGGAGCATAAAGCAGGGGGCGCTCCGCAAAAATGGCTGCAACGCTCCGGCAAATTCGGCCCATTGTTCGGTTCGGCATTGGGACTGTTGCCTCAGTGCGGATTCTCGGCGGCGGTGACCGGCTGCTATGCGGGACGAATTGTCACCGTCGGCACCTTGTTGGCCGTTTACCTTTCCTCCTCGGACGAAATGCTTCCGATTCTGCTTGCGGGCGGAGCCACACCGACCTTGATTTGCAAAATTCTGGGGGTCAAGCTGGCGGTGGGAATGCTGGTG
The DNA here is from genome assembly GCA_964638045.1 of uncultured Ruminococcus sp. Classification (GTDB taxonomy): domain Bacteria; phylum Bacillota; class Clostridia; order Oscillospirales; family CAG-272; genus UMGS1865. Next base: position 2,657 of record CAZWXE010000037.1, on the reverse strand, counting down.
GGCTTTGCGGCAGACCTGATTGTCAAGCTCTTTTTGAAAAAGCACCCCTCGGAAAAAAGAGAGCCCTGCATTGAGGAGCTGTGCGAAAGAGAGCACTGTCACTGCGAACAGCATTTTGCCCTGTCCGCACTGCGACACACCGTCCACGTGACGCTGTTTTTGCTGGGCGTCACCTTTTTGCTTAATCTTGTCATCCACGGCGTGGGAGAGGACAAGCTGGCAGAGCTGATTTTCAACCGTCCGCTGACGGGAAACATTCTTGCCGCATTGGTAGGCGTCATTCCGAACTGTGCCTCCTCGGTGGTGCTTACCGAATTGTATTTGGAGGGCGTCATTCCCGTGGGCGCCATGCTGTCCGGACTGTTGGTAAATTCCGGTGTCGCCGTCGCCCTGCTGTTTCGCAACAACCGCCCCGTTAAGAATTCATTCCTGATTCTCGGCATTCTCCTGGTTACCGGCATCACCGTCGGAACGGTTTTGGATGTTACCCCGCTGGGCGGGTGGTTTTAAGCGTCGATACGGTGCATTCGAAAAAAGCAAGAGCAACTCCGCCAAGCTTCGCGGAGCGCTCTTGCTTTTTGCTTTTGCGGCGACGTTTACCGCACCGGCATCGGCATGTTGACCAGCATGTTTTCCAGAAAAATGCCGTACCCCGCAGACGGATCGTTGATGAGGACATGCGTCACCGCACCGACGATTTTTCCGTTTTGAATAATCGGAGAGCCGCTCATTCCCTGTACAATGCCGCCTGTTTTCTCCAACAGAGTCGGGTCCGTTACCTTCACGGAAAAGCATTTGGAGCCGGTTGCCTCCCGATTGATATTGGAAAGCTCCACCTTGTATTTGCCGATTTCGCCGGAATCCAGCGTACAAAGAATATACGCCTCTCCTTCCTTGATTTCATCCCGCGTGCCGACATGCATCGGCTCCTCCTCGCAATCCGCCGGAAGCGTTGTGAAAACGCCCCATACTCCGCAGGACGAGTTTCCAAGCAGGCTTCCGGATTTGCCGGGATTGAAATAGCCCTTCAGCTCTCCCGGCGCGCCTGCCGCACCCTTTACCACCGATTTGATGGTGACGTCCGACACCGCCCCCCGACGGATGGGGACCAGCGCGCCCGTATCACTGTCGCAAATTCCGTGCCCGAGTCCCGCAAAGGCCCCCGTTTCGGGAAGGATGAAGGTTACCGTTCCGATTCCCGCGCCGCTGTCACGCACCCAAATTCCGGTTTTATAGCGTTCCTCCGAGGGACAAAAGCGCGGAGTCAGCTGAACCTCGAAAAGGTTCTTTCCTCTTCGGCAGCTCAACGTCATCGCCTGCCCGCCGCTGTTTTCAATCAGCTGCGTTAAGTGTGCCGCCCCCGTTAAAGGCTCCCCGTTGACCTTTAAAATCACATCCTTTTGCTTCAAGCCGGCCTCTGCTGCCGGGTTGACCTTGCCTCCGTCACTTTCCACCTCATGAAAGCCTACCACCGTAACTCCCTCGGTGAAAAACTTGACGCCGAAGGGCATGCCGCCGGGGTAAAGCTCCAGCTCGCGGAGCTCCTCGGCGGAAAGGGGCGTACCCTGATAGGTACCCTCCTCAACACCTCCTGCAATCGCGGAAGACGCAGCGGACGTAACGGGGGTTTTACTCATTGCAAATGCCGCAACGCTTTGGTTGCTCTCCTTTTGTGTTCTGCCGATTGCGGACGCTTCTGCCGGGAAGGAAAAAAGCATCGAAAGCATCAGCATCAAACACAGCAGAGGTTTCCATCCATGTTTTATCATCTCAAAAAAGTTCCCCTCTTGATATTCCGCTCTCGGCAAAGGCTTACCGAGAGCAATTTGGCAAAACGAAAAGAAACGAATGTTCCTTGCATTTTTTGCTGATACTAATTTGCGCAGGAAGGTCGGCTTTCATAAGTAACAATGATAACCATCACAGCCAAAAAAGACGACGGCTTCGGCGTATGTAATAAAACTTTTGCATTTGCTTTTTTGCAACGGAAAACGATATTATCTTGCCCGAAAGGAGAAAAGATATACCTAAAAAAGGCAATAAAAAAGCTCCGCGCACAATTGCACGCGGAGGCGATTTCATCAGTGGATTTTTTGGAAAAGAAACGCCGAAAAGGAAATTTTGCAGGCGCGGACACCTTTTTCGGCAAGCCCAAGCCCTCTGTTTTTATATCTCGGTAATCCGGTCTATTGCATAGAGCGGAAGATTCACGAGCCATTCCTCTTTTTTGTAGTCTGCCATGGAAGTGCGGATGGAAAATTCAGGAGAAAACCTTTCCTGATACGTTTTCAGACTTTTGGCTTTGAGGTTCACTTCCGCTTTTACTTCGACAGGAACAATTTGCTCACCTGTGTCAACAACAAAGTCAACTTCGCAGGAGCCTCGGTCATTGGTATAGTAGTAAACATCTAAGTCTTGGATGGTCTTTAACTGCTGACAAACATACTGTTCTGTAAGAGCACCCTTGAACTCGACAAAGAGGTCGTTGCCGTCAAGTAGAGTACGCTGGCGAAGTCCGGCCATACAGCCGAGGAGACCGACATCCACCACAAAAAGCTTAAATGCCTTCAAATCCTCATACGCCCGCAAGGGAATACCTGCCGCATTGACACGGCTGACCTTATGAACAAGACCGCAATCGCTCAGCCACATAATTG
>CAZWXE010000036.1:0-17022 GCA_964638045.1 uncultured Ruminococcus sp. | reverse complement strand
AGCACCTCGGGCTGCCTGTTTGACTTCAACATGCTCAATGATGTTTCAAAAAATATCATTTCTCGCATGACTGCCGAGGAGGTTTATGCCTGCGTCAGCGAGTGGGCAGCTCTGTTTGACCCCGAATATGCGGCATTGCTCACGGCAGACCCCGCATATACCACCGCCATTTTCGCCATCGGCCGCGGCGGCAAAAAGCCCCGGAAGGATTTTGCAACATGGGCAGACACCAAGGACTATGTCTCCTTCTTCTTCGATGAATGCTTTGCCGTTAAGGAGCCGTACCCGGAACGTTGCGACAAAGCCGATATCATCGCCGCATTGTCGGCATTTTTGGATACCTACAACGCAAAGGATGATATGGATACCTGGTTTGACAAAATCAAGGCCGTTTCCGAATCCATCGGCTACACCTCGGATATGAAGCTTTATAAATCCGACCCCACTGCCTTTCGCGGCAACGTGGCGGATGTAAGCATGTTCCTGCGGGTTGCGGTAACGGGAAAAATGAATTCTCCGGATACGTATGCGGTCATGCAGGTGTTGGGCGAGGAGCGTGTCCGTAGCCGTATTCGACATATGATTGATTCTCTGGAATCGGAAAGGTACAAGCAGCATGGAAGCAATTGAAAGAAACTTTATACATGACATCATTGACGAGGATTTGCAGGCAAATCCCGACCTGAAAATTCACACCCGCTTCCCTCCCGAGCCGAACGGTTATTTGCACATCGGCTCTGCGAAAGCGATTATGATTAACTATCAAGTGGCAAAAAAATACAACGGCCTGTTCAATTTGCGCTACGACGATACCAACCCCGCAAAAGAGGACAATGAGTATGTGGAGGCCATTTACCGCGACCTGACATGGCTCGGCGCCATTCCCTCCGGCGGCGTGTTCTACGGTTCGGATTATTTCGACCGTTGCTATGAGTTTGCCCTCAAGCTGATTCGTGACGGCAAGGCATATGTTTGCGATTTGACTGCCGAACAAATGCGCGAATACCGCGGCACCTTAACCGAGCCCGGGAAGAATTCTCCTTACAGAAACCGCAGCGTTGAGGAAAATCTGGATTTGTTTGAACGCATGAAAAACGGAGAATTTCCGGACGGCTCTCATACCCTGCGTGCAAAAATCGACATGGCAAGCCCCAATATGAACATGCGCGACCCTGCCATCTATCGCATTGTGCACACCGACCACCACCGTCAGGGAAACAAATGGTGCATCTATCCCCTGTACGATTACGCGCATCCCATTCAGGACGCCTTGGAAGGCATTACGCATTCCCTGTGCTCCTTGGAGTTTGAAAACCACCGTCCTCTGTACGAATGGGTGGTAGACAACATCGGGTTTGAGCACAAGCCGAAGCAGAGAGAATTTGCACGCCTGAACGTCACCAACACCGTCATGTCCAAACGGTATCTGCGTTACCTGGTGGAAAACAACATGGTTGACGGCTGGGACGACCCTCGCCTGCCTACCCTGTGCGCATTGCGTCGCCGCGGCTATACACCGGCATCCATTTTCGATTTTGTTTCCCGCGCCGGCGTTTCCAAGGCCGACAGTTTGGTTGACATCGGCTTGCTGGAGCACTGCATCCGAGAAGAGCTGAATACCACCGCACTCCGCCGCATCTGCGTACAAAAGCCCATCAAGCTGGTAATTACAAACTATCCGAGCGACAAGGTGGAATACTTTGAAATTTCCAACAATCCTCAAAATGCGGAAGCCGGCGTCCGAAAGGTTGCCTTTACCCGCGAGCTTTACATTGACAGCGACGATTTTGCGGAGGTTCCGCCTCCCAAGTTCTTCCGTCTGAAGCCGGGCGGAGAGGTCCGCCTGATGGGAGCTTATATCATCAAGTTTGAGAAGCTCATCAAGAACGATGACGGCAGTATTTGGGAAATTCACTGTACAGCAGATTTGGAAACCGGAAACGGCACTCCCGCAGACGGACGCAAAATCAAGGGCACCATTCACTGGCTGTCCGCGGTGTATTCCGAAGAAACCACGCTGAAGCTGTACGACAAGCTCTTTACCATTGAAAACGTAAACGATATTCCGGAGGACAAAACCTACAACGATTATCTGAACCCGGATTCTCTGGTGACATTGGAGCATTGCCGCATTGAGCCGGCGTTGGCAAGCGCAAAAGAAGGCGAGCAATTCCAGTTTGTTCGCACGGGATATTTCTGCAAGGATACCAAATATCCGAACACGTTTAACCGCGTGGTCGGCCTCAAGGACAGCTTCCCCAAAAAATAAATCGAAGTCAAAAGCACACTGTTTTTTCGGCAGTGTGCTTTTTTCAACCAACAGTCGATTGACAAATGGAGCGAAACGTGATATACTTTTCCTGTCGAACAGTCCAGACGGCTCGTTTTCGACAAAAATCTATGAAAGGAGGCGATGATATGATGATCAAAACAATCGGATGTTCAATTGCCTTCACGGAGGAGCCTGTCAAAGCTTAACGGCAGGCAAATTCTTGTACGGCAATGTGCACATCCTTCTTTTTGAAGGGCACCCCTCGCGGGAGATGCCCTTCCCCGAAAAATAAGCAAGGAGTGAACAGATTGCTGGACATGGAAAGCTTTGGTCATAGGTTGGCGGATTTGAGAAAATGCTCAAATTTGCGACAAAGTGACATTGCACTTGCATGCGGTGTCACGGTTCAAGCAGTATCAAAATGGGAAAGAGGTCTTTCCTGCCCGGACATATTGATTCTCGATGACCTGGCAAAGGTATTACAGGTAGACATTCAATCGCTTTTTGATGCTTCTTCCATCTATCACCATTAAAAAACGGAGCCCGTTGCAATGCAATAGGCTCCGCTTTTTTGTGAAAATTACAGACCGCGTTTGATATAATGCGTATGCAAAATTTCATGTGCCTTGTGGCTGTTGGGAGAGCCGAGGAACTCCTCATAATGGATTACTACAAACGAGAGCGAAAGTAAAGTGCCCTGCCTACTTTTTGTGCTCGGAAAGATATTTTTTCGGTGAACTTCCGTAGACTTTTTTGAAGGCCTTTGAAAAATACAGTGGGTCCTCGTATCCGCACATGGAGGCAATTTCCTGCACAACGGTAAATCCGTTCTCCATCAGTTTCAACGCCTGTTTCAAACGTAGGGATTGCAGGTAATCCGAAAAGGACGTCCGGACTAAACGTTTGAATGCCGCAGATAAATATTTGGATTGATAATTGAATTTTTCTCCCAAAAAACGAAGGTTCAATTCACTGTTGCCGTAATTGAGGTCAATATATTCCTTCACCTTTAAAATCTCATGAGAACGCGGTGCCTCTGTTTTTCCGGTTGGCTCCACACAAAGATAAGAAAATGCGGTCAGCAGCAAGCCTTCACACAGCAAATCGGCATTGAAATCATTGACCGATTCCACCCCCTGCTCGAAAAGCGGGATGAGAAATCCGCAATCATGCGCCACCGGTTGCTTTTGTGTCAGCGTCAACCTGGAAAGCAGTACATCCGCACGTGCGCCCAAAAAGCCTATATAGATGTACTGCAAGCTCTCAGTATTTTCAATATAAAAGCGCTTTGCGGAAAAGGTCAAAAACAAGTTTCCGCGTTCCAAAGAAAACGCTCCGTAAATACTGTGCAATACCCCTTTCCCTGCCACCACCAGATAAAGCGTGTGACAGGTTTGCACACGAAACTCCTGTGGAAATCGGCAGACTTTTTCATAAACCAAGTGCATCACTTGCAAGTCCTCGGCATTATTCTTTGTTGTTGTAAAGAAACAAATGTTTTCGTCCATGACTCCCCTCCGTCCTGTTTTCATAATTATATCACACAAATCGAAAAATGTCATCAGAAAAAGAAATTATCCATATTTATGTGGATTTTTTCTATTTTATAATTTTAAAAAAAGATTATAATGAGTGTAAAATAAAAACTTCAGGGGGGATATTCATGAAAGCCATACAAATCGGAGTTGTCGGGATTGGCAGAGGCAAAGCCTTGATGAAAGATTGCCTTCAATTTGAAAATGTAAAAGTGGTTGCCGTTTGCGACAAGCGAAAGGACGAGATGGATAAATTGAAGGAAAAATATCAAGATTCCGACATTGGCTTTTATACCGACTATGACAAATTTCTCGAACATTCGATGGATGTTGTATTGCTTGCAAATTACGCCACACAACACGCCCCCTTTGCTATCAAAGCACTGGAGCACGGATTTGACGTATTCAGTGAGGTTCTTCCCGCACAGAATATGGCAGAGGCCGTTTCCTTGATTGAATGCAAAGAGCGCACGGGGAAAAAATACTGCTATCTGGAAAATTATTGTTTCATGGGAGCTCCCTATGAAATGAAGAAAAAATATCAAAGCGGAGAACTTGGAGAAATTCAATATGCGGAGGGAGAATATCTGCACGATTGTGAAAGCATTTGGGCGGATGCAACATACGGTGAACGGGAGCACTGGCGAAATAATATGAGCGCGTTCTTCTACTGTACACACTCGGTAGGTCCGCTTCTCCACCTTTGCGGAATCCGTCCGCAAAAGGTCATGGGCTTTGAAGGTACGTTTAATCCCAAAGCTGCTCGCATGGGCGCCAGAGCGGGCGGCTACGGCATAGAGATGGTCACGTTGGAAAACGGTGCCATCCTCAAAAGTATTCACGGAGTCGCTCCGTCACGCAGTTCCGTTTGGTATAGCGTGTATGGGGAAAACGGACGCATGGAATCCATGCGTGAAAACGGTGTTTCCGGTGCGTTCAACAAGGTCTATGCAGACCTTGACAGCGCTCCGCATGCAAAGAACGACTCCGCCTTTTATAATCCCGTTTTCGAGGGGTTTGAAGAGGCGGCCGGCTCAGGGCACGGTGGGAGCGATTACATCTGTCTCAAGAATGCATTGGCGCACATTCGAGGCGAGAAAAATGCAGACATCATTGATGTCTATGAGGCATTGGATATGTGGATGTGCGGACACTTTGCTCATCTTTCTTGTATCGAAAAAAAGGGTGAACTGGAAATTCCGAATCTACGAAAAAAGGAGGTTCGAGATTCCTACCGCAACGACAATCGCTGTACAGACCCTACCGTAGCCGGCGAACAATTGCTTCCCTCTTACACCAAACAAAAGTTGAACATTCCGGACGAGGTGTACGCATATCATAAACAAAAGTGGAATCATAAGCAACAGGAGGACAAAAAATGAAAGGAAAACAGCTTGTCATGCGGTGGAAAAATGACGGGAACCCGCCTTCCCCGCTTCAACTTCCCGCGGAAATCACCGTAATCGCATTCCCTCAGTTAAAAAATGCCTTGGAGCACTGGTTGGATATCGTTCAATACGGGCTTATCAAAGAAAAAAGCACAAAGCACTATACCAACAGCATGACCAATTGGCGTGATTATGATGAAAACTACTGTTTTTTCGTATGCAAGAACGAACTCCCCGTTGCCACTGTCACTGTCATCTTTCACCGCAATGAGAATGAAGCATATATCCACATGGTAGCCTGCAAGGAAAGTCATCGTGGCATGGGAATCGGAAATTTGCTCAGTCAGGTTGCCATGTACTATGTCAAGGAGCAAAAGATGGACTCTGCCTTTCTGACTACGGATGATTGGCGAATTCCAGCCATCAAGTCCTACCTGAAAGCCGGGTTTGAGCCGGACCTCATCGACGAAGACGACGTTGAACGATGGGATAATATTTACAAAATCATCAAATCACAATCGTAAACAAAATTGGGCTGCCGCAAATGAGTAGAATTGATTGCAGCAGTCCTTTTTAATAAAAAAAACGGTTATTGTGTAGCAAAATACCCCCAAAACGCTGACAATCTTCAAAAATTTGCATTACAAGTCGGAGGGCTGTCTAAATTGCCATCCTCGCCTTTCGTTTATGCGATTATCGAAAAAAATTCAGAAGTCGTTTCGTTGAATATTGTTGCAATCTAATAAGACAAATAAAGCATGCGGATGCTCAATACCTTTTGGTAAAGAACATCCGCTTTTTTCTCTTTTTAGGCCACCTTCATGCGACAATCCCGTTTTTGCTCTTCATTTTCAAATTACAGGCCGCGTTTGATATAATGCGTATGCAAAATTTCATGTGCCTTGTGGCTGTTGGGAGAACCGAGGAACTCCTCATACAGCTTTTGCACCGCCAAATTATCCTGAGATTTGCGCAGGCTGTCGTTTGCGTCATCCTTGTAAAGAACAGCCGCACGCACGGCGCGCAGGTCCATATTCATGCGAACCTTTGCGGGCTGAATCGGCTGACCGCCGCCGTTGACGCATCCGCCGGGACAACCCATGATCTCAATGAACTGCACATCCAACTCCCCTGCCTGAACCATGTTCAGCAGCTTTTTCGCCATTCCGGTTCCGGAAGCAACCGCAACATTGACCGTCATCTCGCCGAGCTTGTAGGAAGCGGTTTTGATTCCTTCCACACCGCGTACCTCCGTAAAGTCCACCTTCTCCAGCTTTTTGCCGAGAATCACCTCCGCCGCATAGCGCAAAGCAGCCTCCATAACGCCGCCGGTTGCACCGAAAATGGCGCCCGCAGAGGAGCCGATTGCAAACGGCTCGTCAAAGCCTTCGTCCGAAAGCGCGCGGAAATCGATGCCCGCCTTTTGAATCATGCGTCCGACCTCACGTGTGGTAATCGCAAAATCCACGTCGGGAACGCCGGCAGCGGACTGACCGTCACGGCCGACCTCAAACTTCTTTGCGGTACAGGGAATGGCAGACACCATCACGATGTCCTCCGGCGCCCACCCCATCTTTTCCGCGTAATAGGTCTTGACAATCGCACCGAACATTTGCTGCGGGGACTTGCAGGTGGAAAGATTTTCGGTGAATTCCGGGAAGTAGTGCTCGCAGTATTTAATCCAACCGGGCGAGCAGGAGGTGAGCAGCGGCAAGGGGCCGTTGTTCTTGATTCTGTCCAAAAGCTCGTTTGCTTCCTCCACAATCGTCAGGTCTGCGGTGAGGTTCATATCGTAAACACCCTCAAATCCCAATGCCTTCAATGCGGCAACCATTTTACCCTCGACGTCCGTGCCGGGCTCATATCCGAAGCATTCGCCGAGCTGAGCGCGAACGGATGGCGCCGTGCAAATCACGGTGTGCTTTGCGGGGTCGGCAAGCGCCTCAAATACCTTTTCGGTGTCGTCTCTTTCATAGATTGCACCGACGGGACAAGCAACAATGCATTGTCCGCAGTTGATGCAGGAGGTATCTGCCAACGCCTGTCCGAACGCAGAGCCGATATAGGTATCAAAGCCGCGATTGTTCGCGCCGATGACACCGATTCCCTGCACCTTTTGGCAGGTTGCCACGCAGCGACGGCAAAGAATGCACTTGTTGTTGTCGCGGATGATGGGCGTCCGATCATCAATTTCATAGGTGTTGGTTTCGCCCTCAAAGCGCGAGAACTCCACGCCGTATTCGCGGCAAAGCGTTTGCAGCTCGCAATTGGTGGAACGAACGCAGGAAAGGCACTTCTTATCATGATTGGAGAGCAACAGCTCCAAATTCATTTTGCGGGATGCCGCAATCCTCGGTGTGTTGGTGCGGATTTCCATTCCGTCGGTACAGGGGTAAACGCAAGCCGTCACCATGCGCGTGGGGCCGAGGCTTGCTCCCTTCATCTCGTTGATTTCCACCAAACAGAGGCGGCAAGCGCCGATTTCGTTAATATCCTTCAAATAGCACAGCGTTGGAATGTCGATGTGTGCTGCTTTTGCGGCTTCCAGAACCGTGGAACCCTTGGCAACAGAATACTCTCTGCCGTTAATTTTTACTTGAATCATATCCATGTCCACAATTCTCCTTTCTTATTGTTTGGAAATGGCTTTGAACTTACAAGAATCCACACAAGCACCGCACTTGACGCACTTTTGTACATCAATCGTCATGGATGCCAGCTTATGGCCGGGAGCAACGTAATCGGTTCTTGTAATTGCACTTGCAGGACAGTTCTTTGCACACATTCCGCAACCAATACATTTATCAAGGTCAATTCCGTAGCGAAGCAGCTTTTTACATACACCCGCGGGACATTTTTTATCCACAATATGCGCAATATACTCATCCTTGAAGTAACGCAGCGTGGAAAGCACGGGGTTGGGCGCAGTTTGTCCCAAACCGCAAAGAGAGGCCGACTTAATATAGTTTGCAAGCTCCTCCAAGCGGTCCAAATCCTCCATCTCACCGTTGCCGGAGATGATTTTATCCAAAATTTCAAGCAACCGCTTGGTACCGACACGGCAGGGCGTGCACTTGCCGCAGGATTCATCCACGGTAAAGTCCAGGAAAAACCGTGCAATATCCACCATGCAGTTGTCCTCGTCCATAACAATCAAGCCGCCGGAGCCCATCATCGAGCCGATTGCAAGCAGATTGTCATAGTCGATAGGGGTATCTATCAAATGCGCGGGAATGCATCCGCCGGAGGGGCCTCCCGTCTGTGCGGCCTTAAACTTCTTCCCGTTAGGGATGCCGCCGCCGATTTCCTCAATAATGTGACGCAGAGTCGTTCCCATGGGAACCTCCACCAAGCCGGTGTTCTTAATTTTGCCACCCAGCGCAAAAACCTTCGTTCCCTTAGACTTCTCGGTACCCATGGAAGCAAACCAATCCGCACCCTTGAGAATAATTTGAGGAATATTCGCATAGGTTTCCACGTTATTCAGCACCGTAGGACGGTCAAACAGTCCCTTTACCGCCGGGAACGGAGGACGGGGACGAGGCTCGCCGCGCTTGCCCTCAATCGAGGTCATCAAAGCGGTTTCTTCCCCGCAAACAAATGCACCGGCACCCAAACGAATGTCCAAATTGAAGGAAAAGTCGGTTCCGAACAGGTTGTCTCCCAGCAATCCGTATTCCTTTGCCTGCCCGATTGCAATCCGCAAACGCTCCACGGCAATCGGATATTCCGCGCGAACGTAGACGTAGCCCTGATTTGCGCCGATTGCGTAACCGGCAATGGCCATCGCCTCAATCAGTGCGTGCGGGTCACCCTCCAAAATCGAACGGTCCATAAACGCGCCGGGGTCGCCCTCATCCGCGTTACAGCAGACATACTTTTGAACCTGACCGCGGTTGCCGGAAGCAAACTTCCATTTCATACCCGTGGGAAAACCCGCACCGCCGCGTCCGCGAAGTCCGGCATCTAAAACGGTTTGAATCACATCATCCGGCGTCATTTCGGTCAATGCCTTGCCGAGGGCGGCATAACCGTCCATGGCGATGTATTCTTCAATATTTTCGGGATTGATGACGCCGCAGTTGCGCAAAGCAACACGGCTTTGCGATTTGTAAAAAACGGTATCATTCAAGGAGGAATGCAACTGCTCTTCACCCGCATCGGCGCCCGTTTCGTTGTAGACCAGCCGCTCCACAATGCGTCCCTTCAGCAAATGCTCGGAGACGATTTCCTTTACATCCTCTTCCGTAACATGGCTGTAAAAGGTACCGTCCGGGTACACAATCACCACAGGTCCCAGCGCACACAGACCGAAGCAGCCTGTTTGCACTACCTTTACTTCTTCGACAAGCCCTTGCTTTTCGATTTCGTTTTGAAAAGCGGCTTGAATTTTGGGGCTTCCGGAAGAAGTACATCCCGTACCGCCACAACATAATACATGTGCGCGAATCATAATTTTGACACCTCCGATTATGCATTCTTTGCCGCAGCGATGGTGTATTCCTCCACCACCTTGCCGCCGACAATATGCTCTTTCAATACACGTTCCGCCTTTTCAACGGTCATTTTTACGTAAGTGACCTTTTCCTGTCCGGGCCGGAAAACTTCCACCACGGGCTCGTATTGGCAGATACCGATGCATCCCGTTTGGGAAACCGTTACACGACCGGTCAATCCCTCTTTGTTGACGCCTTCCACAAAGGCATTCAACACCGGGCGTGCGCCGGCTGCGATTCCGCAGGTTGCCATTCCGACAACGATACGGGTCTCATTGCTGCCCTCACGGAGAACAACCTTGTCCTTCATTTTGTCTCTGATTGCGGCAAGTTCAGCTAAAGATTTCATAACTTGGGTTCCTTTCATCCTCAAATATTGTTTGTTGAATGTTGATATTGCTCGTGGATATATTGTTTGATCCAATCTAAAACCTCAGGGCTGTTCAACGGAATTTCGTCTCCGAGCACTGCTCTCAACTGACGGGTATCCAAAACAACCTCTTGCTTCTCCGTTTTATGGAGAAAGCAGAAATCCAAATCGGGATTTCCTTGAATCAATGTCAAAAGCGTCGATTCAATGTCCCCCAAAGGAGTAAAATCAATGTGTTGTTTCAAGAAGGTGGCAATCACCTCGGTGCCGTGAGTTGTCGGGTACTCCGAAGCAGGACGGGAGGTGATGCTCATTTCCCCGCCGGTTTGCTCCGCCGCCTGCTTTAAAAACGGCAGTCCCAAACCGACCTTGCGCGTGGTCCTTGTGGTATAAAACGGATTGACAACGCTCCGTAAAACCTCGTCCGTCATGCCGCAACCGTCATCGGCAATGCAAACGGTCAAAAACTCCTTCGTTTCGGTCAGGTGAATACTCACCAAAGCGGCGCCTGCCTTGACGGAGTTTTGAGCAATGTCCAAAATGTTCAAAGACAATTCCTTCACGTTACGCCCCTCCTCAACCGTTCAAACAAGCGCTTTCTTACCAAAGCACCGCTGTACGGTTCATCATCTAACAAAAAGCTGTTCCGTGCGTCTCGGATATCCCACAAGTAATGTGCATCCGAACCGCCAACCGGCAAAAGCGCACGTACCGACGGATGCTTTGTCTGAATTTCCGCAACCTTTTCCATATCGTGCAGCTCCGCAATTTGGAAGGACGGCGACGGCGGGAACGTACCGAGTGTGGCGATGATACCGTTGGCTTCTCGGTCAATGTGTGCGGGAAAGCAAATTCCGCCGTACCGCAGCACGATTTCCGGCGCCTCCTCCAAGGAGATGTCGGTTGCGTTGGACAGCAAATCCGGTTCGGTGCCGACCACCGCATCGTTCTCATCCATCAAAAGCTGGTCCCCGAAAATATCGGTACGGTTTGCAATGCGAATTCTTCGGCGGTCCACCTCGTCATTAAAGGACAGCGCATCCTCCAATTCTTCAAACAGGCAAACCACGTGAATATCCTCTGCCGTCGTCAATTCCATTCCCGCAATTGGAATGAGCCCCTGCTTTTTTGCGGCGGCGTAAAAGGCGGGACAGTTTCTGGCGGAGTTGTGGTCGGTTAACGCAACAATCTGTAACCCGGCAAGGGTTGCCATTCCCGCAATGTTGTTCGGGGTCATGTCATTGTCCGCACAGGGGGACAGACAAGAATGAATATGAAAATCATAATAGTATCGGTTCATTGCAGGCATTGAGACAGTGCAACGGCAATTTCAAACGCCGTTTTTTCGGTGGTGACAATGTTAATTCCCTTCTGTTCCGCGCTCTGTCTTGCGTCTTCGTCCGGGTGTACGCCCTCCGCCAAAACAATGCAGGAAACATCCGCCAAGGAAGCAACCGCAACGATATTGATGTTGGACATAATGGTGACCCATGCCTGGTTGCTTTGCGCACGTCCCATCACCCAGCTGAGAAGATCTCCGATGTAAACACCGCAAAGCTCTCGCTCCGGCTCCGGCAGCGTGACAGGCTCAAGAGAAAGTCGCTTTACCATTTCATAAACCGTCATTTTCGTCACTCTGCTCCTTCTTGCGAAGTTTTTGTTCCAAATACTGTTTTTGCTCTACCACACATTCGTTTCTTTTGGCATTGCCCAATACCACATCCTCCGCAAAAGCACGGCAATTCGGGGCACCGCAGGCACCGCAATCGATTCCGGGCAGCGCGGCGCGCAGCTTTTGAATGGCCGACATCATCCGCAAGGACTCTCCGAAATTTTCACTCAAGCGTTGGATGGGAAGATAAGACGGCAAGGAATCAAAAAAGAGTTCATTGGGAATATATTCCCGTTCTTCCTCATTGAGAACAACCTGAGAAACAGGCAGATACCGTCGCAGCGTTTGCAGTCGCGCTTTTGCGACAAACGGATTTTCCACTGCCATTGCACCACCGACGCAACCGCCCGGACAAGCATTGAGCTCGATAAACTCCAAATTGGAAATATTGCCGTTGTCCAGCTGATCCAAAACGCGGTTGACGTTCTCGATACCGTCGGCCGCCAAGTACTTGTCATTGAAGATTGCAGAGGCTTCTCCTCCCGTGGCCGCCCAACTGATGCCGATCATTCCGGACTGTGAAATGGGCTCCGGCGTTTTTGCCCGGCGCATCACATTCAGCAAATTGAAGTAGATGTCGCTCATGGAAACAACCTCATCCACCTCGCTTCGATAATCTCCGAAGCCGTTGCGCACGTAACTGACCTTTGCCGGGCACGGAGAAATAAAGCAAACGCAAATTTCTTCATCCGAAAGCTCGGGATGCTCCTGCTTCGCCTTTTTTCTCGCCATTTTAGCTGCGATTTCCATCGGGGGAAGCAGCTGCATAATATGCTCCCGCAGGGTCGGATAACGCAGTGAAATCAGCCGCAAAACAACGGGACAGGCGGAGCTGATGACGGGCTTGACGATGCCTTCCGTTTTCAAATACAATCTGGTATAAGCCGAAACCAATTCCGCCGCCTGTGCAACCTCCACCACATCGTCAAAGCCGATGTCCAAAAGCCCCTGCAAAACGAAATCGATATTCTCCAAATCGTCAAACTGACCGTACAGCGTGGGAGCAGGCAGTGCAATCTTCCACTTGTATTTCATCACACGGTCCAGCTTGCTGTACGTGGATTTTTTGGCATTGTTCGGGCAGTTGCGAATGCAAATGCCGCAATCGATGCATCTGTCCGGGTTGATTACCGCATGTCCGCTTTGAATACGAATCGCCTCTGTGGGACAATGCTTTAGGCAGGTTGTACAGCCCGTACAACGCGAAATGTCCAATGAAACCGAATGCTCATATGTATTCATAACGCTTTCCTTTTTGTCGGAGCGGCTTACAAGCAAACCCTCATCGTAATGCGGGTTCCCTTTCCGAGCTCCGATTCAATTTGCATAAAATCTGTGTAGCGCTTCATGTTCGGAAGTCCCATCCCGGCACCGAAGCCCAGGGAACGAACGTTGTCGGGCGCCGTAGAAAAGCCTTCCTGCATGGCCAAATCGATGTTGGCGATGCCGGGGCCGGAATCGTCCAAAACAATGTCAATGTGGTCCTCGTAAATCAGGACATCGGCGGTTCCGCCGCCTGCGTGAATCACCATGTTGATTTCACCCTCGTACATTGCAATGGACACCTTGCGGATAATCTCCGGCGAAAGACCCAACTGGCGTAAGCTCTTTTTGACTTGAACCGAAGCCTGACCGGCAGAGGTAAAATCCTCCCCATCAACATCAAAATGGAGCTTTACTGCCTCGGTCATGTTTTTGAACCGTTTGCACCGAGACCGTTGGCATACAGCTTGCCGCAAGCCTCGTACATCCTTTTTTGCGTTTTCATCAAAACAAGGTTGCTTTCCTTTGCCAAACGAATCATCTCCTCGGTTGGAGCCTTGGAGCGGACAAAAACAATGCAAACCATGTCCATCATCTCCGCGGTTCGAACCACCTGCGGATTGACAAGTCCCGTCAGCAGCACGGCTTGGTCCTTGACATAAGCCAAAACGTCACTCATCATATCGCTGCCGCAAGCGGAAAAAACCTCTCTTTCCAGCTGGTCCTCGCCGCAGACAACCTCTGCGTTCAGCAATTCTTTTATTACACCGATTTTCATACGGCCGTTTCCTCGCCTTCTCCGAATGCGAATTTATTGATATTTTGCAAGGATGGTATCAACATCCTTTACGGTTAACCGTCCGTAAACCTCTCCGTTTACGGTCAACACGGGAGCCAATCCGCAAGCACCGATGCAACGGGTTGCTTCCACCGAATACCGTCCGTCCGAAGAGGTACTTCCAACCGCGACATTCAACTTTTTGGAGATTTCGTCCAAAATGTCACCGGAGCCCTTTACGTAACAAGCGGTTCCGAGACATACCGCAATGGCATACTGTCCGTCCGGGTTCAATTTAAACTGTGCATAAAAGGATGCGATTCCGAAGATTTCCTCCAGAGAAACGCCCGTTTGCAGTGCGATGATTTTTTGGACTTCAATCGGAAGATATCCGTAAATTTCCTGCGCCTCCTGCAAAATCGGCATCAACGCTCCTTTTTCATCCTTGTGTTTTTCGATAACGGCAAGCAGCTGCTCTTCCTGCTCCTTGGTTCCTCGAAATTCGACCGTGGTCAATTTCTTTTTCATGTCTCAAAAAACCTCCTGAGTTTTTTATTTGAACGGTGCTTTCGGCCCCTCTTCGGTCGGCATTTTCATCAATTTGCACCATTCACAAAGTCGGACACCCTATTATACTATATTTTTGTTGAAAATTCCATAGGTTTTTTGAAAAAAATATCATTTTTTACAATAAAATTTATGAGGCTATGGTCATAATCCGTCAAAAAGCCCATTTCCTCACAATTTCAAAGAGTTTACAAAAAAATCCCACAAACCGTTCAACGGTCCATGGGATGAAAGAAAAGCCATTGCTTGAGGCTTCAAACAGAGACGGCCGTCCCAAAAGGAACGGCCGTCTGCTCGGTTGTATTCAAATTTGGGATTCCTTCTCTTCCTCCTCGGAAAGGATTCGTCCCATAATAACACCCATGACGGATGCCATCATCAAGCCTCTGGTCCATCCGCTGGAGTCGCCGAGGCAGTGCAAGCCGTCGATGTTGGTGTTCAAACGGGTATCCATCTTGACGCGGTTGCTGTAAAACTTCAACTCCGGAGAGTACAGCAGCGTTTCACAGGATGCAAAGCCGGGAACCACCTGGTCCATTGCCTGAATAAAGCTGATGATATTGGTCATTGCACGGTAAGGCATTGCGGCGGTAATGTCACCCGCAACGGCGTCGGGCAAGGTAGGCTTCACGTTGGATTGCGCAAGCTCCTTTTCCCATGTGCGTTTGCCGTCCAAAATATCGCCGAAGCGTTGCACCATAATGTGACCTGCACCGAGCATATTCGTCAGCTCTCCCACCTTTTGCGCATACTCAATCGGTTGATTGAACGGAACCGAGAAATTGTGCGAGCAAAGAATTGCAAGATTGGTATTGTCGGACTTTTTTTCCTTGTAGGAATGCCCGTTTACCACTGCGAGGTCGTTGTCATAATTCTCCTGACTGACAAATCCGCCCGGATTCTGACAGAAGGTGCGGACCTTATTTTTAAAGGGAGCGGGATAACCGATCAATTTGGATTCATACAAAACCTTGTTGACCTTCTCCATAATCTCGTTGCGTACCTCTACACGCACGCCGATGTCAACGGTTCCGGGCAGGTGCGCGATGTTATGCTCGCTGCACAGCTTCTCCAGCCAATCGGCACCGCGACGTCCGGTGGCGATGACGGTGTGCTTTGCACAGATTTCCTCTGTAACGCCTTGGCGCGTTACGATGACGCCCAGGCACTTCTTGCCGTCCAAAATCAAATTGTTGCACTCGGTGCCGAAGTACATCTCCACTCCGTTGCGAAGCAGGTGCTGCTCAATATCGTAGTAGAGCTGATGCGCTTTTTCGGTGCCGATGTGGCGAATGGGGCAATCCACCAGCTTCAAGCCCGCGCAAATGGCGCGTTTGCGGATTTCCTTGACCTCGTCGTTGTTTTCGGCGCCCTCCACGTGTGTATCCGCGCCGAACTCCAAGTAAACGGAGTCGGTATAATCGGTGATTTCCTGTACGTAGTCTGTACCGAGCAATTGAGGAAGGTCGCCGCCGACCTCACAGCTCAAGGAAAGCTTTCCGTCCGAAAACGCACCCGCGCCGGAAAATCCCGTGGTAATATGGCAATAAGGCTTGCAGCTGACGCAATGCCCCACCTTTGCCTTAGGGCAGCTTCTCTTTTCAATCGGCTGTCCCTTTTCGATGATGACTATTTTTTGCTTTGTACCGTGGCGCAGCATTTCAAGCGCAGCAAAAATACCCGCAGGACCGGCGCCCACAATGACAATATCGGTGTTCATTTTTATCGTCCTTTCTCACAATCATTCCATAAGAGCCAAGCAACATCAACCGCAGTTCCTGCGTTCTCAATATTCTGCATTTCCGACCGTACGGGGGTACGGAATGACGTCACGAATATTCGAGACACCGGTCAAATACATGACAATGCGCTCAAAGCCGAGGCCGTAGCCCGCATGTTTCGTACCGCCGTACCGACGCAAATTGACATACCACCAATAGTCCTCTTCCTTCAAGTTGCATTCCTTCATGCGGTCCAGCAAAACGTCCAAGCGTTCTTCTCTTTGGCTGCCGCCGATAATCTCGCCGACACCGGGAACCAACAAATCCATCGCCGCAACGGTTTTTCCGTCATCGTTGAGACGCATGTAGAAGGATTTGATTTCCTTCGGGTAGTCAATCACGAATACGGGTTTCCCGAAAATTTGCTCGGTAAGATACCGCTCGTGCTCGGTTTGGAGGTCGCAACCCCATTCAACCGGATACTTAAAGCTTTCGCCGCTCTTCTTCAGCAGCTCCACCGCATCGGTATAAGTTACCTTTTCATAGTCACTGTTTGCAAGCGTGTTCAAGCGCTCCAACAGCCCCTTGTCCAAAAAGCTGTTGAAGAATTCCAATTCCTGCGTGCAGGCTTTCAGCACGTGACGGATGATGTGTTGAATCATATCCCATGCCAACTGCATGTTGTCATCCAAATCCGCAAACGCGATTTCCGGCTCTATCATCCAGAATTCGGCAGCATGCCTTGTCGTGTTGGAGTTTTCCGCGCGGAAGGTCGGACCGAAGGTATAGATGTTTCCGAAGGCCATTGCAAAAGTTTCACCCTCCAGCTGTCCGGAAACGGTTAAATTGGTGCTTTTTCCGAAGAAGTCCTGAGACCAATCCACGGAGCCGTCCTCCGAAAGGGGTGGATTCTTGGGGTCGATGGTGGTAACACGGAACATTTCTCCGGCGCCCTCACAG
>CAZWXE010000035.1:0-17205 GCA_964638045.1 uncultured Ruminococcus sp. | reverse complement strand
GTGGTTACAATCGTAGCGGTGGGGTTCTTGGTGCGCAGCAGTGAAATCGCCTCCGCAACCTTTTCCTCGGTTGCGTCCTGCGTGTGAGACAGCACAATGCAACCGGCATTTTCAATTTGGTCATTGAAGAACTCGCCGAAGTTCTTCATGTACATCTTGCATTTTTTGACATCGGCAACGGTGGTAAAGCCGTTGAGCACCAGCTCCGATTCCTCCAGGCTCTGTACGGCACGGATAATGTCGGAAAGCTTGCCGACGCCGGACGGCTCAATCAAAATCCGCTCGGGGTGATACTCCTCCAGCACTTTTTTCAAAGCTTTGCCGAAGTCGCCCACCAAGGAGCAACAAATGCATCCGCTGTTCATTTCGGTCACTTCGATGCCCGCATCGCTCAAAAAGCCTCCGTCGATGCCGATTTGTCCGAATTCGTTTTCAATCAACACCAATTTTTCACCCTGATAGGCTTCGGTGAGAAGCTTCTTAATCAGCGTGGTTTTTCCTGCTCCGAGAAAGCCGGAGAAAATATCAACCTTGGTCATTCCAATCATCCCTTTTTTTCAAAATATTACACTTTTAATTATACTCTTTTTTGCTTGAAAGTCAATACGGTTCCGAAAATTTACCGCACGCTTTTCTTACGAAAACAGCCAAACGACGGCCGCCGCTTGCCACAGCAAACCCAGCAAGTTCACCGTCCAAAAGGAGACGTGCAAAGTTTTGTGGCGAAACAGCAACATACCCGCAAGCCCCCCGACCGCGCCTCCGAAGAAGGAGAGCGACAGCAGCGTCGCCTCGGGAATGCGGCGCAATCTTCCCTTTGCCAGCCCCTTATCCAACCCGTACAGCACCAAAGCAAGCACATTCACAATGCCGAAAAAGGCAAGGAGCAAAACCTCACGACGCGGCATCCTTATGCCAACGGGTGGTTGCGGCGCACCACCTCAAATGCCTCCTCGGCAATCTCCACCGTCTCCCGAATATCCTCATCGGAAAGCGCCGCGTTGATGAAGTGGTTGTGATGATTGGTAAAGAACACGCCGCGCTTCACGCACTCCGCGACCCATTCCTGATGCAGCATCAGAGAAGCGTCGTCGGCAATGCGCAAATAGAACAGTGAAGGAACGCCGGTGACGTGCAGGTCAAAGGAATACTTTTTTGCCGCCTCCAGCAATCCGTTTTTCAGGGCGGTTCCCTTTTCGAGCAACAACCGCGGTGCATCGATGCGCTTCATCTTTTCAATGCAGGCAATACCTGCGGCAAACGGCACGGCGGACAGCCAATAGGAGCCGGTGTAGGACATGGATGAAACGGTATTTTTCAGGAACTGCTTTCCGCAAAGAGCACTGACATTATAACCGTTGGCAAGCGCTTTGCAGAAGCAAATCATGTCCGCTTCAAATCCGAAATAATGGTCCGAACCGGCCAAATCCAAACGAAATCCCGCACGCACGTCGTCCACAATCAAGACCGTACCCTCATCGGTGCACTTCTTGCGCACCCTTTGCCAAAAATCCTTTGCGGGAAGCTCATTGTCCATAAAATTGCCGTGCATATAGGGCTGTGAAATCACCGCCGCAATCTCGCCCTTGTAGGTTTGAAACACCTCCTCAAGCTGTTCGAAGTTGTTCCATTCCACGTAGATATTATGCATCACATCCTCTTCGATGACTCCCGCATAGTCGATTTTTTGCGTCCACGGCGAAATGCCATGATAATAGCCCTTGAAGAAAACGATTTTTTTGCGGTGCGTGTAGGCCCTTGCGGCCATCACCGACAACGTGGTCACGTCGTTGCCGTTCTTTGCGAAAAACGCCCAATCGGCCGAGGCAACCGTATCCACCAGCAGCTCCGCAAAATCAATCATTTTGGTGCTCGGCAACGTGGTGCAATCGCCGATGGCGCGTTGCTTTGCGGCGGCGGCATCCACTTCCTCATCGTGATAGCCGAGAATATTCGGTCCGTAAGCGCACATATAGTCAATAAAACGGTTCCCGTCGAGGTCCCACAGGTAGGTTCCCTTTGCTCTTGAGGAAAACAGCGGGAACGCCTCCACCGGCACATAACAGCCCTCGGCAGGTCCCTGATGGCCGTAAATTCCGGAGGGAATCACTTTTTCCGCGCGCAAAAACGCAGCGCGGCTTTTTTCATAACGGTTAATCGGATGCATGTTGTTTCCCTCCCTTACGCCAAATAAAAGGACACACGGTCCAAAATACGGTTCACGTTGTCAATTTGCGAAATCATTCCGCAGATGCGCACCTTGCCGAGCCCCACCGCAGCCACGGAGTTGATTTTGCCGTCAAACAGCGCACGCGCGGTTTCCAAGCTGTCAAAATGCATTTGCGAAAACACATCCCTCGGAACCTTCGGCAGCACGCTCAATCGGTGGTCTTGCGCCTGCAAGGCCACGGCGGCATCCTCGCCGACGGAAATGCGAATCACCCCGTCCGCAATATTGGAGGCCGAAAACTGCCCGACACGGTCATGGTTGGCAATTTGCGCAACGGAGGAAGCAATTACCTCCAGCATCAGTTTGGTGGATGCTTCGAAGAAAGCAGGCTCCCGCAAGGCCTCTTCCGTCGGACGCAGCAAAGCCGACAAACGGTTGGTCAGCGCGGTGAAATTCTTCAACAAGAATCCGATGTGATGAAATCCGCTGACGGGAATGGGCATTCCCTTGCCGTCAATCAAACGATTAAAGCTTTCGCAGGACGGAAAATACAACCGAATGCCGCACCGTTCCTTCCCTTCTCGCATTTCCGCTCTCCCGTTGTCCAAAAGCAGGGTGCCGCACGGACCGTTTTTCACGGTAAAGCCGATGGAAAGCTTGCACCCCTCTACCGTTTTTCTCGCTTCTTCATCCAGCTCCAGCAAGCGCGGGACAGCGCCCAACACACCGAACAAATTGCAATATGCAAGTACCTTCTGGTTCTTCTCCATAAAAATTACCTCTGTTTCTCCGGTCAAAAGACCTTGTCTCCTACATTATAGCAAAAAATATACGGAAAATCAATGCCCGAAGCAGAAAAAAACACAGCCGCCGATTTTGCATCCGCTCGTTCTCGTCACACCCGTTTTTGAGCGCATACACGCAAAAACATCTTAAAATTTTCATTGCAATAAAATAAAATCTTGACAAAACCACCAAATTGGAGTATAATGGTGTTGGAAATAAGCCTTGAAGAAACAAAAATATTTTCCGATTGGAGGAAGCATTATGAACCGTGTCATCACCATTGGCCGTGAATTCGGCAGCGGAGGCAGAGAGCTCGGAAAGCGTCTTTCCGATTTGCTGGGCTTTGCTTATTACGACAAAGAAATCATAGAGGAAATTTCCAAGCGCACGCAGCTGGCGGAGGGATACGTCAGGCAAATTGTGGAGCAAAAGCCGGGCGTTTTCTTCCCCATCACCGTCGGCCACACCCTGCATACCGGAGGAACGGATTACATGGTCAAGCAATATTCCGCCATTTACGCAGAGCAGGCAAACGTGTTGCATGAAATGGCGCAGAAATCCGACTGCATCATCGTCGGCCGTTGCGGAGATTTTATTTTGCAAGACCTCTCCCCCTTGCGCATTTTTGTCTATGCAAATATGGAATCCAGGCTGGCACGTTGCCGTGAAAAGGCAACGTCGGAGGAGCATTTGAACGACCGTGCCTTGCGTCGCCGCATCCTTGCCATCGACAAAAACCGTGCAAAATACTACCGCTATTACACCGGGCAAAAGTGGGGCGACCGCTCCAACTATGACATTTGCGTCAACACCTCGGATATTTCCGTCAAAAAACTGGCCGAAGCGCTTTCCGGCTTGATTCAAAAAAGCGAATAACCGTATGGAAAAGGGGGGTGCCGCTTCTGCGGTAGCCCCCGAGAATGTAAAAAAGCATACAAAGTGTCAAATTGCGCAACGTCCTCAGCCACTTTTTCTTTTGACACCGCAGGCACAAAAGAAAAAGTTTACAAAAAGAAAACGCCAAGGGGGGACATCGCCGTCCGCGGACGGCGACGAGGGCTACGCGCCCTCGACCGCGCAAGCTTTTGAAAAAGCTTGACCAAAACTTTCATCAAACTGACGAAACACATTTGCTTCGTCTGCGATTTTTGGGGGTGCCGCTTCTGCGGCACCCCCTTGCAGTTTGTCGTTTGTTTGGTTGCAGTACTCACACCCAAGCCATGGTAGTGGGCTTTTCCTCGGTGATGATGATGTCGTTGAGGAACGCCACCGCCTTGCGCAAGCCCTCATCAATGGTCATCAGGCTGTCCTCATGCTCGATGGACAATACGCGGTCATAACCGCACAAACGCAGGTTGGAGACCAAATCCTTCCAATAGGTTTCGTTGTTGCCATAGCCGACGGTGCGGAAAATCCAAGAGCGGTGCAACTCGTCACCGTAGGGCTTGGTGTCCAAAACACCGTGCTTTGCGGTGTTGTAATGGTCCAGTTTGGTATCCTTTGCATGGACATGGTAAATGGCACCCGCCAGTTCGCGAATGGCCGCAACGGGGTCAATGCCCTGCCAAATCAGGTGAGAAGGGTCAAAGTTGGCGCCGAGAACCGGACCCACCGCCTCGCGAATGCGCAGCATGGTCTCCGGATTGTAAACGCAAAAGCCGGGATGCATTTCGAATGCGATGTGCGGTACATTGTGCGCCAGTGCAAACGCGCCGGCTTCCTTCCAATAAGGAATCAGCTTTTCGTTCCACTGCCAATCCAAGATGGCAAGAAAATCATTGGGCCAAGCACAGGTTACCCAGTTGGGGTATTTTGCGCCCTCATGGTCACCGGGGCAACCGGAGAAGGTAATGACGGTATCCACTCCCATTTTCTCCGCCAGTAAAACCGCATTGCGGAAATCCTCGTCATATTGCTTTGCAATGGCCTTGTCGGGATGCAGTGCATTGCCGTGCGCGGCCAGTGCGCAAACGGTAACATCGTATTTCTTCAAGGTATCCGTAAAAGCGTTATATTTCGCTTCGTCCGCCAACAGCTCGGCGGGATTGCAATGTGCCTTTCCGGGATATCCGCCGGCACCCAGCTCAACGGTGTGAACGCCCAGGGACGTCAAAATTTGCAAGGTTTCTTCCAGGGTTTTGGTCCCGTAAAGGTTTGCGAGTACACTTAATTTCATAATCAAAGCACCTCTCTGTGTTTTTCTGTTTCGTTTTTATTATAGCACCTTTCCAGCCAAAACGCAAGAGGTTTGTATGCGAATTCTCAAGCAATCCTGCACAAAAATTTTCCGCTTTGTTTGTGTAAAACACTTGTAAAAAAAGAGGGGTTATGATATAATAAAACTGTACCGTTGCATAAAAAATCGCGGTTTTCCCGCGATGTGATTACAAACGAGAAAGGACACACCTCGAAATGTTCAAAGATTTGTTCGGAAAAACGAGATACAAGGTCAATCTGCACATGCATACCACCGTTTCGGACGGCCATGTTGCACCGGAGGAAGCACTGCGAATCTACAAGGAGCGGGGCTACGACGCGGTTGCCCTAACCGACCATTGGAAATGCTGCAAAACGGACAGCTATGAGGGAATGACCGTCATTTCCGGCGTGGAGTACAATTGCGGCTATCGCGATTCTCTGGCCGGCGTTTACCACATCCTCGGTCTCGGCATGAAGGAAGTGCCGGATATGGATAAGGAGTATTACCGCGACCATCCGCAAGACGTACAAACGCTGATTGACCGCATTCACGCAAACGGAGGAACCGTTGTGTTGGCGCACCCGGCATGGTCGCTGAATACCCCCGAACAAATTCTTGCCCTGAATGGCGTGGACGCCACCGAGATTTACAATTCCGTCTCCAACGTACACAACTCGCGTCGGCCGGATTCCTCTGTCATTGCGGACATGGTTGCCACACGAGGCCGCTTTCTTCCCCTCGTCGCAACCGATGACGCACACTTTTATGACGGAGAGCACTGCTTCTCCTTCATCATGGCAGAGGCGGAGAACGCCTCCCAAGAAGCCATTCTGAAAGCGGTACGCGAAGGCAAATTTTACGCCTCGCAAGGTCCCGAGGTGCACCTGTTCCGCGACGGTGACGGCTTTACCGTCAAATGCTCCCCCTGCCGTGAAATTGTTTTTCTCTCCAACAGCGTTTGGTCCAGACGCGTGTTTACGGGCGACGGCATTACCGAGGCTCATTATGTCCCTATGGAAGTGGAAACCTTTGTTCGGGCATCTGTTGTGGACAAAAACGGAAAGCAGGCATGGACCAATATCATTCCCATTGAAAAGGAAACAGTATGAAAATAGGATTTATTTCTCTCGGATGTCCGAAGAATCAATTGGACACCGAGGTTATGCTGCACGAAATTGTGCAGGCAGGCTATGAAATTACCCCCGAGGATATCGAAGCCGACGTCATCATCGTCAACACCTGCGCCTTCATCGAAAGCGCAAAGCAGGAGGCCATTGACAACATTTTGGACGTGGCTTGGTTGAAAAAAAATCGCAAGCTGAAGGCGATTATCGTCACCGGATGCCTATCGGAGCGCTACGGAGAAGAAATCTTCAAGGAGCTCCCCGAGGTGGATGCGGTTCTGGGCGTCGGCAGTATTCACCACATCGTGGAAGCCATTGAAGCGGTTACCACAAAGAAAAAGAAGGGCTCCAAGGCAAAATACTACTCGCATGAGGACAAAAACACCGTTCGTCTCGGCGGAGACCGCGTGCTGACCACTCCCGACTACACCGCGTATCTGAAAATTGCGGAAGGCTGTGACAATCGCTGCGCGTACTGCGCCATTCCCTCCATCCGAGGCAGGTTCCGCAGTCGCCCCATGGAGGACCTGATTGCCGAAGCCAAGGATATGGAAGCACTCGGCGTGCGCGAATTGAACATTGTTGCACAGGACATCACCCGATACGGCGTGGATTTGTACGGGAAATATTCCCTGGCAGAATTGCTTCACCGCATCACCGAGGAAACCGACATTCCGTGGCTCCGCCTGATGTACTGCTACCCCGACAAAATCACCGATGAGTTAATTGCCGAAATGCGTGACAATCCCCGCATCCTCAAGTACATCGACCTTCCCCTGCAACACATCAGCGACCACATGCTGACCGCCATGAACCGTCACGGTGACAGCAACACCATCCGCAGCGTACTCAAAAAGCTGCGCGCCGAAATTCCGGGCATCGTCATCCGCACCACGTTTATCACGGGCTTCCCGGGAGAAACGCAGGAGGACTTTGAGGAGCTGTGTGAATTCCTTAAGGAGCAAAAATTCGACCATGCGGGCGTATTCCCCTATTCCCGTGAAGAAAACACCCCCGCCTACGATTTCCCGGACCAGCTGGAGGAGCAGCTCAAGCAGGACCGCATGGATATCTTGATGCGGGAACAGATGAACATCAACGAAGCGTTGAATCGGAAAAAAATCGGAACCGTGGTGGAAGTGCTTTGCGAGGATTATGACCCGGTTGCCGAAGTGCACTTCGGCAGAAGCGCGGCGGACGCCCCGGAAATCGACGGAAAGGTCTATTTTCAGGCACCGAACCGCATCGCGCCCGGCTCCTTTGTCAAGGTGAAGGTGCGTGAGGTAGTGGATTATGACCTGTACGGATTTATGGTCACCGCCGAATAAATTCAGAAAGGAAACACAATGATGAAAATGAATCTTCCAAACCGTCTGACAGTGTTGCGTCTGATGCTGGTTCCCGTATTTGTAATCATTATGATGGTATCCGATGCGCTGTGGGCCAACCTTGTGGGCCTTGCGGTGTTTTGCATTGCGGCATTCACCGATATGTTGGACGGAAAAATTGCCCGCAAGTACAATCTGGTCACCGATTTCGGAAAATTTTTGGACCCCCTGGCAGACAAATTCATGGTCATCGGCGCTCAACTGGTCATTCTCTACAAGGCAATGCATGCGGAGGTTGTCAATGAAACCTTCTGCGTCATCTTCTTCTGGGCTGTTCTGATTGTCATTTTCCGCGAGCTTGCCGTCACCTCCATGCGATTGGTGATTTCCGGCTCCAAGGGCATTGTGATTGCGGCGAATATGCTGGGAAAAATCAAAACCTGCACGCAAATTGCCTGCGTCATCCTCTGCATTGCGGAACCTACGGTATACAAAAATGTAGAAGGTCTTTCTCATTTGAGCAAGGTTCTTCCCCTTTCCGTCGGCAGCACGGTACTAATGCTGTTTTTCACCCTGTGGTCGGGCATTCACTACATTGCCTCCTACTGGAAATATCTGGACCCTCAAAAATAAAAGCTTGCGCAAAAAAAGGCAGTGTCGGGCAACCGCTTGACACTGCCGTTTTGCTTTTCGTTATTCGGTCGGGTGCTTTACCTCGGGCTGAACCAAGCCGTACACTACATCCTTGCACCGTGCAAGCACTTCTCTGCCGCTTCGCTTCCACTGTCCGCGGTAGGCTCTCTTATCTGCGCTGACGCCAACCGCCTCTGCGCCCAGCTTTTCGGCAACGTAAACGGCGCGGTACAAATGATACTGCTGTGTGACAATCACAATTTTGCGGTACCCCCGTTCATGAATGGCGCGGTACAGGCTTTCGTAAGTGGAAAGGCCGTATCGGTCTACTTCGATGCAGTCCTCCGGAATGCCCGCCTCCACTGCCGCCGCGCGCATGGGCTCCACCTCATTGTAGTACATATCACGATTATCGCCGCTCATCAAAATGGTGCGGCTGAGTCCCAACTGATACAGCAAAATTCCGACCTCTACACGGTCTCGGAGCATGTTGCTCATCGTGCCGTTCTCGTAAACCGCACAGCCCAACACCAAAATACAGTCAAACTGCTCCCCATCCTGCGTCAAGGTACGCGGCATTTGAATCTGTTTTTCGGATTTGATGCAAACGGCGGCACTGACGGAAAGCGCAAAAATGAGCAACGCCAAAAGGACGCAACCGATTCCAACCGACAGAGGAACCACTCCGCAAAAGAAAAATCGGTGACAAAAACGGCAGAACCTCGCCCACCCGGATGGCTTTGATAAATTCACGTTCTTCTTCCTCCCCCGATTTCCGTAACTGTTATCATTAGTATAGCAACAATCCGCTCCCATGTCAAGAAAAATTTGACGACATTCTTCAGGTTGTAAACCAAAGCAATAACTTTACGGAGCAGAACTCGGGCGAACAGCCGAAAGTAGACCCCGATGCTGCGCATCGCCCTGCGGGTTCGACTGCGGGCTGCGCCCTTCGCTCAGGGTGACACAAAAACGCAGTCCGCCCGTGTCATTCTGAGCGTAGTCGAAATTCGAGCGTCAGCGAGAATCGAACGGTGCGGAACACCGTTTGGAATCTCGGGCGGGAAAGCACGAGGTGGCACGCTGTCCGCGTGCCGAGGAACGAGGCGAGGGATTGTTTTTGCTTGGAAAAGCACTTTTTTTGAAAAAGCTCTTTACAAATGCTTCGCAATCGATTATAATAAAGCATGCAGCAAAGTGCAGCTTTGCGCAAGAGAAATCAAAACACTTTCAAAAAAGTGCAGGAGGTCTGTCATGTATAAGTGTGAGCGCGAGGATGAAATCATTGCTCTGTTGAGCGAAACCGAATACGCCACCGTTGAATATTTGGCGCGCAAAATGAACATCAGCGCATCCAGCATCCGCCGTGACCTGAAAAATTTGGAGGAACGGGGATTGGTCAATCGCAGCTACGGCGGTGTCAAAATTGCCGACGCTTCCGGAAAGCGAATTCCCTTTTCCCTGCGCAGTCACGAAAACAGCGCACAAAAGAAGCAAATGGCCAAAGCCGCGTTGGAGCTTTTAAATGTGGGAGACGTGGTCTTTTTGGACGGCTCCAGCAGTGCGTATTTTATGGCGGAGCTGCTTCCCTCCGTGGGCGGCATCACCGTCATCACCAACAGCATTGATGTCATGTCCTGCCTTTCGCACTACGACATCAAAACCTACTGCACCGGCGGACAAATCTCCGACGAAAACAAAACCGTTTTGGTAGGCGGCTACACCCGTAATTTTCTTCAAAACATCCACGCCGACGTTGCCATTTTCTCAACACAGGCCATCAGCTCCAACGGTGATTTCTTCGATTGCTACGCAGAAGAGGTTGCCGTGCGCAACGATATGATGAAAAACGCCAAGAAGAAAATTTTCCTTTGCGACAGCAGCAAGTGGAACCGCCGCTCCACCTTCTTTCAGGGCAACATTGCCGACATCGACTACATCATCAGCGACAAAGATTTGAGCACATTTTTTGACAATCCCATGCCCGAAAAGTACATTTTGGCATAATATAGAAAAGGATAGAGCGATGCAAATCGAAGCTTTGATTTGCACCGCTCTATTCTTATGATTCCATTCCCATCACCGCAAATTTCATTGTGCGCTCCCTGCCATCGCGCAAAGAATATCCTCTCCGAAGAGCAAACGAATGACCTTTTCCATCTCCTGCGGCATCGGCGCGCGCAGAGCCAACGGCTCCTTCGTCGTGGGATGAATGAAATACAACTCTCCCGCGTGCAGGCACTGTCCACATAGCAAATTGCGATGATGTGCCTCGAAGGCTGTTTTATTGCCACCGTAAACCGCATCGCCCAAAAGCGGATGCCCGACAGACGCCATGTGCACGCGAATCTGGTGCGTGCGTCCGGTTTCCAATTCACAGCGCAACAGCGTAAAAGCATTTCCGTTCGCTTCCCCGCGCGCAAGCACGTTCCAGTGCGTCACGGCCTCTCTTGCATGCAATTCGGCATTGCGCAACACAGCCATGCGCTTACGGTCCACCGGATGACGACCGATGGGCGCGTCCACCGTTCCGCTATCCTCTTTGAAATTTCCGACAGCAACGGCGTAATAAATGCGATTGATGCGGTGCTCCTTCAACTGCTCGGCCAACAGCAGGTGCGCGCGGTCGTTTTTCGCGGCCACAAGCAAGCCGGAGGTGTCCTTGTCAATGCGATGAACAATTCCCGGACGGATGACACCGTTGACACCCGAAAGCGTCCCCTTGCAATGATACAGCAATGCATTGACCAGCGTCCCGTCCGGATTTCCGGCCGCAGGATGCACCACCATACCGACCGGCTTGTTGACCACAATAATGTCTCCGTCCTCATACACCACATCCAGCGGAATGTCCTGCGGAAGTGCCTGACAATCCACGGGGGCGGTTTCGACAAGCGCCACCGTTTCGCCCGCGCGAAGAAGATATTTTTTGGGCACCGTTCTGCCGTCAACGGTAATCGTACCCTCCTCAATACGACGGGCAGCGGCGGAACGGGTCAGCCCGCCCATTTCCGCCGCAAATAGGTCCAATCTTTTTCCGATATTCTCTTCGGAAACGGTGTAGACCGCAACGTCCGCATCCGTTTCTGCCAAAAAGTCATTCATCCTTCCACTCCGTCTTCGGTGCCTTTGCCGCTTTCTCCGCGCGAATTTCCTTTCGCAGCTCCGTCAGCAGGAACACAAACAGAATTCCCGCACCGACCGTCACAAAGGAATCGGCAACATTGAACACCGCAAAATCAATCAGTGTAAAATCAATAAAATCGATGACAAAGCCCAGCCATGCACGGTCAATCATGTTGCCGATACCGCCGCCGACAATCATCGCCAAGGACACCTGAAGCCATTTGCTGTCCTGATGAAATGCAACGAGGTAAACAAGCAGTCCGACAATCGCAACCGTGGAAACCGCCATAAACACCCATCGGTGGTCCTTCAGAATTCCGAAGGCCGCACCCGTATTTTTCACAAACGTGAAGTGAAGCACATCTTGAATGAGGGGGAAAGAGGGCTCGCCTTGCAGGAATACAACCGCCAAATATTTGGTCAATTGGTCCAAAAATACGCTGCCACCAATGATGGCAAACAACCACCAAAGCTGACGCCACCCCTTCCGCTCACGTATCAGCAGTGCCGTTTGATTGTTCTCCGTCATGACAGTCCGAGAACGCGCTTGCAACGCGCACAAATGAAGCCGTCCTCACTCTTGTCGCCCTCGGTAGAATAGCTCCAGCAACGGTCGCACTTGCATCCGTCCGCGGGCTCAACCAACACTCCCACACCGGATGTGCCCTCGGTGTGCGCACCTGCCGGTGCCTTTTCGGAGGAAAGATGAACGCCGGACACGATGAATACCGTATTCAGCTCCTTGCCGAACTGCTTCAGCAAGGCCATCATCTCCGCATTGTCGGTGTACAACGTCACCTTTGCCTCCAGGGACTTGCCGACCAGCTTTTCCGCACGGGCCAATTCCAGTGCCTTCATCACATCATCGCGCATCTCAAAGAGACGGTTCCACTTTTCAAACACCTCCGGGAAGCAAAGCGCCTCGTCGTAGGAGGGCATCTCGTTGAGGAACACGCTTTGACGGTTGTCCCCGCTGCGATGCGGAATTGCCTGCCACATCTCCTCTGCGGTAAATGCAAGGATGGGTGCCAGCAACCGAACCAGGCCGGAAAGGACAAAGTACATTGCGGTTTGCGCACTGCGGCGTGCCGCACTGTCGGCGCGCTCGGTGTAAACACGGTCCTTGGTGATGTCAATATAAAGCTTGGAAAGCTCGGTGGTGCAGAAATTGTTGACCGCGTGATAAATCAAGTGGAACTCATAGCTCTCATAGCTTTCACGGATTTCACGTGTCAAATTGTTCATGGCCGCAACCACCCAGCGGTCAATTTCAAGGAGGTCCTTCAAGGGAAGTGCGTCCCTGTCCGGCTCAAAATCATTCAGGTTGGCAAGCAGAATGCGAACCGTGTTGCGAATTTTGCGGTAAGCATCGGAAAGCTGCTTGAAAATGGGGTCGGAAACGCGGACGTCCACACGGTAATCCGAGGAAGCCACCCACAAACGGACCAAATCGGCACCGTACTTTGCAACCATCTCCTCCGGAACAATCACGTTGCCCACGGATTTGTGCATGGCCTTGCCTTCCCCGTCTACCACCCATCCGTGCGTCAGCACACGGCGGTAGGGCGCCTGTGCCTTGCCCGTTGCGCCGACAGCGGTCAACAGAGAGGATTGGAACCATCCGCGGTATTGGTCGGCGCCCTCTAAATAGAGGTCTGCGGGCCAATGTACATCGGGGTTGTCCTGCATGACCACAAAGTGTGTAGAACCCGAATCGAACCAGCCGTCCAACGTGTCGGTTTCGTGAGAGAAGTGCTTGCCGCCGCAATGCGGGCAAGCAAAGCCTTCGGGGAGCAGCTCCTCCACGGGCTTGTCATACCAAATATTGGAGCCGTGCTCGGCAAACAGCTCGGAAACGCGTTGAATGGTTTCGTCGGTGCAAATTGGCTTTTTGCAATCCTCACAGTAGAACACGGGAATGGGCAAGCCCCAATGACGCTGACGGGAAATGCACCAATCGGCACGCTCACGCACCATGCTCTTGATGCGTTCTCCGCCCCACTCGGGCATCCATTCCACCTTGTCGCAGGCTGCAACCGCATCATCCTTGAAGGAGTCCACCGAGCAAAACCACTGGGGCGTTGCACGGAAAATGATTGGGTTCTTACATCTCCAGCAGTGCGGATATTCGTGCTCCATCTCGCGCGCGGCAAACAAGGCGCCGCTCTCCTTCAGGTCCGCAAAAATGGCGTCGTTGGATTGGTCATAGCGCAAGCCGGCAAACTTTCCCGCCTCCTCGGTTTGGAAGCCGCGGTCGTCTACGGGAACCAAGTTCGGCAAATTATAGCGACGGCAGGTATGGTGGTCGTCTACACCAAAGCCGCCCGCGGTGTGAACACAGCCCGTACCGCTTTCCATGGTGACGTAGTCCGCCACCACCACAAGGCTTTCACGCTCCAAGAACGGATGCTGCGCCGTCATGTACTCAAAGCTTTGTCCGGGCATGGTGGTTACAAGCTCGTAGCTTTCCACGCCGCCCTCTTTCATGGTGTTTTCCAGCAGTGCCTCGGCAACAATGTAATATTCCCCATTGTCGGCCTTTACCACCGCGTAAGAGTCCTGCGGGTTCAAAGCAATTGCCTGGTTGCCGGGCAGTGTCCAAATGGTGGTGGTCCAAATGATGAAATAGGTTTTGGAAAGGTCGCAAACCGAAGCAAGCTTGCCGCCGTCGTCCTTCACGCGGAACTTGACGAATACGGAGGTGCACTTGTCCGTTTGATATTCGATTTCCGCCTCTGCAAGTGCGGTTTCATCCACAGGGCACCAGTAAACCGGCTTGAGACCCTTGTAGATGTAGCCCTTTTTGTACATCTCGCCGAAGACCTTCACTTCT
The DNA here is from genome assembly GCA_964638045.1 of uncultured Ruminococcus sp. Taxonomy (GTDB): domain Bacteria; phylum Bacillota; class Clostridia; order Oscillospirales; family CAG-272; genus UMGS1865. The sequence continues at coordinate 3,005 of CAZWXE010000035.1, read as the reverse complement.
CTTGCCTCAAACTCACGGTTCATGGTTAAATAAGGCTTGTTCCAATCGGCAGTCACACCGACGCGCTTGAACTGCCCCATTTGAATATTCACAAAATCCTGCGCAAACTTGTGGCAGGCGTCACGGAATTCGGAAACCGACATTTTTTTGCGGTCCAACTTGTTCTTCTTGATGATGGCGGATTCGATGGGCATGCCGTGATTGTCCCAGCCCGGAGTATAGGGCACGCGATAGCCCGACATCACCTTGGATTTGTTGATGAAGTCCTTCAAAATTTTGTTCATGGCGGTGCCCATGTGAATATTCCCGTTGGAGAACGGGGGGCCGTCATGAAGTGCAAACAGCGGTTTGCCTTGCGCATTCTCCTGCATGAGACCGTAAAGGTCAATCGATTCCCAATATTTCAGCATATCCGGCTCTCTCTGCGGCAGCCCTGCACGCATGGGGAAATCGGTGCTGGGGAGGTTTAGTGTACTGGTGTAATCCTTTGCCATTGTTTTTTCTCTCCTGCTAAAAATTAAAAAACCGTCTCACGGCAAATGCCATGAGACGGAGGTCTTCCGCGGTACCACTCATATTTGCGCCATGGGCGCACACCTTGCGGCAAGCAAGCCTGCCTGTGCTTTAACGCAGCCATACGGGAGCGCTTACTGAAAGGGTTCGGCGCACCGACTCGGAAGGGATGGTACAAGGGCAGTACGCACTGCGCACTTTCACCAACCGCGCGCTCTCTGCAAGCTCTCCTGCCCCGACGTCTTCGTCAAGGTCATTTACTCTACAAGTATACCACAGATTTTTCGGTTTGTCAACTGTTTTGTTTGTTTTTTAGCGGATGACAAACCAAACGGCGGCGATATGGTTTTCTCCGGTGGCGGGACAAGAGCAATCTCCCTCAGCCCGTAAAACGACCTTATTCTTTCGCTCCTTGGATAAACAAAACTCCACCTCATAAGCCAATTCCGCACCGCGACGTTCCTCATCCTCCTTGAAAAGTTTTTTCATGCGTGCAAGAACTTTTTCTTCAAGCTTTTCATAATTGAATTTTCCGTTGACATTTTCTTCCGTAAACTCGCCGAGCATATAGGAATCGAAGCTGTAAATTTTGCCGCTCGGAGTCATAGAAATTCGGATTTCCTCATCGGTTTTAATCCCTCCGATATACTTTACAAACTCAACGTCATATTGGGTGGGAGCATGGTCCCCGTAGGCATCCGATTGCACCGACGTTTTCCAACCGGAAACATCGGCATACTGCATTGCCAAGTCGGTTGCAATGTCAAGGTACTCTTCCTTTGAAAAATGCTCCTCAATCGGAACGGCTTCATCATGATTTCTCAAATAGATGCTACACAGTTCTCCGCTTTTTTTCACACTGAAGGAACATTCTTCAGAATCATATTCCAGCCACGGGTAATAGTTTGAGCCTGCATAAATCGACTCTTGATATTCACCGGTGTATTGCTGTCCCATAAACTCCACGGTAGCCGTCTTGGATGCAGATTTATCAACATAATCATCCGGGGTTTCAAATTTTGTTTCTCTTTTTCCACTGTAACCGCAACAAAAACCGTAGACCAACGGATACTGTATCATGCTGCATCCGACCAAGCTCAGCAGCATTGCGCATAAACATAGTATCGATAAAAGTTTTTTCATGTCAACTTCTCCTTTTTACAATCGTTCTTCAACAGCAAGAAGGCGCACAGAGAAAGCGACCGTTCCCTATGCGCCAAAGGAAAGAAAAAGCATAGGGAGGGTATTCTGAAAGTGCTGCTGTTTGTTACGCGATGATAAAAGCCACATAGACGTTCTCCTCCTTATGCAATTGATTAAAGTTTGATGTTTCGTTTGATTTACTCCTTTTTCAATTTCACTATATCACAAAAAGTGCTTTCTGTCAACCGATTTGCTGAAAAATCGGAGCTATGCACAAAGGAACCGTGAAGGTGCACAAAAATTCGAAAGTGAACGACAATCGAAAAGCCGTCAATTTATGAAATATATACAAAGAATACAAAAAATGATACAATTTCGGCAAATCCTTTGCAGTTTGAACTTGACAGAACGTCCCGGTTGTGATATAATAGCCAAGAAGCTGCCACCGGGTAGCAAAAATGCGCTTGCATTCGTTTACACATCGTTAGGTCATGGAAGATGTGTCGGCGGGTGCTTATTTTTTTGCAGAATGGAGATTAAAATGAAAAAGAAGCTTTCCTACTTTTCCGTCACCGAGGTTTTTTTGTGGTCCTCATCCGTCCTATGTATTGTTCTGTCCTTCCTTGTGTTCGACCGCACAAGCTACCTGACACTTGCGGCGTCACTCATCGGCGTCACTTCCCTGCTGTTCAACGCCAAGGGGAACCCCGTCGGTCAGGCTCTGATGATTGTGTTCAGCCTGCTGTACGGCATCATTTCCTGCACCTTTTCTTATTACGGAGAAATGCTGACCTACCTCGGAATGACCATGCCGATGGCAATTTTTTCTCTCATTTCTTGGCTGAAAAATCCGTACGCAGGCAACCGGGCCGAGGTACGCGTCAACCGCATCGGCAAGGCGGAGCAAATGGGAATGTGGGCACTTGCCCTTGTGGTGACGGCGGTGTTTTACTTCATTTTGGAGCATTTCCACACGGCAAACCTCATTCCGAGCACCGTATCGGTGACCACCAGCTTTCTTGCCGTATATCTGACCTTTCGCCGCAGCCCCGCCTTTGCCCTTGCTTACGCCGCAAACGATTTGGTTTTAATCTGCCTGTGGGTGTTGGCAAGCCTGACGGAGACGCGCTACCTCGCCGTGGCGGTCTGTTTTTCGGCATTCTTTGTCAACGACATCTACGGCTTTCTCAATTGGCGCCGCATGCAAAAGAGGCAAGAGGATTTTAGTGAAAAGTGAAGAGTGAAGAGTGAAAAAGTAAAAATCGACAAGCATCTGACGACGCTTTTCGATTTTTGGGGTGAGATATGGGACTCGAACCCACGGCCTTCAGGGCCACAACCTGACGCGC
>CAZWXE010000034.1:0-17547 GCA_964638045.1 uncultured Ruminococcus sp. | reverse complement strand
CCCGCGACCCACGGTTTTGGAGACCGGTACTCTACCAGCTGAGCTATACCCCTATTTGATTCTGTTGTTTCACAACATGGCTTATTATATCACATCCGTTTTGGTTTTGCAAGTCTTTTTTTGAAAAAACTCTTATTTCTTGCGGCTTTTCGGCTTTTTTGCGAAAATTCGGACGGGAGCATTGATTTTTGAGGTTTCCTATGCTACAATAAATCAACCGTTCATTTTACTTTTTCGGAGGTTTTATGTCCAACATCATCAAGCGGATGGCTTCCCGCTCTCTTTCCCCCGCCCTGCCGTTTCAGGAGGAAATCGAGCGCTTCGGCGCCGACGGAGAGGAGGCCGTTTGCCGCATTTTGTACGACAGCTTTGATTGCGTCATCCGCAACGTTGCGATTCCGCACAAGGAGCTGTTCCTGGAAAAAGATTTTTTGGTGCTTTGCAGGGGCATTCCGTTTGTCATTGAGGTGAAGCATTGGAAGGGAGAAATCGGCTGTGAAGGAGATTCCTTTTATCAAAACAAGGACAACGGTGTGCACAAAACCCTGAAGAGCCCGGTGGGTACTACTCTGCAATTTATGAAGCGGTTTCGGGATTTTTACCACTATGACGGACCGCTTTTCGGGGCGGTGCTTTTTTCCGAGCCGGATTGCACGCTGAAGCTTCCCGAGGAGATGGAGGGCATTTCTCTGCTTCCCATACGAAAGGCGGTTGCCGCCATTCGCGCCAAGGCGAAAAGCGCGCCGAAATGCAAGGAGCCTCTGGACGCGGAATTGATATTGCGCTGCACCCGCTTTTACAGTCCGGACCGCGAATACTGCAAGGGCATTTTGGTAGACAGCAAGCTCCCTCTTTATGCCGCCGACGGCAGTTCGGTCTTGCTGGACACGCTGTTTGTGCGATACATCTCGGTGGAGCATCGACCTCTTTTGCTGCGGGACAAGCTTTACGTTACTTACAAAAACGGTGCTACGGCGGTGTTTTACAATCATGATACGGTGCTGACCGTGGGGGAGCTGGACGGCTCCTATCGCAAAATTGCCTTGAATAAAATTCGACACATTGTTTTTTGAAAGAGGTATCCGATGAATTCCGCTTATATTGACAGTTATCTGAATGAGGAGGCATTCCTGCAAGGGAAAAACCGTCCGGTGCCCCGTTTGCTGCGGGAGGAATGCGGCGTGCTCTCGTTTGCCGACGGCTGTTCGGTGATTGCCTGTCGCGGTGCGCATTTTGAACAGGGGGCTTCCTTTGCTTCCTCCCTGCGGCTTTCCGAACAGGAGGAACGCTTCTTTTTTGCCAATGCGGGAAAGCACCCGCGCCTGTTATTGGATACGCCGTTCGGCGCTTGTCTTGTATTTGCGGACCTGTTGGACAAAACGGGCTTGATTTGTGCGCTGTTGCTTCCGAATCGGGCGTTGTTTTCGGTTGCGGCGGCCTTGAGTCGATGCTCCTCCGTTCCCTTTTTGCTCCGCGCCCCCGATTCTTCCCGCACCGCTCCCGCCGCGGAGGACTGTGCATGGTGCGAAGAATTGCTGTTTTATATGGATTTTATTTTTTCTTGCCGTCCCTCTCGGCTTTCGCTGTTGTGGCGGGACTGCCTGTTTCTTGCGGATTTTGCGGGGTGTACGGTGGAAAAAACCTCCTTTCCTGCCGTGGAAGGGACACTTTCCGAGCACGACAGCTGCAAATTGCGTCTCTTTTTGCTTTGCTCCTTTTTGACCCTGCGCAAGACCGGAAGCGGTGTTTCTGCCGTTGACGGAGAGTCGGGCGGACGGTTCCTTTTGCGCGTGGAGCAAAAAAAGCAGTATGCTTATTTTCACAAACGAAAAAAAGCCCCCGACAGGGAAGCTTTTTTCGGTCGATTTTCCTTTTTAAAGGAGCCGGTGTTTTCCGATTTCTGGGTATGCGTACCGGACGTCGGCATTGTGCTCAACGGGAAGCTTGCCGTTTGCGAGCCGGCGGGGCGGTTGCGCTCACGGATTCCGTTCGCGTGGAGCTTTTCCATGCAGCTTATACCGACGGAATCGGCTCGGACGGTGCATTCTGCGATGCGGCATGCTTCTTCACAAGGCCGTGCATCAGAGACAGACAAAAGATGAATTGGGTGCCCGCCGTGAGAGCCCAAGAGATGGGATAGGACAGATACAACAGCTCCAACGAGTGGGTTGCGGAAAACACGGTGTAAATCCAGACCACGCGAAAGACGCAGGAGCCGAGCAGAGAGATAATCATCGGGGTGATGGATTTTCCCAGTGAGCGCATGGAGGAGGCACCGATTTCCATCATTCCGCAAAGGAAGTACGGAACGCCGACATACAGCAGACGGAGCATGCCCTTTTCCACAACTGCCTCATTACCGGGGGCATAGAGGCCGAGCAGTGTGCGACCGAGCAGCAGCACGGCAACGGCGAGCACAACTCCGATGACAAGGGACAGCAACACGCAGCAAGCGAGACATTTTTTCAATCTTTTGTATTTTTTTGCGCCCATATTTTGCCCAACTGCGGTCATCGCGGAGAGTGCGATGGCATTTTGGATGGCGTAAAGGTAGCCGTCGATGTTGCTTCCGGCGGTGTTCCCGGCTACGACCACCTTGCCGAGCGAATTGATGGAGGATTGAATCAGCACATTGGAAAGGGAGAACAGAGAGCTTTGAATGCCCGTGGGAAGCCCGATGCCGAGAATTTTGCGCAGATGCTCCCGATTGAGCCGTAAATGCTTCAAATCCACATGGCAGTTTCCGTTGCTTTTTGCCATGTGACGGAGCACCAGAATGCAGGAAATCCAATTGGAAACGGCGGTGGCAATGCCGACGCCCAAGGCACCCATACGGAACACCAGCACCGTCAGCAGGTTGAGAAGAACATTGGAAACGCCCGCAACCGAGAGAAATACCAGAGGTGAGGTGCTGTCACCGTCCGAGCGAAGCAATGCCGCGGCATAGTTGTACACCATGCTGGCGGGCATTCCCAAAAAATACGCTTGCATATAGGGGACCGCCTGTGCCATGACCACCTCCTCGGTGCCCATCCACGCCAGCATGGGGCGTGCGGCTACAAGTCCCAGTACCATTGCCAAAAATCCGCAAAAAATGCTTGCGAGAATGGATGTAGAAGCGATTTCGCGCGCATCCTCATAACGCTTTGCGCCTACTGCGTGTGCAAAGCAAACGCCCGCGCCGGATGCCAAGCCCATCAAAAGGTTGACCAACAAATTGGTCAGGGCGCCGCAGGAGCCTACCGCGGCAAGCGCGGTTTCGCATTCGTCGGGGGTGCTTCCGCCCCATCTTCCCACCACCATGACATCTGCGGTGTTGAACAGCAGTTGAAGCACCGCCGTTGCAATCAGCGGAATGGTAAAGGTGATAATTTGAGAAAGGATGGGACCTTGTGTAAAGTCTTTTTTCTTGGCGATGGCGGCGGACATTCGCACACCCTCCTTTTTTAAGCGGTTTGAATTTTTTTGCTCCCCCATTATATCATGTTTGTCGAAAAAGTCAAGGGGGTGCGGGAAAGTTGTTTCGAGCAGAATTTCGGGCGAACAGACGGCAGTAGACTCCCGACTGCGGAATAGGCCCTTGGCTCAGGGTGACACAAAAAACGCAGTCCCGCCCGTGTCATTCTGAGTCGAAATTCGAGCGTCAGCGAGAATCGAATGGCGCGGAGCACCGTTCGGAATCTCGGGCGGGAAAGCACGAGGTACCATGCGGTGCGATTGACGGATGTTTTTACAATCCCTCCGTCAAAAATCAGAGATTTTTGCCACCTCCCGCGACACTTGGGAGGCGAAAGTACCCCGCCGCTTTCAGTAAAACAGTGGTTATTTTTTCTTGTTTTTTGCAAAAATTGAATTGTTTTAGATGAGGTTTCGACTTTAGAGGGCCTCCCTTGTGTAAAGGGAGGTGGCACGCGATGGCGTGACGGAGGGATTGTCCTTTTGCGAAAATAACAGATACATGAGTCGAACTGCGGAAGCTGCAAGCGACTTCCTTCGCTCAGAATGACACGGACGAAAAGGCTGCGGCTTTTGAAACCGCAGAAATTTCATAGCCGCTCTTCTCTTTGACACCGGAGGCACAAAGATGAAAAAATTTCGCTTCGCTCGTACCAAAAGAGAAATGCTCCGAGAAGCTCCTTACAGAAACAGTGTGAATCCGAAGGAGGCCACGCCGGCGTCTAAAATTCGACAGAGGACCGCCCACAGCACGGTTCCGAACAGCACGGAAAGCAGAAGGGTCAGAAGCAGCTCCGAGGCCTGCAACGCAAGCAGCTCGGTTTTTTTCATGCCGCAGATGCGCAGCAAACGGCGTTCGTTTTTGCGCGCGCGGTATTGCTGTGCAAGCACCATGACGCTGCCCGTGAGCGTCAGTATCCCGGCACCCGCACCGGCGTATTGAAACAACCGTACGTGCGCGTTGACGGTGATCGGCATGGTGCCGTAAACGGCTTCCTTGGAAAGCAGAACCGCACCGTTTTGCTCCAGAATTGCGGAAATGCTTTCGATTGCGGTTGTTTCATCAACGGTTTCCTTGCGGTTAATCAGCAGCATTTCATGGGAAATTCCGAAAAAGCCGACATCGTATACGGCAAGGTGTGCGTGGGTTTGCAGCAGCTCGGAAATGACAAGCGTGCGGGAAACACCCTCCAATTCGACGGTTACGGTTTCGCCGACCTCCTTCCCCAGCAGCCGCGCAAGTCCCGTCGACAGTGCAAGCCGATTTCCGAGGGGGCGTTCCTTCGGCAGGACCTCCAGCTTTAAAAATCCTTCGGGATTCTCGGCGGTGGAAATGCCGAAAGCGATGTATTGACCGTCCAGCTTTGCCGAGCTGTGATGGGAAAACGGCAAGACGCCCTCCACAAAATCCGATTGTTGCAGCTGCAGTACGGCGGTGCGGTCGGCGGAAACCGCAACGTAATCGGAGAGAATGCTTTGGTTTAAATCTGAAATTTGTGCCTGCGCCACGTCCGTACAGCTGAGCAGTGTCAGCAGAGCCGCAAAAAGCAGTGCCAGCAGACTGCCGCTGCGACGGAGCGCACGGCTTTGTTGCAGATTCTTCCATGCCAACAGTACGACGGGCTGCGGTCGCTTTTGCCGTTCCGTGAGTCGCGCAAATCCCGTTGCCGTCCGACGCAAAAGCCGCGGTAAAAGCAGATATGCGTTCCACATCACGGTCAGCAGTGCACCGAATGCGGCAAGGTAGCGCACGGAGATGGGCAAGAAGCATAAAAGCAGCAAAAACAGTATCAGCAACAGCGGGGGCAGCATCCGTCGACGGCGGGGCGAGACCCGCTCTTTTGCTTCCGCGTCCGTTTGCTGCAGTGCCTGCGTCAGGGAAAGCTCGTTTTGTCCCCGCAAATGCCAAAGGACACAGCCACCCATCAGAAGTGCCGCCCACAGCGCGCCGAACAAAGCCGCTCCGAGGTTGACGTCGGGCAGCTCCGGAAGCCAGGAAAACAGGCTTCCCAGGACGTGCAGCATCGGCTCGGCAAGCAACAGTCCGACGCCGGTTCCGAGGACGGCATAGGCGGCACATTCCGTCAGCAACAGTGCGGAAAGCTGTCGTTTGGATGCCCCGCAGCTGCAAAACAGCGCGTTTTCGCGACTGCGCTGCTCCTGAAGCGCTTGCAAACAGGTGACCAGCAGCAGTGCCGTCAGCATCATCAGCAAAATGCAGGGCAGCCACACCGCAAGGCTTTGTACCGTGGTGACGAAAAAGAATTGCTGTGGGTTGTCGGTGACGCTGACGGACATTTTTTCAAAGGCAGGGGCGGCTTGCAGCTGTTGCAGCAGCTCCTCGGCGTCGATTCCGTCCGCCGCTCGAATCAACAGGCGCGTGTACGGGACAAATGCATCCCCGAGCGAGGCAATGGCGGGAATCCGTTCGGCCAAAAGCGCGCGCATGCCGTCAACGGAAACCAGCGCCTCACTGTGTGCAAGCAATCCGGTGTCCGATGCCACGGCTTGTACGGTGTAGGTAAACGACTCTCCCAAAACCGAAACGGTAAAAGGGTCTCCCACGGTCAGTCCGTACGCTTCGACGGCGCTTTGCGAAAGCACTGCCGAGGTGTTCAGGTTCTCCTGCGTGAAGCGTCCGTATTGAAGATATTCGAATTGATAAAAGTCATCCGCCGCCTGCAAATCCACGCAGGAAATGCGGAACAGCTCGTCCGTTTGCACCCGATGCCCTTCCTTCTCCAAAAATCCGCTGAGGCGAAATTCCCCGAGGACGGTGCCGCTGTCCCCCACAAGCGCCTCGGCGTCCTCCGCAAAGACCAGGCGCAAATTGCTGTCCCCGCGGGGAGAAATCAGCAAATCTCCCAGCTCGGTTTCCGCCTGTGAGCGCTCGTAGGAGGAACGGTAGAACAGCGTGGTAAAGCGCATGGCCGAGGTCGCTACGGCGACCGAGCAGGCAACGGTCAGCAAAATCAACAGCGGTTGCAGAGGATGGCTTTTTTGCGAACGGAAAATGTGCTTCCAAAAAGGCTTCATGGTGCTTCGATTCTCCCATCCCGAATGCGGACAATGCGGCTGCCGTAGCCGGCACCGATGACGCTGTGGGTAACCTGCAACACGGTGACGCCCTTTTCACGGTTCAACTCTCGCAAAAGCTCCATCACCTGCTCAGCGGAACGGCTGTCCAAGCTGCCCGTGGGTTCGTCTAAAAATAACACCGAGGGACGGTGCAGCATGGCACGGGCGATGGCAACGCGTTGTCGCTCGCCGCCCGACATGGTGGCGGGCATTGCGGACAGCAGATGGGAGATGTGCAGAAATTCGGCAAGCGTGCGCAGCTCCTCGCGGCTTTCCTTTACATTTTGGCGGTTGAGGTACAGCGGCAACAGGATGTTGTCGGCTCCGTTGAGCGTGGGAATGAGATTCAGGCTTTGGTAAACGAACCCGATGCGTGTGCGCCGAAGCAGGGAGAGCGTGGCGTCGGTTGCCTCGGAAAGCAGGGTGTCGTCCAGCAGGACCTGTCCGCTGTCGGGACGCAGGTTCCCCGCCAGAATGTTCAACAGGGTGCTTTTTCCGCTGCCGCTTTCCCCCATGATGGATACAAATTCTCCGTCCTCCACCGTAAGATTGACCTCGGTTAAAACGGAACGGTTCTCATAGCTTTTGCATAATGAAATGGCCTGTAACACGAATGCTCCTCCTTTTTTCAACGTTGAGAACGGGAAAGGACAAAGGCGAAGCAAGGCAGGTAAGTGCGCAAATATTGCCGTGCAACGCACAAAAAAGCGGCCTTGTTTTCCTCGGTTGGTTGTTTGGCATAGGCCTCGGCGCTTTCCGAAAGCAGTTGTGCCCGCGCCGTGGGGGTGTCCTGTAAATATTGCAGATATTCCTCCCATAAGCCTGCGGCGCGCAAGGCGGCTTCCTCCTCCGCGCTTTGGCTGTACCCGTACAGCTCCAGCTGCCGCTCCGTGGCGAGAAGCTCCGCGGAGGAGTCATACAGCAAACGGGCGATGACAGGAAGGGCTTCCTCCCGCTCTTCCCCGCGCAAGCTTGCCAGCTGCTGTGGGGTAACGGCTTGTGCCATGGCGCGATACAGCGTCAAAAGTGTCGGAATGCATTGGGCAACCCGAGCGAAATAGCCCGAGCGGAACAGCGCCGAAAGCTCGGCGTCCGTTAAGGTGCTCCCCTGCGGCGTGAACAGTGCGGTGTAAATTTCCGCAGCGCTTCCCCACTGCTCCTGCGAAATTTCAACCGCGCAGAAGTAGTCGGCCTGTCGGCGAAGCAGTACCGCCAGCTCCTCGTCCGAGAGCACGTACATTCGGCTTTCCTCCCTTGCGGCGTTCCCGAGCAGGGAGACGGCGAACACGGCCATGGCGGTGATTTGCGCAAAGCTTTCCGCCCCGAGGGTGGAGCACAGTTGCGTGTGCAAATCGGCGTAGCGGTGCGCGTCCTCTAAGTACCATTGATAGCCGTAGGCCTCGTACCGTTCGTAGCATTGCTGTGTCAGACGGCTCAAATACAACTCGGTAACGGAGAAGAAGATGCCGCCGAGCTTTTGCGAGGACACGACGGAAAGTCCCGTTTGGTAGAATTGCAGAAGCAGTGCCGACGGAGCTGTCTCGGCGTTCTCCTCCGACAGTGCGCAAAGCAGTTGCCCCTTTTCCAGCAATGCCGTCAGCTCATCGGGGCGTACGGAAAGGGCCTCCAAGCGCGGCAACAGCTGCTCTTGAATTTGCGCTTCCAGAGCTTGCAGCTGCTCCTCATTCGGAGTATAGCCTCGGCACAGTGCAAGCAGACGTCCGAACAGCGCGGCGCCCTGCTTTGCCGCAGAAGCGGAAAACGCGGGCGTGTATGTTGTGGGAGCCTGTTCAACGGTTAACTGCTGTGTGCGGGTATCTTTTTCACTGTCGGGACGTGCGCAGGAGCCTTCGCACAGGCACAAAATAACGGTTAATGTCAGTGCGACGGCTCGAAAAAACACTTGCTTGCCCACGGCTGCTCTCCTTTCTCTGTGCTTGCTTTCGGCAAAGCATCAAAATTTTAAAAACGCACCCGCCTTTTGGCTTTTATGAAACCATTCGGCAGGTGCGTTGCGTTTTTTTGAGCCGTTTTCCCCGTTTGAAGGTTACACGGACGGGGAAAACGGTTTTGTCGGTGTATTAGTTTGCAAAGTACTCTCTGATGTCGTCGATGGAGCACCGGTTACCATTGGAGGTTTCCACGTTGAACCAAAACTCCGAAATCGGCTCCAGCAGCTCCGCGGCAGCGGCGTCCACAATCAGTTGGCCGTCATCGGTGACGGTGAGGTATTTTTCCAACAGGTGGTAGCTGCTCAGGTAATAGCCGTCGATGACGGAGCCGGGCAAGGTGCAAACGATGTGCTCCACACCTTCGTTGTCGGTTTCCGTGTAAACCTGAACGAATCTGCCGTCGGGACCCTGCACAAATTGCTCGCCGGGCTCGCCGTACAGAACGGTGCCGTCCTCCAGCTCGGTGCAGGAGATGGTATAGCCGGAAACCTCGTAAATCTTGGTGCCGTTTTCGTCGGTGCCTATCAGATTGACGGAAACGTTGAGCCAGCTCTCGGGCTTTTCAACCTCGTTGCCGTCGTAGTCGTAGGCGGTCCAGTCGCCTTTTACATCGAATTCCTCATCGGCGCCAACCTGTGCATATACCCATTGCTTTTCCGCGTACCGGCTCAGGAAGGAATCCGGGTAGTAGCTGTTGTATTGATAGTAATCGTAGCGGTACAGCTGACCTGCAACACGAATGAAGGACAGGTATTGGTACTGTGCGAAATTCATGGAAACGACGGTGTACGAGCCGTTGCGATACTCGTTTGTCCAGCTGTTGCTGCTTTCGATAATACCTTCGGGCGTGTATTCCTCGCCCACTTGCAGATGCGAGCCGATATGGGTTGCTTGGCCGAGCAAGTGCGCTTGCTCGGTTTGGTTATCCACGAACACCAAAATGGTATAGTATTTCAGCACGGGCTCGCCGAGCGGCTCGCCGTCCTCGTCGGTTTCGTACAGAGAGCAGTTCAGGTAGTGGAGCTTTCCTTCCGCGCCGTTGATTACCGCCCTGGTGCCGTAGGAGGAAATCTCGTCCTCGGCAACCACCTTCAGGGATGCAAGGTAGTCGGACATGGGAACGATGGATTCATATTGCAGAATGCCCTCGCCCAACTCCTGTGCCTGCTTCAAAATGCAGAGCTGTCCGTCTTGAACGGTGGCAAAGCAGTTGAAGTAGTTGAGTTGGTCAAATTGCGAAAGCTTGATTTCAAGCTGGTAAACGGGCAACGGTTGCTCGTCAACGGTCGTCCAATAGCGGAGGTAAGCGCTTTCGAGGGTCCAGGTTGCGGCAAACACATCGGTCAGGCTTTCCAATTCGGTGCCGCTCCACTCCTTAAAGGAGGAATAGTCGTAGTACTTGCCGTCGATCAGAACCGTGTACTTTGAGGAGTCGGACACGCGGAAGAGATTGCCGTAGATGTCCACGCCGGCCTGCTCGCTCATGTCCTCATTGTAGACGAGGAAGCCGTCCAATGCGATGCTTCCGCCGTATGCGTAATAATCGACATCGGTAATCTTGGAGCCGTCGTTCATCACGATGGTCAGGCTGCCGTCCTCGTTGAGGGTTACCGTGTAGCGCTCGGATTCGGAGCTTCCGGACGAGCTGAAGATGTAGCTCCACTCATACCAACGGTCTACAGAAGAGGAGGAAGAGCCGAAGGTCAGCGTTTCGGGCTTCAAATAGCTCATCAGAGTTTGTTTGATGCGGAAGGTCTTCTCGCCGGAGGTCAGCTTGCCGGTTAACAGAAGGGCGTAGCCGTCTCCTTCGGAGGTGCACTTCTCGCCGAGCAGCTTGAGCAGCTGAGCGGAAACGGTGAAGGTTCCGTCGTTGTTTGCGGTGACGTACTGCGCGGTGTCAAACATGTCGTCAAAGTAGATTCGGCGCAGACCGCTGATGCCGCCGCGGTAAACGATGCTGTCGGTGAGTTCGCCCATTTCGTCCGTTTGAACGATGGTTTGCACGTATTTGCCGCTCTCGGTCTTGACATATCCGGCAACATAGCCGGAAAAGTCCTTGGGCAGACGATACAGCGTCTTGCCGTCGGCAAGCGTGATTTGCTCGTACTCACCCAATTGCGCGTCGGTGAGCGATTTCAGATAGCCGACCACGGCATAGGTGTCGGAGTCGATTTTTGCGTAGAAGGTGGGAAGCTTTTGGTAGGTCTCGAGCATGGATAAGGTGACACGCTCACGGTTGCCGTCCTTGTCAAACAACGTGACTGTGCGCTCGTACTCGTTGCTGTAATCGTAATCCTTCAGCTGTGCGATTTGCTCGCCGATGGTATAGCCGGATATAGAAGAGTTGAAGTGGCGGTTGAGGATTCGGATGCTTCCGTTTTCCGCATAGCCGTATACACGGAGCACGGTTTCGTCCGGGGCGTTCGTATCCGCAAGCCGAATGAGCTTGACGGGCTGCTTCTTGCCGTCGACCACGATGTCACCGTAATCGCCTTCGTCCATGGAATAGAGAACCAGCGCGTCGTAGGAACGGTACTCATTTGCCTCCGAATAAATGTCGTATACAATGATTTCTTCGCCCTCGAAGGAGGTTTCATAGGCGTTGAAGTCGTTGGAGTACCACCATTGCCCGTTCTGCTGCCACATTGCGCCGAAAACGGTTTCGTAAACGGGTGTGTAGCCGTCTTGCTCCGAGAGATATTTCATGCCTGCGGGAACGGAATCCTCGCCCGGGAGCAATTTGTCCGTGCCGGAAAGGATGTCACCCAGGGAAACGGTGCCGTTGACGGTGTAGCTGCTGGACTGATAGTAGCTTTCCAACAGATAGTACTTTCCGTCGATGACGGCAACCTCCTGTACCTCGGAGGACCCGTTCCAGAGATATTTCGGCAGGGTGTAAACGGGGAATCCGAAGGATGTGCTTGCTTCCTCGTCCTTGGTCAGCAAATCCTTAACGGATGCATGGAAGCTGCCGTCAACGGTGAAGGAATAGTCCATGTCCGAATTCAATCCGCCGACAACCAGATTTCCGTTTGCGTCGAAGGAGGAGGAAACGGTTTGGTCGGTCAAAGGCTTCCATGCCTCGGGCAGCTCCACCTTTGCGTTTTCGTCCTGTGTCACACGGAACACGAGATGGCTGAACTCGGTTCCCTCTTCATCGTCGGAGTCGCCGAACAGGATTTTGCTGTTGATGGCGGCGCCTGCAAGCTTGCCCTGTTTATCCAGGGTGACGGAGACGTCAGCTGTCAGCTTCAGCTGGGAAAGGACGTCCTTGGCCGTTTCGACAAGCTCTGCGACGGAAACGCTTCCTCCGTAAGCGGGGAACGAAATCTTGCCGAGTGTCAGTTGGGCGAGCTGTTGGTTGAGGGCGTCAATCAGGTCCTCAAGCGTTATACCCTCCTCATCCGTGACGGCACATACCATCTCGTTCAGCGTTTTGTCGGCGTAAGCATCCAGAATGCTCTTGACATCAAACTCCTGTCCGGAGATTTGCTCCACCAGCTGATTGATGACGGCATACAGCTCGTCGGCCGTGCAGATTTGCTTCTGCTCCAGCAAGGTGAAGAGGCGGTCTGCCAATGCTTTGACGGTCATGGTGCCGGGGAAGCTTGCCTTCAGCTTTGCCACGCAAGCGTTCCAATCGGTCAGCGTGGGGTCTGCCTTGGTCAATTCGGCCTTCACCAGCTCGTAAAGAACTTCGCTGACAGCCTTCTCTTCATTGGTTTCTGCCCAATCCAACAGTGCATTGACGGCCTTCATCAGCTCGGAGATGTCCCACTTGTAGGTGGTGCTGCCGTCCGCATTCTCGGTGGGCGTCATCAGTGCGGTGAGCACGGTGTGCAAATCCGCCTGTGTGGGGACGCGCACGCCGTCCTGCATCTCCAGGTTGGTGTGGTAGCCCATCTTCAGTGCGCAGTACGCATACACGGTTTCCAGAGAATCCAGAACCTTGTTCAAATCCTCAACGGTGTATTCCGTTCCGGCTGCCTTCAAAATGGCATTCAATTGCGTGCCGAACAGTGCGGAGTAGCTCTTCAACAGCTCCTTGGCCTGGCCGAGAACGGCTTCCGCCATGGGGTTGATGTATTCAAAGGTTTGCTCCGCATAGTCGAGGAGCACGTCAAACGGAAGCTGAGCCAGCGTTGCGATGTCGGTTTGGAATGCGATTTCGCCGTAGCTGTAAATGACAACGCCGTTGCGATACAGCAGGGTGAAGGGGGATTCCTCGGTGGTGCCGTCGGAGGTTTTGTAGCTCTGCGTTGCTTCCAAAAGAATGAGGAAATCGTCCTCACTGCGGTTGACGGTGATGTCGAAAACGTAGGTGTAGCCGTTTTGCGCGGTGTCCAGATGAATGGTTCCGTTGTCGAGGTTGAATACCTTTTCGAAAACGGCCTCCAGCAGCTGCTCATAGGATTCGAACTTCAGCTGTTCGATGTTGCCGGATGCGGCAAGCTTAACCTCTTCCACCTTTCCGCAGGATAGGCAGTAGCGGCGGCGCAGGCCGGAGTTGACATCGGTGGGCTCCACAACGGTTTCCCACTCGGTGAAGGAGTGTCCCTTTGCGGGGGTGATGACGGTGTGGCAGGTGGTGCAGGTGGAGGGAGTGGTGCAGGTTGCAACTCCGTCCGGGGTGTGTCCGTTTGCGCGGACAAAGGTGACATTGAGGATTTCTCCGCAGTTTTGGCATACCCGATAGCTCCAATCACCCTCGGTGCAGGTGGGATGTGCCTCATGCAGCTCGCCGTAGCTGTGCTCGGTCTTTTCCACAAAGTTGTCGGCGGTTCTCTTATGGCAGCCGGTGCATTCGTACATCGTGTAGCCGTGCGTCGTGCAGGTTGCGGGAACGGGATCGCCTACCGGCTCGTAGTTGTGCTTTCCTCTCTTGCAAAGCATTGCCTGAGTTTCCTTGTAGGCAACGGCGTAGAAGGAGAAGTGCTCAACCGAGAAGGTGACTGTTTGGGTTTCGGCGTCGTATACGGCCGCAACCTCCTCCAGTGTGCCGTCGTCGGCAACGTACCAGATGAGAATACCGTCTGGCTCCTCACCCTCCTTCAGGGTGTAGGGCATGGTGACCGTAACGGCCGCGCGGAATTGAGAAACGGCGGTGTCGCCGACGGTGATGCCGAAGTCGAAGATGTCTACGTCCTTCAGGCGCTCTTTTTCCTCCTCCTTGAGGTTGGTTGCGTTCTCCAGCAGAGCATCCTTGCTTGCCTGCTCTACGACGTCGGCGGCAACGGAGACCTTTTTCGAGGTGTCCTCAACCAGCTGCGAAACCACGTCCGCGGGGAGGCTGATGCTTGCTTTTTTGGTTTCAATCGCAAGGGTGGTGTCGGTGGGAATGTCCTTGGCCTCCACCTCGGCAACCGTTACATTGCTTGCGTCGAATTTTGCGATTTCATGACTGCAGACACTGCAAACCTGGCGTGTCCAGCCGTCGCCGGTGCTTGCCTGCGTTTGGTAGCTGTGCTTGCCGGTGGCGGGCAGGGTTTCGGTTTTCGGTGCGTGGCAATGCTCGCAGATGTACTCGGCGGTTGCGCTTTCGCCGCAGGTTGCCTTTACCGTGGGGTTGGTGCGTACAAAGCTGTGCGCGGAGGCGTCGACGGGAATGGTGAAGCTCTCGGTGGCCGTGCAGCAGGAGCAGCTGCGCGTCTTTTTACCGGTGGCGGAGCAGGTTGCATCCTCCACGGTTTCCCATGCGCTCCATTGGTGGCCGGTTGCTTTGTCCTCGTCCTTGTCGCTGTAAACCTTGTAGGTTCCGCCGCAGTCGGCGCAGGTCATCAGCGTGTAAGCGCCCTCCAGACAGGTGGCCTTGTGGAAGGTGCCGCTGTCCACGGGGTTGTGCTGCTCGTTTTTGTTCATGGTGCAGGTGGTGCAGGTGTGATTGTGCGAGCCGTCCAGGGCATCGTGATATTCATCCTTGTGCGCCACGGTGGGGATGGGCGAGGTTTTGGTTTCGCCGCATCCGGTGCAGGTGACGGTTAAAACGCCCGTCTCGATACAGGTTGGGTTTTTGGTGGTTACACCGTTGTTCCAGGTGTGGTCGGTTTTTGCGATGGTGCTTCCCTTTTCAAGGACATCGCCGCAAGCGGAGCAAACGGTGTCACCCGTGTAGCCTTCGGCGGCACAGGTGGCGTCCTTTTTCCCCACCAACGTAGTGGTGGTGTGTGAGCAGTGCTCGTGCCCGCCGGTGGTTTCGGAAGGATGCGTATGTCCTTCGGTTTCCGGAGTGCCCGTGGTATTGCTTTCGTTCGGCTTGGTGTTTGCACAAGAAGTCAAAACGGCACAAATTACCAACAGCACCGCTAACAGGGCGGTCAGTTGTTTTTGAATGCGTTTCATACTGTTCTCCTTTTCCTTTTGCCTACGAGATGATGACGGCACGGCAAAATTCCATTCCCGACAAAATTTTACGGCTCGATGCTCCGATTGCTTTGCCCGAGAACGGAGTTTGCTGTATCCATCCTCTATAATAGCACATCTGGAAGAAAAAGTCAACGATTTTGTGTTTTTTTACTGTTTTTTTTTTTTTTTTTTTCTGGATTTTGTGCGAAAAGAATAAAATTTTTAAAAAACTATTGACAAATGCTTTTTTTGTGATATAATACCCCCATCCGGCCGTATATGATGCGGTCGAGAACATGAGATTTGCTTGAGAATAGGAGAATATCGTGGACAACGGCGACGGAGACGGTAACAGTCGAATGCCCGGTTTCCAATTGAATACGCAAGGAGTGCATAGCCTGGGGAAACGCCGAGGCTATGCCTTTTTGCGTTTTTTCGCATTTTCCGTTTCAGGCAAGCAACGAATCAAAGGAGTACAAAACAATGCCCGACGGTAGTTTATGGACGATGATTATTATGCTGGTTTGTTTGGTTTTTTCCGCGTTTTTTTCTTCCACGGAAACAGCCTTTACATCGTTCAATAAGACCAAAATGAAGAACGCCGCGTCCGAGGGGGACAAAAAAGCCGCCCTGGTGCTGCAGCTGAACGAGCGTTACGATACGCTGCTTTCCACCCTGCTGGTTGGAAACAACATTGTCAACATTCTGCTTTCCTCGGTTGCAACCGTGTGGTTCCTGCAATTGCTTGCGGGCTCCTCGGCCGAGTCCTCCGCTTCGGTGATTTCCACTGCCGTGGTCACCGTGGTGGTGCTGATTTTCGGAGAAATTACGCCGAAAAGCCTTGCCAAGGACCATGCCGAAAGCTTTGCTTGCTTCACCGCTCCCATTCTGCGCGTGTTCATGGTTATCCTATTCCCCATCAACTGTCTGTTCATGCTGTGGAAAAAGCTGATGAACGTCATCTTCAAGCCCAAGGAGGAGGACACCGTCACCGAGGGTGAGGTGCTGACGCTGTTGGACGAGGCGCACGAGGACGGCTCCATTGACGAATACAACAAGGAACTGATTGAAAACGTATTTGAGTTTGACGACATCACCGTAGGCGAAATTGCCACCCACCGCACGGGGTTGACCATGCTTTGCATCGACGACACCGACGAGGAGTGGGAGCAGGTCATCAACGGAAGTCGCTATTCCCGCTACCCCATTTACGGGGAAACCGTGGACGATGTTTTGGGTGTGCTCAATGCAAAGGATTACTTCCGCCTGGAAAGCCGCGACCGTGAAACCGTTTTGGAAAAGGCGGTGTACCCCGCGTATTTTGTGCCCGAAACCATCACCGCCGACAAGCTGTTCCGCAACATGAAGGAGAAAAAGGAATCCTTGGCGATTGTTTTGGACGAATACGGCGGAACGCGCGGCGTGGTGACCATTACCGACCTGATTGAGTGCCTGCTCGGCGAAATCACCGACGCCACCGACGAGGATGCCGACGCCGCGGAGGAGGAAATCCTTGCGACGGGCGAAAACGAATGGAGCATCAGCGGTACCGCGCTGCTCTCGGACGTAGAGGAAGCCCTGGGCGTTGAGCTGGACGATGTGGACACCGACACCTTCAGCGGCTATGTTTTGGGTCTGCACGGCGCCATTCCCGACGACGGCACCTCCTTTGACGTTACCACCGAGCAATTGCAAATTCACATCGACTCCATCAAGGAGCACAAAATCGAAAAAGCCTCCGTTTCCCTCTTGGTGCAAGAGGACAAGGAGGTTTGAGAACCGTTCGGCTTTTCTCTTTCAAGGGTTCATGAAAGGCCGCAAAGCATTTTCCCACAGGCTGCTCTGCCGTTACAAATACGGCAAGTTAGAATAGACATTGCAAATATATCTGAAGGGGGGGAAGATTTGGAAATCATTATCATTATACTTCTGGTATTGTTTGCCGAAGATTGGATTCGCGAAAAGGGACGAAAGAAATAAAAAGTTGCCCCGAAACATTCTTAAAAGCGGAACGGAATGTGTAAAAAAGAACAAGAGAACAAGGAATGAAAA
The DNA here is from genome assembly GCA_964638045.1 of uncultured Ruminococcus sp. GTDB lineage: Bacteria > Bacillota > Clostridia > Oscillospirales > CAG-272 > UMGS1865. Next base: position 667 of record CAZWXE010000034.1, on the reverse strand, counting down.
AGCGGAAATTCCACTGCTCCCAAAGCGGTGAAATTTCCGTTTTTTGTAATTTTATGATCCGGAAAAGAGCGAACAGCCGGAAGGAGACCCCGATGCTGCGCATCGCCCTGCGGGTTCGACTCCGGGCCGGGCCCTCCGCTCAGGGTGACACAAAATGTTGCCGCGTTCGCTCTATTTTGGCCTTCTCCTGCGGGAGAAGAGGGACGGCCGCGGAAGCGGTGGATGAGGAGTTACAAAAGCCCCCTTCCGTACCTCGGTTCGAAAGCTAAATTTCAAAATTTCGTGTAGGGGCGACCATTGGTCGCCCGTGGATAGGACATCGCACCCGAATGGCTGGCGACCAATGGTCGCCCCTACACGGACTTCTGTATTTTACCTTTTCAAGCAACATGCTGCAAAGCGGGAAAGTGCGACTCTAAACAGAATGAAACGGCGTGTTCCATTTTTTGTGTCACCCTGAGCGGAGGGCGCAGCCCGGAGTCGAACCCGTAGGGCGATGCGTAGCATCGGGGTCTCCTGCCGGCTGTTCGTTCACATTACATTCGCCCTCTCCGACGGCTACGCCGCCACCTCTCCCAAAGGGCGAGGCTTTTGGTCAGATGTCTTGCTTCCAATAGGCTCTCCCGCCGGGAGAGCTCCCGCGCAGCGGGTGAGAGGGGAAAATGGT
>CAZWXE010000033.1:0-17767 GCA_964638045.1 uncultured Ruminococcus sp. | reverse complement strand
GATGCCGCCGCAAAGGTGACGTCGCCCTCGGTGACGCCGCCTGCCGCCGCATGAATGACCCGCACCTTCACCTCTTCGTTGGAAAGCTTCAGCAGGGAGGCCTTTACTGCCTCCACCGAGCCGTCCACGTCCGCCTTGACGATGATGTTCAAATCCTTGACGCCGTCGGAAATTTGTGCAAACAGGTCGTTGAGGTTTGCTCTTGCATTTGCCTTGAACTGGTCCTCCTTTGCCTGTGTGCGACGGCGGTCCGCCAGGGTTCTTGCCATGCGCTCGTCCGCAACCGCCTGGAACTCGTCTCCTGCGGAGGGGACCTCCGCAAGACCCGTAATCTCGACGGGAACGGAGGGAGTTGCCTCCTTTACGGGCTTTCCGAAATGGTCGGTCATGGAGCGCACGCGTCCGACTGCGGTGCCCGCAATGATGGTGTCGCCGCTTCTCAGGGTGCCGTTTTGCACCAAAACGGTTGCAACCGGTCCGCGACCTTTATCCAGCTTGGCTTCGATGACAATACCCTTTGCGCGTCGGTTCGGATTTGCGCGCAGCTCCTTGACCTCTGCCACCAAAAGCACATTTTCCAACAGCTCGTCAATGCCCTTTCCGGTCAGTGCGGAAACAGGGCAGCAGATGACGTCTCCGCCCCATTCCTCGGGGATCAGGTCGTATTTGGTCAGCTCCTGCTTAATGGCGTCGGGATTTGCCGTCGGCTTATCCATTTTGTTGATTGCCACTACAATATCGATTCCGGCTGCCTTGGCATGGTTGATTGCCTCGACGGTTTGGGGCATGACGCCGTCATCCGCCGCAACCACAAGGATTGCGATGTCGGTTGCCATGGCGCCTCTTGCACGCATTGCCGTAAACGCCGCGTGACCGGGAGTGTCCAAAAAGGTCATGTCCTTGCCGTTGACCTTGACGCGGTATGCGCCGATGTGCTGCGTAATACCGCCTGCCTCGCCTGCCGTAACGTTGGTATGACGGATGGCGTCCAAAATAGAGGTCTTACCGTGGTCGACGTGACCCATGACACAAATGACGGGCGCTCTCTCGCAGAGCTGCTCGTCGGTGTCCTCCGCTTCGTCAAAGAGCTTTTCCTCAATGCTGACCACCACCTCGGGTGTTGCCGCAATGCCGAACTCGTCGGCAACCAAGGCGGCGGTGTCGTAATCGACGGTTTGGTTGATGGTTGCCATCATTCCCATCATCAACAGCTTTTTCACCACCTCGCCTGCGGTCACCTTCAGCTTGGAAGCCAGCTGACCGACGACGATTTCCTCGGGAAGCTCCACGGAGGTGGGCTTATAAACCACTGCGGGCGCGTTTCCGCCGTTCCCGCGGCGTCCCTTGCCCTTGGCGTTCTTGCCGCCCTGGCGAGAGGAGAAGGAACTGCTTTGCTGTGTCTGGTTATTTTGCTTTTTCAGCTTTTGATTGCCGCCGCGCAGGTTGCTGTCGCGGTCGGAGACAAAGGAATCCAGCTTTTCGTCGTATTTGGAAAGGTCCACGGAGGAAGCATGCGTATCAATCACGCGGGGACCCTTCAGGGTACCGTCCGGATTTACATTGGTGGAGGCGCCTCTGACAATGGGCTGTACCTTAAACTTCTCTCTGGGAACGTTTGGTACGTAATCGCCCTTGTCGCCGTTGCGGTCAAATCTTTGCCCGTTGCCGCGTTGCTGATTGCCGGGAGCCCGACGCTGTTGCGCGGCTCCTCCGTAAGGCGCACCGCCTGCGGAACGGTTGCCCTGGTAGGGAGCGCCGCCGCGCGCACCGAAGCCCGCGTTGCCGCCGTTACTGTAACTGCCGGCAGGACGCTCGGAGGAAGCGGGAGCCGTACGTCCCGCAAACGGATTTTGGCCTGCGATGCCGCTTTTTCCGGAGTGGTACGGGTTTCCCGTGTAAGGAACACGCTGCTGCGGGCGTGCTGCGGGTGTTGCCGCTGCCGCGGGAGTTGCGGTGGGCTTTACCTCCGGCTTGAGCTCTGCCCTAGGCGCGGCCTTTGCGGGTGTCTCTGCTTTCTTCGGAGCCGCGGTCTGCGGGCGCGCTCCGACGGAAGCGGCGGGAGTCTCCTTCTTTTCGGGAGCCGCGGGCTTTTCCTCCTGCTTTGCAGGCGCAGCCTTCGGCGCTGCAGGTACAGCCTCGGCAGTCTTCTGCTTCGGCGCTTCCGCAACAGCTTCCTTCGGCTGCTCGGCCTTGGGCTCCTCTGCCTTCTTTTCCGCCTTTGCGGCGGTTTTTTTCACCTTCGAAGGAATATGGGTGACACCATCCAGGTATTCTCCGATGTTGGAAATCTGATTTGCCTTGGTCAATGCATCAAAAAGAATTTCAAATTCCATAGGCTCTAACGCCTTTTGCGTGGTTTTTGCCTCCACACCGTTTTGAGAAAGCACCTCCACAAGATCCTTGCCTTTTAAGCCAAGGTCCTTTGCAAGCTTGTTGATTTTGAATGTTTGATTGGTTGTTGCTGCCATATTTCCTCCATAATGCTTCCGAAAACCGCAGATTTTCGGAAATACTCATCATTGTTGTTGCTCTTTCAGGGGACGAGGTCGCAGTCCTCCGTCGAAGAAGAAAGAGCATCCGTCTTCAAATTTTTTCTCAGTAGCACACACAAATCGGTATCGGTCAGTGCCACCGCGGAAAGCCGTGACGCTTTTCCGACGGCGTGTGCCATGGTTGCACCGTCCACGGGTAAAACCGTTAATTCAACGCCGTAATAGGCGCATTTGTCACGCAATTTCTTTGCGGAGTTTTCCGCATTGTCGTTGCCCGCAAGCACCCAAAGCGGCTTTTTGCCTCTGCGCGGATTTTTCATGGCCTCGCAGATGATGGGAACACCGTAGAGCAGCGCTCCCGCCTTGGCGCACAGTCCGAGCGTGCGCAGGAGCCGCTCATTCTTCATGACTCGAAAGCTCTGTGTCCATCGCGTCGTAAACGGCGTCCGGAACGGTGCATTCCAAAACGCGGTCGATGCGACGGCTTTTTTGTGCCTTCCGCAGGCATTTGACCGAGCGGCAAATGTACGCCCCTCGTCCGGACTTGCGTCCCACAAAATCCAGGGAAATTTCCCCCTCGGGGCTTCGGACCACGCGGAGCAGCTCGGACTTCGGCTTGTGCTCATTACAGCCCAAGCACTGCCGCATGGGGATTTTTTTGATTTTCTTTTCCATCGTTTTTCGGTTAAGAGAACTCAATCGTTCTTAATATCGATTTTGTAAGCGGTGAGTCTTGCGGCAAGACGCGCGTTTTGTCCTTCCTTACCGATGGCCAGAGACAGCTGCTCGGGAACCACCGACACGCGGCAGGCGCGCTCGGCCGTCATCACCACGGAGGTTACCTCTGCGGGAGCAAGCGCCGCCGCAACGTATTCCTCGGGCTTTTCACTGTAACGGACAATGTCCACCTTCTCCCCGCGCAACTCATCCAGGATGGGGGCGATTCTGGAGCCGTGAGGGCCGATGCAGGCGCCGATGGGCTCGACGTCGGGGTCACGGGACCAAACCGCTATTTTGGTACGGGAGCCTGCCTCGCGGGCAATTCCCTTGACCATGACAATGCCCTCGGCGATTTCCGGGATTTCCAACTCAAACATGCGGCGCACCAGGCCGGGATGCACACGGGAAAGCGTAACCACAGGGCCTCTTGCCTCCTTGTTGACCTCCATGACAAAGACCTTGATTTTGTCTCCTACGCGGAAGGTTTCGCCGGGAATCTGCTCGGACTTGAGCAAAACCGCACGGCTGGTGTCGGTTTCCAACACCACGTTGCCGGAATCGGGGTCGATTTTGCTGACCGTTGCGGTGATGATTTCCTCGTGCTTGTTTTCATAAGCCTCCTGTACCACCCGGCGTTCGCCCTCGCGAATGCCCTGAATAATCACCGATTTTGCGGCTGCGGCGGAAAGACGACGGAAGTTTTTGGTTTTGACCTCGGTTTCCATAATCATGCCGACGCGGTATTTTTTGGCCACCTTTTTGGCATCCTCCAGGGAAATTTGGGTTTCGGGGTTTTCAACCTCCTCCACCACATCCTTTTGCTGGTAAACGCGAACATCCTTTTTGACAGGATCAATCAGAACGCGCACGTTGGTGTTGTTTCCGTATTCCTTTTTGTATGCCGAAACCAGCGCCGCCTCGATTTTTTCCATCATGTAATCCGCGGGAATGCCTTTTTCCTTTTCCAACAGCTCCAGCGCGGTAAAAAATTCTGTGTTCATTGGTCCGTAATCCTTTCTCTAAATCCCGTATATCAGTGTTCCGAATCGTTTTCAAAATCGTATCTGGTTCTCAACAGGGCAACGGTGCTGCGCTCAAAGCTGCGCTCCATGCCGTCCGGCTCGGTGGCAAGCACCACCCTGCCGCTTTCGTCCAAGCCGACCAGCGTGCCCGAAAAGCTCTTTTGCCCGTCCAGCGGAGCATACAGCCGAAGCTCTACCTGCCAGCCCTCGCAGGCCAGAATTTGCATGTCGTTTTTCAACTCCCGTTCGATGCCGGGCGAGGACACCTCCAGATGATACGCCTCGGCAATCGGGTCCGCCTCGTCCAGCAACGGATCAATCGCACGATGCATTTTTTCGCAATCTTCAATGTCGATGCCTTCTTCGCTGTCGATGGTAATACGAAGGTACATATCGGCACCCTCCTTTACGTATTCCACGTCCCAAAGGAAGAAGCCGAATTCCTCGCAAAGAGGCTCCGCCAAACGGCGTACGACGCTTACAACGCTCCCATTGTTCTTTTTCATCTCAAAAATCTCTTTCCTTAATATGATCTCCAAGCCTTTGAATTTCAAAAATTAAGAGCGGGTTTTCTCGAAAACCCACTCCCATCACACTATTTCACTCTACTGTAAGATAGTATATCACACTTTTTTCGGTTTTGCAACCTTTTTGCGAAAAATAAATGAATTTTTTCAAAATTTTTCGATTTTGAGGAATTTCGCAATTTCCACAGGGTTTTCCACAGCCTGTGTGGAAATCCTGTGGAAAAGTGAAGCTCCCTTGTCTGCTCGGCTGGACGGGCTCAATGCCGATTTTTGTGCGTCCCGTAAAATTGTCTGCGGTAATCGCTCGGTGTTTGCGCGGTATGGTAACTGTAAAATTTGACCAAACCGTTGGCATCCTCAAATTGGAGGAGCTGCGCAATTTCCTGGATGGTTTTGGTGGTGGAAAGCAGCTCATGCCGAATTTTTGCCACGCGCTGTCGGTCGATATACTGCTTCAGGCTCAGCCCGAAGGATTTGGCAAAGGCCTTGGACAGATAATTTGCGTTATAGCCGAAGTGTCGGGCCACGGCGGATAAGCGCAGCGGCGCGTCGGAATGGATGCGCACGTATTCCGCCACCTCATGGGCCAACCGACTTTCGTTGCCGACGAGGCAGAGCGGCTGAATAAGCGCACTCATCAGCTGCAGCTCCAGCCACTCCTTCCTTTCCCCCACCGATGCAAAATGATTCAGCTGTGACAGCAGCGCCGCAAACTCGTGACCGCCCTTCATGCTCATCCGCTTCGGAAGTCCCAGGGCACGATAAGGAAACGCAAAAAAGTGCAGCCAGTAAAAGGAGGTGGTTGTACGGCTTTCCCGATACCCGAAGTGTTGTTTTCCGGCATCGAGAAAGAGCAGGTCGTTCGGCAAAAGAGCGTACTGCTCCTCCCCCTCCTGCAACAGGACCTCGCCCGCGGTGACAAAGATCAGTTCTACCGTGCCGACGGTTACGTCGGGGTGCTTCCAGCCGGCCTCTCCGGTAAATTCCCCCATATTCTCAAACTCTATTTTTTCATTGTTGACGGCAATCATAGCGAATTTTTGTACTGATTCTCCCATATTTTGATTGCAAATGTCTGCAACCGGTTCTATAATAATGGTAGCACAAATTCACCGAAAATACAAGTATTTTGAAAATATCAGGAGGCTTTATGAAAAAAATCAACGTTCCCTTTCAAAATGTCACCCTTTCAGACGGATTTTGGCTGGACCGCTACCGCCTCAACAGCGAGGTTTCCCTTCAAGCCGTTCATGACCGCTTTATGGAAACCGGTCGCTTCGATGCGTTGTTCTTTCATCATGATGAGAACGAAAAATTGCACATTTTTTACGATTCGGATGTCGCAAAATGGATGGAAGCGGTGGCGTACCTCATCGAAAAGGAGCCGAACGGCTACCGAAAGGAGCAGGAGCTGATTGATGCCATTGCCGAAAGCATTGCAAAAAATTGCCCCGACGGCTACATCAACTCTTATTTTCTTCAAAAAGAGCCCGAAAACATTTTCACCGACCGCGACCGTCACGAGCTGTACTGCATGGGGCATATGATAGAAGCAGCCATCGCCTACCATCACGCAACGGGCAAAGGCCTGCTGCTGGAGTGCTGTGAGAAGGCCTGCGACTACATTGAAAATGCTTTTGTCAAGCAGTACACCGCAAAATTTTACACTCCGGGACATGAAGAAATCGAGCTTGCTCTGTGCAAGCTGTACCGCTACACCAAAAAGAAAAAATATCTGGAGCTGTGCATGTTCTTTTTGAACGAGCGCGGAAAGCGGGCGGAGGATGCGCCCGGCAACACCTGGTGTGACAGGCTCGGGCGCTACAACCAGTCCCACGCGCCCGTTCGGCAACAGAGTGAAGCCGAGGGGCACGCCGTTCGTGCGGTTTATCTATACACCGCCATGGCAGAGGCCGCTTACGAAACGGGGGATGAGGAGCTGAAGCAGGCGGTGTTCCGTTTGTTTGACGATATTGTCAACAAAAAAATGTACATCACGGGCGGAATCGGCTCCGGCATTCAGGGAGAATGCTTTACCTCTGCCTACGACCTGCCAAACCTGCGAGGCTACTCCGAAAGCTGTGCTGCCATTGGCTTGGTTTTGTTCTGCCTTTCTCTGCAAAAGCTTTCGCCCAAGGCAATTTATGCCGACACCGCAGAGCGCGTGATTTACAACGCCATGCTCTCCTCCACTTCGCTGGACGGGAAATCCTTTTTCTACGAAAACCCTTTGGAGCTGGACCTGCCCGAAATTACAAAGGAGCGTTGCGTGACGGAGGCAAGGCGCACAAAGCTTCCCAAGCCGCAGCGCTCGGAGGTGTTTTCCTGCTCCTGCTGTCCCCCCAACATCAACCGCATTTTTGCCCGCATCGGCGATGTGCTCTTCTCGGAGGACGAGGAACAGGGAGAGCTGTACCTGCAACAGTTTATCGCTTGCAGGCTGGACAGCCCGCGCCATGCGTTGACCGTGGATACCCGTTATCCCGAGGACGGCAAGGTTACCGTTTCGGTGGAGCGCACCGCGGCCGCGCGTCTGTTGGTGCGCAAGCCCTCGTGGTGCGACGCTTTAACCGCTTCCCTGCCCTATACGGAAAGGGAAGGATATTTGGTGTTCGATTTGCAAAACGGAGCCGTCCTTCGGCTGGAATTTGAGATGACCCCCTATTTTGCGGAGGTCAATCCCGCCGTTCGCGCCGACCACGGAAGGGTTGCCTTGTTGCGCGGACCGGTGGTTTATTGCATGGAGGGCGTGGACAATCGCGAGAACCTCAACAGCCTTGCCGTTGACATCAATACGCCTCCGGAGTGCGTTCCCGCCGAGGGGCAGCGCTTGTGTCGGCTGATTGCACAGGGAGCCGCCGAAAAGGATTTTCCGACGCTTTACCGCAAGGCGCGCGCCGAAAGTGTCCCCGTCCCCCTTTACTTTGTGCCCTATTACACTTTTGCCAACAGAGGGCTGACCAACATGACCGTTTTTGTGCGAAAAAAATAAACTGTTTGTGTCCGAATTGCCCGTCCCCGGCGGATTTTGCCTTGACATCCTTTGCCGTGTATGATAAAATGTATGCAGAGGGTTGTTTGCCGGAGCGTGTACGCTCGGCCGGAGCACCTCAAAAACACGAAAAAAGGAGTAACCTATGAAAACTCGCTTGCTCGCGGCACTGCTGTGCCTTGCCATGCTCTGTTCCTCCGCTTTATTGACCTCCTGCCAACAAAAGAACCGAGAAGAGGAATCGACGGTGCCCGCAGGAACCGATACGAACGTCCCGCCCGAAGAACAAACAACCGCCCGGGAGGAAAGCACGCCGCCCGCAGAGGAAGTAACCACCGCTGCGCCGACGCCTAAAATCGAAATGGAGAATCTTTACGACCCGAGCCGTGCCTTTCAGGGATACATCAACGGCAAAACCGGTGCCGAGGTGTCGCACGCTTCGCATTTTACCTCCGATTACATTGAGGTAAAGGGCGGGGACATCATCACCTTCGGCCCCTGCAACCCCAATCAAGGCTATCATCTCCACGGCTACGGAGAGGACAAAACAATTGTTTCCAATGCCAACACCGTTACTGCCGACCGGCTGAACGTGGTGGATTCCCTCGGGAAATACGTCATTTACTCCTACAAGGTTCCCAGCAATGTCACCTCTGTGCGCATTTCCAACGATTCCAAGGTAAACAGCCTGTTTTTGGTGGTGAAGGGTCATTATTTTGACACCCTGATGCTGTTGGAGCACTTTGATTATTTGGAAAATCAAAGCCTGAAGAACGTCATCGGAGAATACTTCGGCACGCGGGACGACAGCGTTCTGTACCGCAAATCCGCGTTGTTTATGGGCGATTCCATTTGCGACGGCACACAGGATTCCAGCATTTTCTACGATGCGTGGGGTGGCAGAATCGGTGAAATCAACCAAATGGATTACATCAATGCAGGCCTTTCCGGCACATCGATTTCCACCTGCCGCGAAAACCGCTACGGCCGCATTTTGAAGCAGCTGGAGGACAACAAGGACAAGGACTTTGATTACATCATCATGCACGGCGGTGTCAATGATGCATGGGACAGTGTTGCCATCGGCACGGTGTCCGCGGACTTTGAGCTTTCCTCCTTCCAAACAAACACCTTTGCGGGAGGCCTGGAGGAGCTGTTTTACTACGCAACCCAATACTATCCAGACGCTTGTCTGGGCTTTATTCTCAACTTCAAAATCGTCAATTCGAGCGTCGGCTCCGTCAACAACAAGCTGGGCGATTATTTTGAAGTGGCAAAGCAAATTTGCGACAAGTGGAATGTCCCTTACCTGGACCTGTACTCCAACGCGGATGTTGTTCGGGATTTGTCTATCGGTACCAAAACCTACATCGGCGACTACATTCACCCCAACTGTGCGGGCTATGACCGCCTGTACGTTTACATCGAGCAATGGATGGAGACGCTTTCTCCGTATCAGGCTCCGCAGACATAAGTGAATTTCGAGGGCGTTCATTGCTTTTGGTTACAGTCCGAAAAATCCGTCCGTGCCGTCGCTTTTGCGGCGGGACGGACGGATTTTCTTTTTTTCGGCAGGCAAGGGCTTTCTTTCGGAAATCCGCATCGAATTTACAAAAAGCTATTGATTTTTGTCTGGTTGTCCTTTATAATGTTATCAAAAGCGCATGAGAAGGAAACGAAAACCGTTTTGTGGGCTTGCATTTGACATCGAAAGGATGATTGCCATGGAAACCAAGGAGCTGGAGCGGCTGATTGAAAAAGCCGTTCGGGATGCGGACCTGCACCCCGAGGAAATTCCATCGATTGATTTGTATTTGGACCAAATCACCAGTCTTGTTGCGGAAAAGGTGCAAAAGGGCTCCGAGCATTTTTCGGACCGTATTTTGACCAAAACCATGATTAACAATTACTCCAAGGACGGGCTGATTTCTCCCATCAAGGGGAAAAAATACAGCAAGGAGCAAATTTTGCAGATGCTGGTGGTTTATTCCTTGAAGAACACCCTCTCCATCGGAGAAATCAAGCGCATCCTGCAAAATATTTACCGTTCTCCTCAATACAGCGAGGAGGAGCTGGAAAATTGCTACCTGCGGTTTCTCAAGGTGAAGGAAGAAGAACGGCGACAGGCCTTCCCGCTGATTGAACAATATATTCGACTCGGAAAATTTCAAATTGAGAATGACAGCGATTTCTTTGTATTTCTGCTCGGGCTTGCCACAATGTCCTCCTATTTGAAGGACGTCGTACAGGAGCTGCTGATTGCCCGCTACCCGGACCTCGAAGCGGAGCGGGTGAAGGCGGAGCAAGAGAAAAAAGAGGAGGCAAAGCAGCAGAAAAAGGAAAAGAAGGAGAAAAAGGAGCGCGAAAAGGCGGCCGAGACCAAGTCGGAGGCGGCGGAGAGTGCCGAGGGCTCCGAAAAGGAGAAGAAAGAATGAACATTGCCTCCGTCAGCGTCCCTTCCCTTGCGTACCTCGGTGACTGCGTTTTGGAGCTTTGCGTGCGCGAGCACCTGGTGGAGTCGGGCTTGAATACCTCCGCGCACCTGAACAAGGCCGCGCTGCATTACGTCAAGGCATCCGCACAGGCAGAGGCGATGAAGCGCTTGTTGCCGCACCTGACCGAGGAGGAGCTTTCTTACTTCAAGCGGGGCAGAAACATCGGTCACACCAACCGACCCAAAAATGCCACCGTCGGCGAATACCGCGCGGCTACGGGCATGGAGGTGTTGTTCGGCTTTTTGCACATCACCGGGCGGCAGGAGCGCATCGGCGAGCTGTTTCGCTTGGCATATCCTCCGCAGGAGGACGGCTCTGCTGTGTGATGAATTTTGGCTTTTTGTCGGAAACTTCTTGAAAGAAGTTTCCGACACCTTCAAGAACTTTTTAGGCATTTTTCATATAGAAAAACGGGAATGTTTGTGCGCCGTTCCGTAGGATTTGGATAGGCTGTAAGCAGGAACGTCCCTGCGTTTTATCCGCAGCATGATTCCCGCGAAGCCGGTGACGTTGTTTTATGTTTGTGAAATGGATTGCTTTTGCAATCCATTCGCGCTGCCTACGGCAGCTCATCTCCCTCAACCATTGGCGAGGCTTTGGTAACAGCCCGTCGGAAGAATTTTTGAATCAAAAGTTCTAAAAAATTTGTTTTTTTATGAACGCACTTTTGCCCGAACTTCGCAGTCAAAAACGCCTCCCTTGTGTAAAGGGAGGTGCCGAGTTTTGCGAGGCGGAGGGATTGTGAAAAAATTCTATCAACATCGACATCAGAGAGACGTCCTCTCACAAGGAGCCGGAAAGACTCCCACCACGAAAACAAAAACGAAAGGATTTTACAACGATGAACCATCCGAAAATTAAATTTTACGTACGCGATTTCGGCGAAATGACCGCCGAGCTTTACCCCGAAAAGGCGCCCGTCACCGTGGAGAATTTTTTAAAGCTGGCGGAAAGCGGATTTTTCTCCGGCATGATTTTCCACCGTGTTATCAAGGGCTTTATGATCCAGGGCGGCGGCTACGACGAGAGCTTTGAGGAAAAGCCCGCCGAGGCCATCCGCGGCGAATTCATTGCCAACGGTTGGATGCAAAACGACCTGCGCCACACCAAAGGCGTGCTTTCCATGGCACGCACCTCCGACCCGAATTCCGCATCCTCGCAATTTTTCATCATGCATAAGGATTCTCCGCATCTGGACGCGCAATACGCGGGCTTCGGCAAAGTGATTGAGGGGTTGGATGTCATCGACCGAATCGCTTCCGTTCCCACGGGGCGCATGGGTTGGTTTGACGACGTTCCGAAAACCGCGGTTGTGATTGACCGCGTTGAGGTTTTGAAGTAATCCGTTTTTTGTTTGTCCGCAGGAGGAAAGAGCCATGAATGTAAATCTGTTAAAGCTGCTGTCCAAGGATTCCCGCATGAGCACCGAGCATCTTGCCGAAATGCTGGGATCGACCGAGGAGCAAGTCATCGCCGAAATTCGCGAGTTGGAGCGTCAAGGTTTGATCCGCGGCTACAAGGCGGTGATTGACTGGGATAAGCTGGACAGCGCCTATGTCTCCGCCATCATCGAGCTGAAGGTGACGCCAAAGGCCGGCTTGGGCTTTGAAGAGGTTGCCGCAAAGGTTATGAAGTATCCGGAGGTGGAATCGGTTTATCTGATGTCCGGAGTGTACGATTTGAATGTGGTGGTTAAGGGAAAAACTTTTCAGGAGGTTGCAAAATTTGTTTCCAGGGAGCTTGCCACAATTGATTCGGTTACCTCTACCGCAACTCATTTTGTTTTGCGCCGCTATAAGGAGCTGGACGTAGAGCTGTTGGGAAGCGAAAAGGACGAGCGGGGGAGCTTTTGGCTGTGATGGATTATAGCAAGGTTCTGTCCCCCACGGTGCAGGGCATCAAGCCCTCCGGCATCCGTAAATTTTTTGATATTGCAAATACAATGGAGGGCGTCATCTCCCTCGGTGTTGGAGAGCCGGATTTTCCGACGCCGTGGGAGGTGCGCAAGGCGGGCATTCTTTCCTTGGAAAAGGGCAAAACCCGCTACACCTCCAACTGGGGCTTGGAGCAGCTGCGCCTGGAGGTTTCTCACTATGTACAGCGCAAATACGGCGTGCTGTATCGGCCGGAGGATGAAATTCTGTTGACCGTCGGCGGCTCCGAGGCCATTGACGTTGCTCTGCGTGCCCTGCTCTGCCCGGGCGATGAGGTCATTATTCCCCAACCGAGCTACGTGTGCTATGAACCGATGGTCACCCTTGCGGGGGGAGTGCCGGTTATCATCGAAACGCTGGCAGAGGACGATTTTAAGCTGACGCCGCAGCAGCTGCGCGGAGCAATTTCCGAACGGACCAAGGCGCTGATTTTGCCCTACCCCTGTAATCCCACCGGCGCGATTATGGAGCGCGCGGATTTGGAGGCGATTGCCGACATTCTTCGCGACACCGATATTGTGGTGCTTTCGGATGAAATCTATGCCGAGCTTACCTTCGGAGGCAGTGCGCATGTGTCCGTTGCTTCCATCGAAGGCATGCAGGAACGAACCGTCCTGGTCAACGGCTTTTCCAAAACATTCTCGATGACGGGCTGGCGTTTGGGTTATGCCTGCGGTCCCGCACCTTTGATGAAGCAAATTACCAAAATTCATCAGTATGCCATCATGTGTGCGCCCACCACCGCGCAATATGCCGCCATTGAGGCGTTGCGCAACGGAGACGAAGCCGTGGCGCACATGAAGGAGGAATACAACATGCGGCGACGGCTGATTGTTTCCGGCTTCAACAAAATCGGCTTGACCTGCCGTGAACCGAAGGGGGCCTTTTACGCGTTCCCCTCCATTGCAAGCACCGGTTTGAGCAGTGACGAATTTTGCGAACGGTTGCTTTGCACCGAAAAGGTGGCAATTGTTCCGGGAACCGCCTTCGGCAAGGGCGGAGAAGGCTTTTGCCGCGCGTCTTACTGCTATTCCACCGAGCACATTTTGGAGGCGCTTGCGCGCATCGAACGGTTCTTGAAGCAGCTTTGAATGCGCCCACAGCGGAATGCTTGGCGGCGAGAAACGAAGCAATTAAATAAACAGAGTGCCCGTTCCATCGGCAAAAGCGGATGGAACGGGCACTCTGCTGTCCTCTTTGCGTATTTTTCGAAACGGCGCGGTTATTCGAAGCGCTCCTTTAAAATGACCACCGTTTCGGTGGGAACGGTCAGACAACTGCCTTGAAGAACCGCTCCCGTGAAAGCATCTTGAAAGACTCCGTCCGTGTGAACGGTTCGGGTTTCCCCCATATTGGCAATTACCACAATGCGTTCCCCGCTTCCCTTGCGTTCAAAAACAAAGCTTTTCGGATGGCATTTCAAAAACCGAAAGCTTCCCTCCGCAAGGCAAGCGCTTTGCCGGCGCAGCTGACCGAGAGCGGTGTAATGTGCGGTCAGCTCTCGGTCCTCTCTGCCCCAAGGGAACGGACGGCGGCAGAAGGGGTCGTGATAGCCCTCTAAGCCCGCTTCGTCTCCGTAAAACAGAGAGGGGACGCCGAAAACGGTGTATTGCAAGGACGCCGCCATTTTCAACAGCCGTTTGGCTTTTTCGAATTGCTCCTCGGTTAAGCGTGCCGTTGAGAGCGTATCGTTGTCCGCCGTTTCAAGAGAACCATCGTCGCCCAGCAACGTTAAAATGCGCTCGGTGTCGTGCGTGCCGATGACGTTCATCAGGGAGTGGCAGACACACGGCGGATAGGATGCGTAAAGCTCTTTGAGAACATCGCAAAAGAACAGGCCGTCTCCTTCCCGCAAAAAGGTCAGTACCGCATTGCGGAAGGGGTAGTTCATGACGCCGTCCAACTGTCCGCCGAGAAAATAACGGCGGCGTGAGCCGTACGCGAGTTTGTCGGCGGCGTTTTCCCAAACCTCGCCGAGAATCAACCCCTCACCGTCGGTTTCTTCCTTGACGGCAATGCGTAATTCATCCAGAAATTCGTCGGATAGCTCGTCCGCCACATCCAATCGCCAACCGTCCGCGCCTGCCCGAAGCCACTTGCGGACAATGCCGTCCGCGCCTGTAAAATACCGGCGGCAGGCCTCACAGCTCCCGTTGAGACGGGGTAAAATTTTGATGTTCCACCAGCATTCGTAATCTTCCGGAAAGCTGCGAAACGTGTACCAATCGGCGTACGGAGATTGCCTGCTTTGATAAGCACCCGTGTCGCCGTATCTTCCCTTTCGGTTGAAGTAACGGCTGTCGTCTCCCGTGTGGTTGAACACGCCGTCCAGCACGATTTTCATTTCCCGTCGGTGTGCTTCCCGCACCAATGCCGCAAAGGCTTCATCCCCGCCGAGAAGTGCGTCCACGTGCTCGTAGTCCCCGGTGTCATAGCGATGGTTGCTTGCCGCCTCAAAAACGGGCGAAAGATACAGCACGGTGACGCCGAGCGCGCAAAGTGCATCCAGCTTTTCGATGACGCCCCACAAATTGCCGCCGAAAAAGACGTTGTTGGCAACCTCGCCGCCGCGCTCCTTGGCATATTGCGGAACGCCGTGCTCCCAATCGGGCTCCAAAACGGCGTCCTCCCGCAAGACGGCGGGGCCTTCCCCCTTGCAAAAGCGGTCCAAGAAGATGTGGTACATGGTTCCACCGTGGAACCACGCGGGGGTGGAAAAGCCTTCCTCGTACACCGACAGCAAAAATTTTCTGCCGGAGGCCTCGGAAAGCGTAAAATCCAACCGGTTGGACGTGTCGGAAAAGAGGGTGTCTGCTCCTCTCAAAAACAAATATTCGTAGTAAAATATGCCGCTGTGACGTTCCTGCCCGCAAAGCGCGGCCAGGTCCAGCACATCGGTGTAAATGTCCTCCGACCCGCGCCTGCTTTCAAAGGAAAAGGGATAGTCGACGGCTTCCGCTCCGTCGGGAGCCAGACGAAGCACCACGGCGGAAACGCCCAAGCGGCGCGGGACGTGAACGGTAAATTTCAGCTTTTTTCCGTATGGGAAAGCTCCGAGAGAGGAAACATCCTCCCCGTCAATGCTTTTTTGAACGCAGACGGAGCACTGCTGCTCGATTGTTGTGTGAAGATAGGGTAACATGGTATTGTTTATTCATCAAGTTTTTGACGGTTCCATTTCAAAATATTGACTACGGCCCATTCGGCCGCAGCAGTGGACGGATAGCAGACGGGAGAAACGGTTCTCGCTGACGCTCGAATTTTGACTTTGCTCGGAATGTGATACGGACGCGGCAACGTTTTTTGTGTCACCCTGAGCGAAGGGCGTAGCCCGTAGTCGAACCCGTAGGGCGATGCGCAGCATCGGGGTCTGCTATTTTCTTTCGCCCGAGCTCCTGCTCGGTTTACAACCTCGCACTGCTTCGCAGTTCGACTTCGGAAGTCGCAAGCGACTTCCTTCGCTCAGAAAGACACGGGCGGGAAAGTGCGACTGCAAACAAAATGACACAGCGGGTTCCGTTTTTGTGTCACCCTGAGCGGAGGGCGTAGCCCGGAGTCGAACCCGCAGGGCGATGCGCAGCATCGGGGTCTACTTCCGTCTATTCGCCCGCTCCGACGGCTACTCCGCCACCTCTCCCAAAGGGCGAGGCTTTTGGTCAGATGTCTTGCTTCCAATAGGCTCTCCCGTCGGGAGAGCTCCCGCGCAAACGGGTGAGAGGGGAAAAGGGTAAATTCCGAAAGTTGGTTGTTTTGAAGGCTCCCTTGTGTCAAGAAAATTCCACCGCATGAGAACTTGTGTGACAGGCTCCCTTGTGTAAAGGGAGCTCCGCCGCAAGGCGGTGAGGGATTGTTTTGTAAAACATTCTTACTTTTACAATCCCTCCGGCACGCGTATCGTGCGCCACCTCCCTTTACACAAGGGAGGCTGAAATGTGCATCTTGCGAAGGTAGATGAAAGTCCTTCGTTCGGTCCATTTTGGCCTTCTCCTGCGGGAGAAGGGAGACCGCGGAAGCGGTGGATGAGGAGTCGAACTGCGGAGCAGAACTCGGGCAAACAGCCGACGGCAGACCCCGATGCTGCGCATCGCCCTGCGGGTTCGACTGCGGGCTGTGCCCTCCGCTCAGGGTGACACGATTGGGGTGTTATTGAATTTTCTGCAAGCCCCAGATGCGCTGTGCGTATTCTTCAATGTTGCGGTCGGCCGCAAAGTGTCCGGAGGCCGCGACGTTGAGCAGAGACATGCGATTCCAACGCTCCTTGTCCGCGTAAGCTTCCATCAGTGCCGCGTGTGCAAGACGGTAGGATTCAAAATCGGCAAGACACATATAGGGGTCGGCAACGCCGTTCCCACCGAGCAAATAGGACGCAATGTCGGCAAAGGACTCTCCGGCAAAGCCGAAGGACAAACGGTCCACAATCCGCTTCAAGCGTTCATTTGCGGAATAATAGGTGTAGGAACGGTAACCGCTCAGCCAAAGCTTTTCCACCTCGGCGGCGGTCAAGCCGAAGATGAACATGTTTTCCTTTCCGGCGGCCGCCTGCATTTCGACGTTTGCGCCGTCCAAGGTACCGATGGTGAGGGCACCGTTCATCATCAGCTTCATGCATCCGGTGCCGCTTGCTTCTTTACCCGCAAGAGAAATCTGCTCGCTGATTTCGGCGGACGGAACCAAAGCCTCCGCCATACTCACGCAGTAATTTTCCAAAAAGACCACCCGCAGCTTTTCGCGAATGTGCGGCTTTTGCTCGATGTCCTTGGAGAGCATGCAAAGCAGCTTGATGATGCGCTTTGCCATGTCGTAGCCGGGCGCCGCCTTGGCACCGAACAGGAATGTTTGCGGCTGCATCTCGACGTTGGGGTTTTCCTCCAGCTGCAAGTACAGGTCGATGATGTGCAAGGCGTTGAGCAGCTGGCGTTTGTATTCGTGCAAGCGCTTGATTTGCACATCAAACACCGAATGCGTGTCGATGAGCTGCCCCGTTTTCTTTTGCAAAAGCTCGGCAAAGCGGATTTTGTTCTCGTGCTTGATGGCGCGCATTTGCATTCGAACGCTCTTATCGTCCGCGAATTTTGCAAATTCGGCCAGCTTTTCGGGCGCGTGGCGGTAGTCCGGGCCGATGCACTCATCCAACAGGCTTGCCAGACGCGGATTGGAGTAGCACAGCCAGCGGCGGTGCGCAATGCCGTTGGTAACATTGTCGAAGCGCTCGGGGTACATTTTGTAAAAATTTTTGAAGGTGGATGTCTTGAGAATGTCCGAATGAAGCTCGGAAACGCCGTTGACCGAATGGGAGCCGATGACGGACAGATTTGCCATGCGCACCTGTCCGTAGCCGATGACACTCATTTGGGAAATGCGGTCCCAATCTCCCGGGAATGCATTCCATGCCTGACGGCAGAAGCGCTCGTTGATTTCACGCACAATGGAATAAATGCGCGGAAGCTTGAGGCGGAACAGGTCCTCGTTCCAGGATTCCAGTGCCTCGGGCATCACCGTATGGTTGGTGTAGGAAACGATTTTTGTCACCATGCTCCACGCCGTATCCCACGAAAAGAAATAATCGTCGATGAGAATGCGCATCA
>CAZWXE010000032.1:0-17979 GCA_964638045.1 uncultured Ruminococcus sp. | reverse complement strand
AAACAACGGACGTGCCGAGTTCTTTTGCAAACTGCTCTTGGCTCATATGGGCAAGCTCACGCATCTTCTTAATTAAAACTTTCACATCAGCACCACCTATCATATTTATCTAACATAATTATAAACTATGATAGGCTATTTGTCAAGTGCTTTCCGAAAACAAAGCAATGAAAAATATAAAAAACATAAAGGAGCAATCAAAATGAAACTTTTTACAACCGAAGCATTGACACGTTCCACCGCACAAGCTCCCCTTTTCATTTGTTGATTCGAAGTGGCGAAAGCTCCGATTCTCGAAAAATCAAAAGCATCTTCCGTTTTTACAGTCCTCCGCGACTCCGCGACGGAAGCAAATCTCGTTTTCACACTGCCCGGTTCGAACAAGGGAGGTAATGTTCTCCGTTGTGGTTTGCGCGATGTTGGACAACGCATCCTCCGTCAGAAAAGCCTGATGAGAGGTGACAATAACATTGGGCATGGAAATTAAGCGTGCCAAGGTATCGTCCTCCAAAATGTGACCGGAAAAGTCCTCAAAAAAGAAGTCTGCTTCCTCCTCGTAAACATCCAAGCACGCCGCACCGATTCGACGGGATTTGATGCCCGCAAGCAGGGCCTCGGCATCAACCAACGCTCCGCGCGAGGTGTTCAAAAGCACTACCCCGCGACGGCACATGGCAATGGCATCCGCATCGATGATGTGGTAGGTTTCGTCGGTCAGAGGACAGTGCAGGGACAAAATATCGCTGTTGCGCAGCAACATCTCCAACGAAACGTATTGTACCGCGTCTGCGCAGCTTGGCGACAACGGAGACGGGTATTTGTCATATGCCAGCACCTTCATCCCGAAGCCGAGGCAAATGTCGATGAACACGCGGCCGATGCGTCCCGTTCCGATGACGCCAACCGTTTTTCCGTGCAGGTCAAACCCCGTCATTCCGACAAGGCTGAAATTGAAATCTCTGGTTCGAATATAAGCCTTGTGGATGCGGCGAATGGAGGTCAAGAGCAGTGCCATGGTATGCTCCGCAACGGCATAAGGAGAGTATGCGGGCACCCGCAGCACGTGAACGCGCCCGAAGGCATATTTCATATCCACGTTATTAAATCCCGCACAACGAAGTGCCACAATGCGAATGTTCAGTGCGCACAATCGCTCAATGACGGCCGCATTGACGGTATCATTGACAAACACGCAAACCGCATCGGCACCGGCTGCCAGCTCCACCGTATCCTCATTCAGCTTGGCCTCAAAATATTTCATCTCCATGCCGTGCTCCACGCCAAAGCGGTCAAAGGACGGCATATCGTAAGGCTTCGCGTCAAAAAAAGCAAGTTTCATTTTTGTTTTCCTTCCGAATATGTTTTCATCAAGCGGAGCGTACCGCTCTCACCATTCACTATTGCCTGTTTCCAACGGAAAAATTCTCTTTGTCGTGGATTTTCTGTTGACAAACGCACGTCTTTGTGCTACAATAAATCGCATACGATACATCGTGTACGATGTTTGCGGGAATGCTTCTTCAAAAATGCGGGCGAAAACCTCACGAAGCCTCCAAAAAAAGCAAACAACAAAACAACAAAGAAAGGAAAGAACAACATGAAAAAGCCTTCCGCATACCACATCCCGGGAAAGCTGTTGCGTCTGGGGAACGGCGTCAAGGAATTTCGCAACCGACATTTTCAGAGCTTGGGGCTGACCTCGGCACAAGCAGACGCTCTGTTCTTTATTTTGAAGGAGTCTCGGCGACAAGCTCTGTCTGCCACAGAGGTTCGAAATGAGCTCAAGCTCTCCCAATCCACGGTGGCCGGCATTTTGGCACGGCTGGAGGCCAAAGGCTTCATCGAACGCCGAGAGGACGCCGCCGACTCTCGCCGCATTTTGTTGGAGCCCACCGAAAAGGCACTTGCATTGAAGGACGGCATCGGCGAAAGCGCAGCCCATACGGAGGAGCTGCTGCTGACCGGAATGACGCAGGAAGAAAAAGAAAGCTTCTCGCGGTTGCTTTCCGTCGCATTAAAGAACATCGGCTGTTGTCCGGGCAATGCACCTCAAACACAGGAACAGGAGTGTGAACGCAAATGAAAAAATATCTTCCCTACATCAAGAAGTACTGGTATTCATTTCTGCTGGGACCGTTGTTTATGACGCTGGAGGCGGTGGGCGAAATTCTGATTCCGTCCATCAACGCCGACATTGTCAATAAGGGTGCCGCCAACGGAGACGTCAACTACATTTTAAAAAACGGCCTTTACATGGTCCTGCTTGCCGTTGCCATGCTGATCTTCGGCGTGCTGGGCGCAAACTTCTCCGTTCGAGGCTCCACACGAATGTCCGCGGACATTCGCGCAAAAACCTTTCGGAAAATGCAATCCTTTTCATTTTCCAACATTGACGATTTTACCACCGGCTCATTGATTACCCGCATCACCAACGACGTCACGCAGGTGCAATCCTTTACGCAAACCCTGCTGCGGGGAATGTTTCGCTCCCCCATCATGCTGGTCGGCGCGCTCATCATGTCCTTTCGACTGAACCGCAAGCTGGCTTGGGTCATTTTGGCGGTGATGCCCCTGCTGGCGGCGGCCATTGCCTTGATTATCTTGATTTCGTCCCCCCGCTACGCCAAAATGCAACAGCAAATCGACGCACTGAACATCAACACCCGAGAAACGGTCACCAATCAGCGCGTCATCAAATCCTTTGTGCGCGGCGACTACGAAAAGGAAAAATTCCGCGCCGTCAACAACGCGCTGGTCGAAAAAAGCACCTCCGCATTGAAAGCCATGATGCTGCTGCAACCCATTTCCGCACTCGCCGTCAACTTCACCACACTGCTGGTGGTTTGGCTCGCGGGCAAGCAGGTGATGGTGGGCGGCATGGAGGTCGGCACGCTGATGGCGTTTATCACCTATCTCGCACAGGTGCTGACTGCCTTGAACTTCCTTGCCAACATCGTGTTGCAGGGCGTTCGCGCCGCCGCATCCGACCGCCGCATCAGCGAGGTGCTTTCCGCCACCTCCGAAATTGACGACCGCGACGTCACCGACCGCAGCCGCCGCCTGACGTCCGGAAAAGTAGAATTCCAAAACGTCTCCTTCCGCTACTACAAAAACAGCCGCGAGAAGGTTTTGGACCGCGTCACCTTTGCGGTACAAGCGGGCGAAACCGTCGGCATTGTCGGCCCCACCGGAAGCGGCAAAACCACGCTGGTGTCGCTCATCGCACGCCTGTACGACACCGACGAAGGAGCAATCCTGTTGGACGGCACCCCCATCCGTCAATTGCCATTGAGTGCCGTGCGGGACGGGATTGCCATGGTACAGCAGCAAAACACGCTGTTTACGGGTACCATTGCGGAAAACCTGCGCTGGGGCAAGGAAAACGCCACCGACGGGGAGCTGGAGCAGGCCGCCAAAATTGCCTGCGCACACGGCTTTGTCTCGGCAATGCCGCAGGGCTATCAAACCGAGCTGACACAGGGAGCCACCAATCTTTCGGGAGGGCAAAAGCAACGCCTTTGCATCGCACGTGCCCTGTTGAAAAATGCAAAAATCATTGTTTTGGATGACTCCACCTCCGCGGTGGACACCGCCACCGACGCCTCCATCCGTCGCGCCCTTCGGCAGGAGCTTTCCGACGTAACCACCTTCATCATCGCACAGCGTATCAATTCCGTCATAGACGCCGATAAGATTCTGGTGTTGGATGCGGGAAGGGCTGTCGGATTCGGCTCCCACGAGGAGCTGTTGGAGAGCTGTCCCACGTACAGGGAAATTTATTGGTCGCAAAATGACAGAAAGGAGCAGGTCTGATGGAACAAACAAGACAGCAACGCCTCAAGGAAAAATACAGTTCCTTCAAAAAAGAGGAAGGCCCGCAAAAGCAAATGCCCATGATGCGCGGCCCCGGCGGCGGACGCGGTGCCGCCATGGGGGCAAAGGGCAAGCCGAAGGATTTGCGCCGCACAATTGCAAGGCTGCTTCAGTACCTTTCTCGGCAAAAAAGCCTATTGCTCCTCGCCATGCTTTGTGCACTGGTCCAAGCGGTTGCCTCCCTTGCGGCATCCTATTTGCTGCGCCCCATTATCAATCAATTCATTTATTACGATGCAAACGATACCAACCTGTTGCCCCGTATGGAGGAATTGTTCAAGGGACTGGCGGTGCTTGCCGCCGTTTACCTGCTTTCCATCGGCACACAATGGTTGCAGCAACGCCTGATGCTCACCGTTTCGCAACGGACCCTGGCACACATGCGCAGCTGCCTTTACGACAAGCTTCAGGAGCTGCCCATCTCCTACTTTGACCGCAATGCGGCAGGCGACATTATGAGCCGCTTCACCAACGACATCGACACCATGGGAAATATGCTCAATACCACGCTGATTCAAATTCTTTCCGGCATCATCACGTTGGTCGGCACGGTATTTCTCATGATGTACACCAACCCCATTTTGGGCGGCATTACCCTGCTGATGACGCCCCTGATGACCCTGCTCAGCCGAAAAATCATCAAAAAAAGCCGAAGCGCATTTGCCGAGCAGCAAAAAAACCTCGGCATCCTCAACGGCTTTGCCGAGGAGATGATTTCGGGCAGCCGCGTGGTGAAAACCTTCAGTCACGAGGAAATTACCGTTGAGGAGTTCGATTATTTGAACGAGCAGCTGGTGGATGCGCAAATCAAGGCGGAATTTCGTTCCGGCATCATGGGCCCCGTCACGCACCAATTTTGCAACGTCATTTACGGCGTTTCGGCCTGCGTCGGAGGGCTCTTGGTGGCACTGCGCGGCTTTGACCTCGGCGGTCTAACCGTCTCACTGAACTTCACCCAGCATTTCAACCGCCCCATCAATGAAATCTCCATGCAAATGAATGTGGTTTTCTCCGCTCTGGCGGGCGCGGAGCGCGTATTCAACGTTCTTGACGAGCCCTCCGAGCAGGAGCTTCCGGAGGCCTTCGCTCCGGAAACCGTCACCGGTCACATTGTGCTGGACAACGTCAGCTTCGGCTACAAAAAGGGCGTCACCGTTTTGCATGATATTTCCCTCTATGCAAAACCGGGACAAAAAATCGCTTTTGTCGGCTCTACGGGAGCGGGCAAAACCACGGTGACCAACCTGCTTTCCCGCTTTTACGACATTGAAGAAGGTACCATTACCGTGGATGGCATCCCCATTGAGCACATTCGACGGGATGTCCTGCGCAAAAACATTGCCATGGTTTTGCAGGACACCCACCTGTTTACGGGCACGGTGCGCGAAAATATTCGTTACGGTCGATTGAATGCCACTGACGAGGAGGTGGAGCAAGCGGCACGCATTGCCCACGCCCATTCCTTCATCATGCAATTGGAGCACGGCTACGACACCGTTTTGGAAAATGACGGAAGCAATCTTTCCCAGGGACAACGGCAGCTGTTGAACATTGCACGCGCCACCATCAGTCACGCCCCCATTCTGATTTTGGATGAAGCAACCAGCTCGGTGGACACCCGCACGGAGGAACAAATCGAAAAGGGCATGGACGCACTGATGGAAAACCGCACCACCTTTGTCATTGCCCACCGTCTTTCCACCGTGCGCAAGTCCGATTGCATCATGGTGCTGGAAAAAGGACGCATCATCGAACGCGGCAACCACGAGCAGCTCATTGCGCAGGGTGGCAGATATGCCGACCTGTACCGTGAAATTGCCGAATTGGATTAAGCGATTTTGTTTTTACAATCCCCGGCGAAAGGCCGGCAGTAGACCCCGATGCTGCACATCGCCCTGCGGGCTACGCCCTTCGCTCAGGGTGACACAAAAATCGCAGCCCCGCCCGTGTCACTCTGAGTGAGCGAACTGCGGAACAGTGCGAGGCTGCAAGCCGAGCAGACTCTCGGGCGAAAAAACGCACAAAAAAGGAAGCGTCCGTATTCAATCGTCGACTGAATACGGACGCTTTCGGTTCCAATCGGCAGACAAACGTCTGCTTTTATTTTTTGCTTACTTGGAAATCAAGGAGCCTTCCGCAATGTCGAGCATTCCGTCGCAGTTGATGTCCTTGTCGGCCGCACGAACCGTCACCGATGCACTCGCATCAATCACCACCCGCAACGGCGCCTGAATGCCGTCGTCCGAGCAGATCAGCTCCAGCGTTCCGCCCATAATTTCCACCCAACCTTCATTTTCCTTGGTGCTGTCAGATTTAATTCCGTCCGCACCCTGAAGGTGAAGGGTACCGCCCTGAATTACAACGCTTTGCTTGCCCTTGAGAGCGTTGTTGGCAGCGTTCACGGTGATGTCTCCGCCCTTGATTTTCAGGTCGTTTTTGCTGGCAATTCCGTTGTTGTAATTTGCATTCACCACCAGCTTTCCGCCCCCTTTAATCGTGAGGTCCTCCGAGGAATAAATGCAGGCATTCGGCTTGTCCTTGCCTTCGGGGAAGCGGTAGGTAAGCGCGTCGGTCAGCGTGTTTTCGGTGCCCTCCTTCAAAATGACGGTCACCTTGTCGGCACTTTCCACGTAGAAGGGCGCGGAAGAACTGTTGGTAATGGAAAGACCCGCGAAGGTCAACTCCACCTTTTCCGTCTTTTCGACGCAAACGCGCAGCTGACCGTCGGTCAGCGAACCGGACACCTCGTATTTCCCGCCCTTGACAATGGTGAGCGCATTGCCCTGAGCGGAAACGCATCCGCTCCGGCTGACCGCAAAGTCGGTGCCCTTCAATTCCAACCGAACAACGGCGTCATCGGGGTTTTCGGAAGGCGCGGTGACCTCCGTCGATTCCGAGCCGAGCGGTGCACCTTCCGTCCCGGCAGGCACGTCGGTGACAGTGGGCGGTTCGTCCGTTCCGGGCGCCGTTTGCAGCAAATCACATCCGGCGGTGCAGGTGGCAGACAACGATAACAGGAGTGCGAGCAGAATGGCTTTTCCGGTTGCTTTCATAATAATGTATCCTCTTTTCCTGAATAAATAAAACGGACAGCTTTCGTTTCCGAGCCGAAAATTCAAAAACTATGTCTGCGGGACGGGATAGGCAATAGAAAGAGCAAAGCCCTTCATCTGCGTATCCATCCAACCGAGTCTGATTTCAATGGTGTTCAAAAGATAATCCACCGCTTCGTCAAAGGTGGTTCCGTCATAAGGCAGGTCGCGAATGGTGGAGCCCAGGCTGTTCATTTCCGCCGACAGCTTGATTTCCTCTTTCCATTGCTTTACCAACGCAGAGCTTGAAACCAGAATGTCTCTGCCGCCGTATTGGTAATATTCGTCCAACAAAATTTCCACAAAGGCGGGATAGGTGAAGAACGCATTCATCCACCATCTGTTTTGTGAGGTGAACGAAAGGGGGTTTCTGTCGCCGCCTTCCCACATCAAGCCCAGCGTCCAGTCAAAATCCCATGGCGCGCAGGCATAAAATTTACCGTCCTCATGGTTGTAGTAAAAGTACAGGCTGCCCGAAAACGCGTCACCGTTCATCGTAAATTCCTGGATGAGATACATCCTTGCCCAGGATTCGAAATCAAACAGCTTCATGGCTTCCGATTGCTTGCCGCTGTACAAAACCTGCTCCGCCGCCAACAACAATTCCTTGGAGCGGTCGTAGGTGTCCGGGTCCTCCGGAGAGTGAATGCGATATCCCTTTTTGCTTGTGTTGCTGTAAAAACCCGCATCGCCGCAGGCCTGATAGTAGTTGTCTACCTCAAAAAGGATGTCGTCGTTGCGGTCGATGTCCACACGTCCCTGTCCGACCTCCACCTTTTCGGCAACCTGGTAAATGCCGAGATAGGTTCCGTTGAGAAACAGGTCCACCTGTCGGCTTTCCATCACATATTGAATGCCCATCTCTCGGCTGAGCGTCTCGGCAAGCTGATTTCTCAAAAAGCTTGCGTCGTTGAAGTTGGCAAGCAGAACGTACTTGGTTGCTCTATCCATTCCCAGCAGGCCAACTGTGTTCTCCAAATTGATTTGATAAGCCTTTTTGGAATAGTTCCACGTGGCGTTTCCGCGCCCGCGCATGTCCATGGAGCACGGTTGGTCCTCGTCCTCGTCCTTGGAAAGATAGCGAATGTCCCATCCCTTCTCCAACGCCATTTCGTCGGTAACGGTGGTCACAACGTCTCCGTAGCAGTAGGTTTTGTGCTTGGAGTCCTTGTTCATCGCCAAAACGGTACCGTAGGATTCGTCAATTTGAATCATCATGCTGGGCAGGTCGGATTGATGAACCTCAATGCGATATTCGCTGACATGACCGATAACCTTCTTGTTTTCGGTTGCCTCATCATCCGTAAAATCGGCCAGATAGGGACCGCGCACCTCACCCGAACGGTCGGTAACCGTCATAATCAGCTCGGAGGCATCTACGCGGCAGGGCAGGAACAAGTGAAAGGTTTTGGTTGCGGAGTCCTTTTTGGCAGTTATGTCAAAGTCCAATCCGCTGTTGTATTTTGCCGGCACCGTCAAGGTCGCACAGCCCGCCTTTCCGCCATTGTATTCGCGCTCGGAGTCGGCAAGCATGGTGTATTTTGAAAGAATCGGCACCTCCACCTCGGGGTCCTTCAAATCAAACTCGGGCTCCCCCAGAGAGCCGCGCTCACCGGGGTCGGAGGTCTCCTCGGGCAAAAGGGTTCCGCTTTCCCCCTCCGTTCCGTCTGCGCTTGTGCGCAGCTCCGTGCTTTCATCGGATTCGGCCGGCGGAGCGGGAATGTACTGACAGGACGCAAGAGCGCACACCGTCAACATTGCGGCAAGCGTCCTCTGCAACAATTTTTTCAGTGCCATAAAAAATACCTCCACTGCTTTTTGGTCATTATACCATTTTACAGCCCTTGAGTTGTGAACATTTTATTAAATATTACAAAGACTGCCCCATTGGCCGACAAAATAGAGTATAATGTGCACAACCGAAGAACGACAACACGGAGGTTTCCCATGAATTTCCACACCGTCTTTTCCTCTCCACGTCCCGTACAGCTTTCCGAGCGGACCAGAGCCTTTGCCTACGAAGCCATGCACGGAAAATACGGGGACGAAGCCATGCAACATCCCTGCGTTTCCTTTTCGACGGAGCAAACGCAAAATCTCACCCCACAGGAAAAATACAATCTTGCCGTCACCGCCATTGCAACCGAAGCACCCTTGCGCATTTGTCCGCACGAATCGGTCAGCGGTGCGGCAACACTGGGTAAAAGCATCGAGCACGTGGTTCCCGCCGCCTTCGGTGAGGAATTTTTGGAAAGCGTCAGTCATCTGACCATTGATTTTCAAACGGTGGTATTCCGCGGCGTTGCGCACCTGGAGGAACGCATCCGCGCACGTGCGCAGCTGCCACTGTCCGAGGAAGAACGCATCACCTTGGACGGCATGGCCAATGCCGCAAGAGCACTGCACATTTACCACCGCCGTTATTTGGATGCGCTCAAGGACGTCAAGCCCGAGCAATATGCTCTGCTGCAACGTGTCCCCTTTTCGCCCGCCACCTGCTTCAAGGAAGCGGTGCAAAGCATTTGGTTTGTATTTTCGTTCGTACGCCTGTGCGGCAACTGGCCCGGCATCGGACGGTTGGACCAAATGCTGGGCGGCTTTTTGGAGCGTGACCTGGAGCGCGGAGCCATCACCTTGGATGAGGCGCGGGAATTTCTTGCGGGATTTTTCATCAAGGGGTGCGAATGGATTCAAAGTGCACCTCCGCGCAACAGCGGTGACGCACAGCACTATCAAAACATTGTGCTGGGCGGTGTGGACCGCAACGGTCGGGAAATCACCAACGAGGTTACTTATTTGGTTTTGGACATTGTGGAGGAGCTGGGCATCAGTGACTTCCCGATTACCGTACGCATCAACGAAAATACCCCGCAGCGCCTGTTGCGTCGCGTAGCGGAGGTCATGCGACACGGAGGAGGCGTCATTGCCATCTATAACGAGCCCTTGATTTTGGACGCTCTGGTTCAATTCGGCTATCCTCTCGAGGAAGCGAGAGAGTTTGCCAACGACGGCTGCTGGGAGGTGCAAATTCCGGGAAAAACCTATTTCATCTACCGTCCCATCGACGCCCTGCAAATTCTGCTGCATGACACACTTCGGCTAAACACCGACACCCCCGCCGACTTTGACAGCTTTGAAAAGCTGTACGAAGCATTTCGAACAAATCTCCGCGGCGCCGTCACCCATGTAATTCAAAAAAGAATCGGAAGCAACCCCTTCGGCAAGGTCACAGAGCACTGGGAATGGCAAAAGCGCATGCCCTGCTCGGTCATCTCCCTGTTTGAGGAGGGCTGCATCGAACGCGCACGCTCCTATTTGGAGGGAGGACCCATTTACACGTTATTTTCCCCGCACATCGGCGGTGCGCCCGATGTGGGCAACAGCCTTTACGCATTGAATCGACTGGTGTTTGAAGAACAAAAGCTCTCCTTTGCCGAGCTGATGAAGCTCCTTCAAAACAACTGGGAGGGGCAGGAGCTTTTGCGCCAATACGTGTTCAACAAATACACCTATTACGGCAACGATTCGGACGAAGCCGACGCCTACACCGTGCGCGTTCTGAACGACTTTGCGGCTACGGTAAAGGAATTGGACATCGGGTACCCCATCCGCTTTCCGGCAGGCGTCAGCACCTTCGGCAGACAAATCGATTGGAGCCGACAGCGCAGTGCCACCCCATTCGGCAGTCGACGCGGGGACATTCTCTCCGGCAACGCATCCCCCACACCGAACACCGATTTTGAAGGTGCCACCGCCGTCATCCGCTCCTATTGCAAGGCCAATATGAAGGAGTTGCCCTGCGGCTCCGCATTGGACGTCAAGCTGCTTCCCTCCACCGTGGCGGGAGAAAACGGTTTGGAGGCGCTCATTTCGCTGATGCGCGGCTTCCTGACCTTGGGAGGCTTTTTCATGCAGCTTGACGTGGTAGACGAAGCAATTCTGAAGGAAGCGCAAAAGCATCCCGAGCAGTACAAAACCCTTTCGGTACGCGTATCCGGCTGGAACGCGCGGTTCGTCACGCTGGACCGCGATTGGCAGCAAATGATTATCGAGCGCAGTGCGCAATCCATCTGACCTTTCGGGAAGCAAAGCATGAACATTGTAAAAATTCAACGGTTTTCCACCCACGACGGAGACGGCGTGCGCACCGTCGTGTTTGCCAAAGGCTGTCCGCTGCACTGTGCCTGGTGCCACAATCCGGAGACGCAAAGCGCAAGGCCTCAAATCATGTATCACGCCAAGCAGTGCCTCGGCTGCGGTGCCTGTGTCGCGCTCTGCAAAGCAGGCGCGCATCACATCGGTGCAAACGGACTGCACTGCTACGAGCCGTCCCTTTGCGTCGGCTGTCACGCCTGTGCACGCGCCTGCCCGACGGGCGCCATTGAAGCGGTCGGCAGCGAACGCAGTGTGGAATCAATCCTGGAGGAGGTGCTCCGAGACCGCGCCTTTTTCGGGCAAACGGGCGGCATCACCGTTTCCGGCGGGGAGCCCATGGCACAGCCGCGGGATTGCATTGCCCTGTTGCGCTCGGCCAAAGCCGCCGGCATCACCACCGCCCTCGAAACCTGCGGTTATTTTGACGAACGGTACATTCCGGAGCTGGTATCGGTGACAGACACCTTCCTGTACGACTTCAAGGACAGCAACGCCCTGCGACACAAGCAATACACCGGCGTGGACAACGCTCAAATCCTGCAAAATCTCGCAGGCATCGACCGTCAAGGCGGGCACACGCGGCTTCGTTGCATCCTGCTGCGCGGCCTGAACATGGAGGAGGCACACTACGACGGCATTGCCGCGGTGTTTCACAGCCTCGCCCATTGTGAGGGCGTGGAGCTGCTCCCCTACCACGCCTTTGCCGGAAGCAAGGCAGAGCACTTGTGGGGCAAGGACAACGGCAACCGCGCATGGCTCCCGAGCACCGAGGAGCTGCAAACCGCCGCCGTCGCGCTGGAGCAACGCAAGGTCCCCCTCATTCGACAATAACCGAGAGCCGATTTTTTGAAGAAGCGCTCTCCATTGCAACCCGAAAGGAGTTTTTTATGTTTCACGGAAAAATGAAAGCCGTCACCTTCAGCTACGATGACGGCGTTACGCAGGACAGACGGTTGATTGCCCTATTCAACCGATACGGGCTCAAGGCAACCTTCAATCTCAATTCCGGTTTGTTCGAGCACGCACGCTGCATCCAACGCGAGGGCGTTTCGGTGTCGCATGTCCGTCCGTCGGCATCCGAAATAAAAGGCATTTATGCCGGACATGAGGTTGCCGCACATACGCTGACGCATCCCCTTCTCCCCCAACAAACGGATGAAGAAATCATCCGTCAGGTGGAAACCGACCGTCTCCGCCTGTCCGAGCTGGTGGGATACGAGGTGCGCGGAATGGCTTATCCCGGCGGCGGCGTCAACTTCAATGCGCATGTCGCTCAGGTAATCCGAGACCACACGGGCATCGAATATGCACGCACCACCGTCTCCTCGCACTCCTTTGCGCCGCAAGCGGACCTGTTTCAATTCAAGCCCACCGTTTATCATCACGTCGAATGGGATGCGCTGTTTCGCCTCGGCAAAGAATTTATCGAGCTGCAAACGGACACCCCTGCCGTTTATTACATCTGGGGACATGCCTATGAGTTGGATATTCACGACACGTGGGACAAATTCGAGGAATTTTGTCGGTTGATTGCAGGCAAGGACGATATTTTTTACGGCACCAACATCGAGGTGTTTGACGCACTGAAAAAGTGAGGAAACGGACATGAACCAAATTTGCAAGCCCGTTGCCGTTACGGCACAAAACGGCGTGGACAATGCACAGGCCCTGCTGAAAAAGCAGCCTTTGCAAATCGGTCTTGACGAGCGGGATGTAGCCACCCTGCACCGGGGCTCTTACCTGATTTTGGACTACGGAAAGGAGCTGTGCGGGGGTGTACGCATTCTGACCTTTACCGCCAAAAACGTCACCGTGCGCATTCGCTTCGGCGAAAGCGTCGGCGAATGCTGTGCGGAGCTCGGCGGCACGCAAAACGCCACCAACGACCATGCGCACCGCGATTTTACCGCCACGCTCATGAGCTACTCCGACCTGAGCTTTGCCAACACCGGCTACCGCTTCGTGCGGCTGGATGTAACCGAGGGTGAGGTGCTCCGCATCAAAAGCATCGTCGGCACCAATGTGATGCTTTCGGCGAGGGCCGTATGGAAATACGGCGGAACGGACCGCGAAATCGCCCGCATTTACCGCACGGCCAAGCGCACCGTGGATTTGTGCGCGGGCGGCGACTACGTTTGGGACGGTGTCAAGCGGGACCGTTTGGTTTGGGTTGGAGACATGCATCCGGAAATGCTTGCCCTCACGGCTCTGTACGGGCCTCTGAAGCAATTGGAGCGTTCCCTGGATTTTGTCCGCGACCAAACGCCACTGCCGAACTGGATGAACCGCTATCCCATGTACTCCATGTGGTGGGTCATCATTCAAGCGGATTATTTGGAGCGGGCCGGAAACGACAATTACGCACGGCAACAGCTTCCCTACTTGCGCGAGCTGTTGTCCTTGCTGAACCGATGCGTGGACGAAACGGGCGAGATGCACTACCCCGCCTATTTTGTGGACTGGCCCACAAGCGGACAGCCCGACGAGCGTGCCGGCTGTCGCGCCATCAACATCATCGCCGCCAAAAAAGCGATTTGGCTCCTGACGCGATTCGAAGAGGACACCTCCGCGGCAGAGGAGCTCTTGCGCAAGCTTCTGTTGCAGAAAATCACCGTGCAAAAGGCAAAGCAGGTGCTGGGGCTCAAATATTTTGCCACCGGATTGGAGGAGAAAGACAAGGAAAAGCTGCTGGCGGGCGGAGCCGCCGGAATGTCCACCTTCATGAGCTACTACATCCTCAAGGCGGTGGCGTCCTTTGACAAGGCTGCCGCGGTGCGAATGATGAAGGAATACTACGGTGCCATGCTCTCCCTCGGAGCAACCTCCTTTTGGGAGGATTTTGACATGGACTGGCTCTCACAGCCCACCAATACTCTGCTTCGTTTGCCGAAGGCAGGCGAACGGGACATCCACGGCGACTTCGGAAAATTCTGCTACAACGGCTTTCGGCACAGCCTTTGCCACGGCTGGTCCGCAGGCGTCCTTGCGTTCATCAAGGAAGAGTGTCTGTAATGCAAAAAAGGCTCCCGCGCGGGGAGCCTTTTCTTTTTAAGCGAAGCAATCACTTTGTGTAATTGTCAAAATATCCTTGAATATAAACAATGGGAGTGCCCTTGTCGCCGCTGCCGGAGGTCAGGTCGCAAAGGGAGCCGATCAGGTCGGTCAACTGACGGGGCGTCGTTCCCTCGGATGCCATATTGCCCTTCAGGTTGGCGTCCTTCTGGCGTATTTTTTCGGAAATTGCCTTCCTCAGCGCATCGCCCTTCAAATCGGCAAAATCATTGTCGGCAAGGTACTTGAGCTTCAATTCGTTCGGCGTTCCCGCAAGGCCTTCGGTGTAGCCGGGAGAAACCATCGGGTCAGCCAACTCCCAAATTTTGCCCACGGGGTCCTTAAAGGCGCCGTCTCCGTAGACCATCACCTCCACATGCTTGCCGGTTTTCTCGCGGAACAGCTGTTGCACGCGCTCAACAAACTCCTGGCAGTGAATGGGAAACAGCTTGACGGTGTCCTCGGTTGCCTTATTGGAGCCGAGCAGACCGCAAAAATCGTTGTAGCCGCTGCCGTCCACGGAGGATGTCAAAATGTCATCCAAGCCCAAAACCTTTTCCGCGCCTGCCTTGCTCAAAAGGCGCTTGGTGCGAAAACGGGTGTGAATGTCACAGCAAAGAACGTTCTTTGTATAATCGAGAATTGCCGTTGCGCGGTTTGCAAACACAATTTCGCACTCGCAACCGCAATCGGTAATCAGCTTTTTGTAATAGTCTACATAATCCACACCGGTGAAAGGATGCAGCACGTGGCCGAACAGCTCGCGGTACTGCGCCTCGTCAAGCACATCGGTGTAAGGGTCCACGCCCTTTTCGTCCAGCATATCCACGTCAAACAGATGGTTGCCCACCTCGTCGGAGGGATAACTGAGCATCAGCGTAATCTTCTTCACACCCTTCGCGATTCCGCGCAGGCAAATTGCAAAACGGTTACGGCTCAAAATGGGGAAAATCACACCGATGTGTTCCACGCCGAACTTTGCCTTGACATCGGCGGCAATATGCTCTACGCCGGCGTAATTGCCCTGTGCGCGAGCCAAGATCGACTCGGTGACGGCAATAACGTCCTTTTCACCGATGGTGAGATTTTCACTTTCAATGCAATGCACCACGCTATCGGTGACAATTTGCGCCAAATCGTCATCCTGACGAATGATGGGCGCGCGAACACCGCGAACAACAGTACCTACGGTTCTTTCCATAATGCTCTCCATTCCGCCGCAAAGCGACTCAAAAATCGGATTTCGAAGAACTGCGCTTCGCCGCAAACGCCGACGGAGTCCGATCTTCTCTTTTTTCGATTTTATTATACACCATTTTCATCTTCAAGTCAACATTATTTTTTTTACATAGAAACAAAATGTTGTTTTTCTTCCCAGTTGTTTTCTGTAAAAAACAACCAAGAAAAATTTGAAAAGGGAGCGCGCCGCGCTCCCTTTTCAATCGCGTTATGCCTGCTCAATCTGCTCCATGGTCCGCCGAACGCAATCGGAAATTTTCACGGTACCGATGCCGAAAATAGAGGTATGCAGGGTATCCCGAATCGGTGCAGTCCAATATTCTGGAATGGCACCGATGCCGTTCGCCATACCCAACACGGAGCCCACCGTCGCGCCGTTGCAGTCGGTGTCGAATCCGGTTTCCACCGCCATGCAAACAGACCTTCCGTAGTCCCCCTCTCCGTACAGCAGGGATGCCGCAACAATCATTGCATTGGAGTCGGTATGGCACCAGCCGTGCTCGGTGTACTCATCGTATTTTTCGTGAATCATGCGGAAGCATTCCTCGCGGGGACACTTTGCGCGGAAGGCGTTTACCACCGACATGACGTCCTCATACAATCTGGACGTGTGCGGAATTTGTGCAAGTCCGCCCAAGATAATGCGTTCCGGCTCGTTGGTAACGGCGGCCACGGCAAGCATTGCAGCAACAAACATTTCTCCGTAAATACCGTTTTTGACGTGTGAGATGGAAGCATCTCTCCATGCCATTTCCGCGGCAAGCTCCGGATTTCCGGGGTTGATATATCCGAAATAATCTCCTCGAATTTGCGCACCGATCCATTCACGGTACGGATTTTTGTAAATTGCCGATTCGGGAGGCGCAAACCCTTTGACGAAATTGCAATAGGCCACTCTTTCCGCCGTGCAGTAAGCATCCTTCCCTTGGTATTTCAGCCACGCCTTTGCCACATCCTGCGGCGTGAAATCCTTTCCGTACTTGCGGATGATTTCCTGTGCGAGAACGGTATAGTTGGTGTCGTCGTCCACGGGCATTCCGTCCGTTTCGTCCGCGTAGCATCTCCGTTCAAACGCAAATTTGTATCGGTCCAAGGAAGCCTTTTTCAAATCGCTTCTGTAAATGTAGCGATGCATCGGGTAGTTGCCGGTTTCCTTTAAAAACGGAATGAGCTCGTTGGTTCGAATGCCCTCCACGGTTTTGCCCAGCAGGCATCCGCAAACGCGACCCATCCATGCGCCGTGAATTTTTTCCTCAGACGCAACCGCACCGCACGCCATCGCATCCTCGGCGCCTTTTCTCAACGCCTTGATTTTTTCCGGCTCCGAGGGCTCGATGTAGGGATAATCCTCCCGTTGCTCGGCGGAAGCGACAATTTCGTACAGCACGTCGCCCAGCTTCTTTTTGAATTCTCCCTTCGGCAGACGTGAAACCGCCGAAAACACCTCACTGTATCGCTCCAGAGCCAAGCCCTCCTCAATCGATTGCCGATACTCCACCGACAAATTGGAGGGATAGAACTCCCAATCGTGGATGTTTTGATATTGCGGCTTTACCACGCGCGTCTTGTGCATTTCCTCCACCACGCGGTTGTCGTTTTCCAAAATCAGCGCATCCAACGAAACATCGAAGTATTTTGAAATTTGAACGATTTTTTCCAAATCCGGCGTAGAAACGCCGCTCTCCCACTTTTGAACGGATTGCTGTGATACCCCAAAGATTTCCGAAAACTGTGCTTGAGTCAGCTTTGCCTCGTCCCTCAATTTGCTTATCATGTGTCCGATACCCATCATCGTTCCTCCACTGTTCGGTTGAATTTTTTATATTGTGCCATGAAGCAAAAACGTGTGCTTGCACGGCATTTTTATGAAGCCGTTGATATATTATACTGCAATCCAAGGTCGAACGCAAGCAACCTCGGTTTGTTTTTCGCACAACCGACGGTTGTTTTTTCACCGTGCACGGGCATCAACGGGAGCTCACGTAGGGGCGACCACCGGTCGCCCGCGCCTGTGTAGAAATGTGAAAAATGTCGCAAGCGACAAATGACGGAGGGATTGTTTTTTGAAGATAACAGATGCCTGATTGGCCGGCGACCAATGGTCGCCCCTACACAAGCTTTCGGAATTTACCTTCCAAACCGAGATGCAGAAAAGAGCGTTTGCGACTCCTCATTCACCGCTGCCGCGTTTTCTTTTCTCCCACAGGAAAAGACAAAATAAGACCGGCCGAAGGAATTTATTGACGGAAATTTTACAATCCCTCCGCCTCGCTTTGCTCGGCACCTCCCGCGACACTTTGGAGGCCCTCTAAAGTCGAAACTTCATCTAAAACAATTCAATTTTTTCAAAAAATCAAGAAAAACATCCCTTGTTTTGCCAAAAGCGCGGGGTACCTTCGCCTCCCTTGTGTAAAGGGAGGTGGCAAAAATCTCTGATTTTTGACGGAGGGATTGTTTCCGCGGAGATGACAAACATATAATTGGCTGGCGACCAATGGTCGCCCCTACACAATGTTCGGAATTTACCTTCCGAACCGATGTGCAGCAAAAAGCGATTTGGTACTCCTCA
>CAZWXE010000031.1:0-18906 GCA_964638045.1 uncultured Ruminococcus sp. | reverse complement strand
ATAACCTCATGGCAAAATCCAACTACCCCGACCGCTATCCCATGAACCGGATGAGTGATATGTGGACAAACCTTATCGGTGTGATCTTCGGCTGCGTGGTATTGTTGGTTGGCGTAACACCCTTTTTCTGCGTGATGCAACTGTTTCTGTGCTGTGCCGAGGTATTCGGTCATTTCTCCGGCGGCATTTTTCTCTATCGGCAGTTTCATGGGAAAGGCAAGCGCACCCTTTACAGCCCCGGCATGGCAACCACCGTTTTCGGATATCTCCCTATTGCAGTGGGCATTGTCATCTCGTTCTTTACGCAAGATGCACCTACATTCACGAAATTTATCTTTGCCATCGTCTGCGGTATGGTTTTGGGCGGCATTTCCCTGAATCTGCCCGAAAAGCTGTTGAAAAGCAAAAATACTCCCTATGGCTATACATGGGGGAACGGATATTTGAGCAAATTCTTGGAGGAAAACGAAAATGTACCACATCAGCAATGACAAACGAGCCGCGCAGTCGGCAGCGCTGATTTACAACGGACTGCTGCAATGCCTGGAAAAGAAATCTTTTGACCAGATCACTGTGACAGATGTACAGAAAGCCTCCGGTGTGGCACGGACAACCGTTTACCGCTGCTTTGATAATCTTTCCGATATTCTCTATTGGCGGTGTGACCTCTGCTTTCGGGAGGCTCTGCACTCTGCAAAGCCGAAGGGCATACCGGACGAATGGCAACTGATGCAAGGCTATTTTTCTTATTGGACTGCACACAGTGACATTCTGAAGCTGCTCATCGACGTCAACCGACAGGACATCATCTATGCCTGTCACATGAAAAACGCCAAGGCGTTAGAGCAGACCTACGGCACACTGCCGGAAATGGATGAGAGCAACGCACGGTACTTCATGGCAATCCGCACCGGCGTGACCATCAGCATTCTGAAAGCATGGTTGGACGGCGGAAGGAAAGAAAGCGCGGAGCAGCTGATACAAATTCTCGGACAACAATTGAAGAACTTGCAATTCGGGTTTTAACAAAATCAAGGAACGTCAACCAAAGCGCCATACGGCACCGCAGAGTCGTTCCGAGCGAAAAGGAGAGCTGTCTCAAACGCCCTTGATCGGCATTTGAGACAGCTCCTTCATTGTTCGGTTTTATGTTTTCTTCCGTGAAAATTCTTGATGAAAAGCTTCCGGCAAAAAGCTCAGGAGGCTTGAAAGCAAAGCACGTAATCTCCAACGGTGATAATCAATGTAGGGACCTCTTTGACGGAAGCCGAGGCGGACTCATATGTTGTCATGGACGATACCGCCGTTCCGCGATGAAGTGCGGTTGTAATGCTGTATACGGTGCTGTTACCGTCTGTGCTTTCCATGCGATAATTTCCGTGATAGCTTGTATTGTCGGTTTGATTTGTGATCGTAAAATTGCCGTCCTTCGCAGAGCAAACGAGCTCCGCCACCGTCAAATTCTCGATTTCCTTGTAAAGCTCTTCATATGCGGGTCCGCAGCCGATGACGGAGCCGTCCGCGCCGGATTGGAGCACCGTCAGCTTCCATTCCTTGCCGTCCATCCGCACAGCCTCGGTGCCGCACCCGACAAGTCCCGTAAGCAACAAAACAAGCGACAGCAGCGACAGTGCTTTTTTCAAAAAAGGACTTTCCCTCTTTGCGTTATTCGTCCGAACCATCCGACTCCTCCTTCAGCAGCTGCACCGTGGCACTGACCATTTGATGCTCCCGCACATCGGTGACACGAATGTGCAACCGTCCCACCGTCAGCTCGGGACTGCTTCCGTCCTCCGGAATCGAGCCGATGGCATTGAAAACGTATCCGCCGAAGGTGTCGCATTCCTCGCCCAGCGAAACGCCGAGCGCCTGCTCCGCCGCACCGACCGGCGTGCTCCCCTTGATGAGCCAATAGGGCTCGCCGTCCTCGGTCCGCAACGCTTCAATATCGGGCGTTTCTTCCTCCTCGTCGTCGCTCTGGCCCATGTCTCCCACCAGGCGTTCCACCAAATCCACAAGCGTCAGTACACCCAGCATGCCACCGTATTCGTCCAACACCACGGCAAACCGCTCCTGCGCCTCCTTCATTTTACGAAACAGCACATCCGCCTTGACGCCCTCCGGAACATAATAAGCCTCCTGCACCGCATGCGCAAGAATTTCCTCGCGGTTGTCGGATTGCAGCTTAAAGTAATCGCGAATGCTCAGCACACCCACCACATCGTCCACGGTTTCACCGCAAACGGGGTAAAAGCTGTGCACGCCCTCCCGAATGACGGCATCCCATTCTTCGACACTTTCCTCCAGCCAAAGAACCTGAACCTCGGTACGGTGTGTGGCAATTTCTCCTGCCGTTAAATCGTCAAATTCGAAAATATTGCGAATCAGCTCTTTTTCGTCCTCGTCAATGGCACCGGTCTTGCTTCCGGCGTCCACCATCAGCTTGATGTCCTCCTCGCTGACATCCTCGCCGTCCGCTTCATCCGGATTGATTCCCAACAGGCGCAGTACGCCGTTGTTGGAAACGGTCAGCAGGGCAACAATGGGAGCGAACAGCTTTGCGATGACGTAAATCGGACCGGACATTGCCAACGCCACCGATTCGGCCTTCCGCATGGCAAGACGCTTGGGAACCAATTCTCCCAACACCAGCGTGACATAAGACAGCAGCAGCGTAATCAAGACCACGGAAACGGTATTCAAGGTCTCACGGGGAAGCGGAACACCGAGCTTGAGCAGAGCGGCAACCAGCGAATCGGAAAAGTTATCCGCCGCAAACGCACTGCCCAAAAAGCCGGAAAGCGTAATGGCAACCTGAATGGTGGCAAGGAAGCGCGCCGGCTGTCCCTTCAGCTTTTGCAAGCGCCGCGCCCGTTTGTCGCCGTGCTCCGCCATGTACTCCAATTTGTTGTCGTTAACCGAAATGACTGCAATCTCCGCGCAAGCAAACACTGCATTCAGCGCAATCAAAATCAGCTGTACCAACAGCATCAACCAAATATTGTTCATTTTTTCTCCCTTTTTCTTTGCTGCAAGACGAAAATTTACAGCCTTTTGCGGAATGCGCTTTTCGGCATTCTCGCATACCCCGTTTGCCGTCGACATCGGCAGTGCCACCACGTGTCTCGCCGTTTTCTTCGGCAAAGGGTGTTCGGCATTGCTTTTTTGCATCGCAAAGCAAATCGGTGAACAATATTATTATAAGACCTATACACGGAAAAGTCAAGGAGCTTTTGAAAAAAACACGGAAATCGGGCATCGAGAGCCACCTTTGCAAATTTTGAGGCAACCCACTCAAAAACTTGCGAAATTCGCTTGCATTTCATTCGGAAAAATGGTATACTTTAAATTGGTATTTTGTACATTCAACTCATCGGACGCCGAAGGCAACCGCCCTAAGGCTCTGTTTAAAGGAAAAATTCAGGAAAGGACGCAAAAATGACCGAACAGGATCAGCAAAAAGAGTCGCTTCGCGCATCAACCGCAAGGCAAAACGATGCCGAAGGCCCGCAAAATCTCATTCACGAGTTTGGTGCCCCTGCAAAAAAGGAGGAAGAGCACGTCGCGGCGTCCGTGCAGTCGCTTCCTCCCCTCCAAACGCCGTCCGCCTCCTCGGCGCACGCGGAAGCCGAACCCTCACATGCAGCCGACGCCGCGCCCGAAAAAAAGGAAGCAGCCTCAAATCTCAAAAGCGCTCCGCAGGCTTCAAAAAAAGCGACATCCTCAAAGCCGAAGGCTTCTGCCTCCAAAAAGCGCAGCGGAAAGAAGGAATCGGCCGGCAAAGGAGCCGCATACGAACGGGTGGTTCGTTCCACCGCATCCTCGGACGCTGCCGAAAAGAAAAAAAGCACCAATCCGAAGGTACAGCTGGAGGGGCTCCCCCGCTCGGTGGTCAAGCCCGCCCATCGCGTGCTCCCCTACGTCTACCTCATTTTTGCGGTATTCATCTTTGTTTCCCTGCTGTTGAATCTGTTTTGCAATCCGGGAAACAAGCTGGAGTCCAACCCCTCGGCGCATCCCATGGGCTTGGTCGGATACGGAATTTGCTATGCGCTGTTCGGCATGCTCGGCCCCGCCGTATTCGCGCTTCCGTTTCTTTTGGTCAATCTTGCCCTGTACTGGAAGAGATACATTGACCACGGCATTGCCGTTTCCAAAATTCTCACGTCCCTTGCCTTCCAGGTGATGCTTTCGGCTCTGGTTCACATCTTCTGCCTGATGCAGCTGCCTCCCGACAGCCGTATGCTGAGCGCGGAATTTTTGATACAGGCAGGCGTCAAAATGCAGGCGGGCGGTCTGATCGGCGGCTCGCTCGGCGCCTTTCTTGTGCACTATCTGAACATCACAGGTGCACTGATTGTAAGCTTCTTCCTGCTTGCTGCCTTTCTGTTCTACTTTGTCGGCATGACTCCTCAGCATCTGTGGGAGCGCATTCGCATGCGCCGTCAGTTGGCAGGCAACCGCACGCCGAGTGCAACCGAGCAAAACGCGGAATACGCACGCAACCGTGCGCAAATGGAGGAAAAAATCCGTCGTTCCACCACAAGGCAGCTCTCCGTGGACGACACCGACGGCAATGAAGCGCCGGCGGGTGCAGTGCAAACGGTAACCCCTTCGAAAAAAGGAGCACGGGACAAGCTGGCACCGATGCCCATGCCCAATTTGGCTCCGAACGACGGCTCCGAAGTGTTTGTTTCCACCGAAATCTCCAAGAAGATGAAGGAGGAAAGCGAAAAAGAGCTTGCGGAGGCGAAAAAAGCGGCCGCTGCTTCCGCCGCAACGCGTACGGCAACGGTCCCTCAAAAAGCCCCCGAAGCACCGCAAACCGCCGCCAAGCTTTCCAACAGCGACGCCGCGATGGAGCCGATTTTCCCCAGAGCCGCGGAGGCAAAGCAGAACCGCCGCACCCCCAAGGAGGACCGGAATTTTGACTTGCGCAACATTTTCATCGAGTTCGATGAGCCGATGCAATCCAAGGTGCGCAAGCATGCGCCAATTCCCCCGGAGGTTCCGCTGAAGGGCGACGGCACCGCGGCGACAAAAGCGGCACAAACGACGCCCGCCGGAACGGGAGCGCCGACCGCTCATGCAACGGCACCGCAGCGTCCGCGCCCCGCCGCAAGCGCCGCTCCGTCAACCGCTCGAAGGGAAGCCTCCGCCAATGCGGGAGGCATTCCCCTTCCCACAGCTCCGAAGCCGACCGCCAACCCCGCCGCACCCCACGAGCAAACGATTTTCCGCAAGGCTCCGGAGGAAGGCAACAAAAAGTTCGGGCTGTCCGACGCGGAATTCGAGCAAATCGAAGCAAGCCGCGTAAAGCTTCCCAAGGCCGGTGCCGCACCTGCGAAGAAAGAGCCCGCGGCATCCCCAGCAACTGCGAAAAAGGCAAGCGAAGGCAAGCCCGCGGCTCCTGCAAAGGCGCACAGCAAGAAGTACGTCTTCCCCCCCATTTCCTATCTCCATCCGGGAGAGCCCATGACAGCAGACAACATTGCCGAAATTCGGGAAAGCATGCAAAACCTTGCCGATACCTTCAGCAGCTTCCATGTCGGCATCAAGGAAATCAACTACACCTGCGGCCCCACCGTTACCCGATATGAAGTAACCCCCGCTCCCGGCGTCCGCGTCCGCTCCATTGTCAATCTTTCGGACGACATCGCGCTGGCACTGGCCTCGGGCGGCATTCGAATGGAGGCCCCCATTCCCAACAAAAATGCCGTCGGCGTGGAGGTTCCCAACCGTACACGCTGCACGGTTTACCTGCGTGACCTGCTGGAATCCAAGGACTTCATCAATGCCGGCAGCAAGCTGACCGCCGGACTCGGCGCCGACGTTTCGGGCTCGCCGTTGCTGTTTGACCTGGCAAAAATGCCCCACCTTTTGGTGGCAGGTACCACGGGCAGCGGTAAATCGGTGTGCATCAACTGCATCATCATGAGCCTGCTGTACAAGGCAACTCCGGACGAGGTGAAGCTGGTGCTGATCGACCCCAAAAAGGTGGA
The DNA here is from genome assembly GCA_964638045.1 of uncultured Ruminococcus sp. Taxonomy (GTDB): domain Bacteria; phylum Bacillota; class Clostridia; order Oscillospirales; family CAG-272; genus UMGS1865. The sequence continues at coordinate 12,904 of CAZWXE010000031.1, read as the reverse complement.
ATTCGGCATTTACAAGAACATTCCCCATTTGATGGCTCCCATTGTCACCACGCCCAAGGATGCGGCCGGAGCGTTGCAGGCGGGTGTGGAAGAAATGGAACGCCGCTTTGAGCTGTTCGAGCAAATCGGCGTCAAGGACCTCAAGGGCTACAATGCCATGACCAAGGACGACCCCGACATGCCCGAGTTGCCGCAAATCGTCATCATCATCGACGAGCTTGCCGACCTCATGATGACCGCGCCCGACGAAGTGGAAACCGCCATCTGCCGCATTGCGCAAAAGGCAAGAGCCGCGGGAATGCACCTCATCATCGGTACACAACGTCCTTCCGTTGACGTTGTTACGGGCTTGATTAAATCCAACGTTCCTTCCCGTATTGCCTTTACCGTATCCTCACAGGTAGACTCCCGCACCATTTTGGACAGCGCCGGTGCGGAAAAGCTTGCGGGACGCGGAGATATGCTCTTTGTTCCCATCGGCGCCATGAAGCCCACACGCGTACAGGGCGCCTACGTCGACGAAAAGGAAGTGGAAAAGATTTGCGAATTCATCCGTGCAACCAACGGAGTCGCACAGTACGATGAGCGCTTCATCAGCAAGCTCAAGGAGCTTGCTGCACAGTGCGGAAGCAAGGGCAAGGGCAGCGGCGGAGGCAGTGGCGAAGCCCTGCCCGGTGCCGACGGCAAGGACGGCGACAACAAATACGCGGATGCCGTTCGCGTGGCCGTGGAGGAAGGCCGCATATCCACCTCCCTTTTGCAAAGGAAGCTGGAGGTCGGATACAGCCGCGCGGCAAAGCTCATCGACCGCATGCAGGAGGAGGGCTTGGTATCTCCCCCCGACGGCTCCAAGGCACGCAGCATTCTCATCACTCCGGAGCAGTATATCGAGCGCTTTATCGACGGAGGCTCCAAGGAGAAGGATACCGCAGAGGAATGACACCGAGCCGCAGAGGTGCGGATGGCGGTCAAGCCGAATGCTTTTCGGCTTGCACAAAATTTGCGCCGCACCGTGAAAAACAAAATTTTTTCGAAGCGGTGGCGGAAGTTTTTTCGAAAAACTATTTACAAATCGAAGTGAATGTGGTATAATATGCAAGAATGACGTGTACCCGGCTTGCGGATACAAGGCTGTAATCGGACAGCTGTTCACCCACCGTCCGCTGAGTGCTCGTCAAAATAAAAGAAAGGTGAATAAAACCATGCAGAAAGAAGCAAAGCTTGAGCTCATCGAGCAGTACGCAACCCATGAGGGAGACACCGGTTCTCCCGAGGTTCAGATTGCAATTCTGACCTCTCGCATCAACAACCTGACCACCCACCTCAAGGCCAACAAAAAGGACTTCCACAGCCGTCGCGGCCTTCAGAAGATGATCGGTCACAGAAGAAACCTGCTCAACTACCTCCAGAAGGTTGACATCGAGCGCTACCGTGCAATCATCAGCAAGCTCGGACTGAGAAAGTAAAGGATTCGGGGAGTGGGAGCAGTGCTTGTTCACTGCCCTCGCTCCTCATTCCTTTTTTCGGTTCGCATTTTCGATTTTTCCGTTCTTTCGGACGGATTAGCAGTTAATCAAGGCCCAAAGCTTCCTCTTTTTGAGACTTGATTAAGTGCTAAACCTCCGCAAGAACAGTACAAATAAACAAAAAATTACGGAGGAAAAAACAATGTCCAATCCCATCAGTACTCCCATGGAGTTCAAAAATTACAAGGTATTCAAGTATACCCTTGCAGGCAGACCGCTGATTATCGAAAGCGGCAAAATGGCAGGCTTGGCAAACGGCTCGGTGCTTTGCCGCTACGGCGAAACCGCAGTGCTCTGCTGTGCAACCGCCTCGGAAAAGCCCCGTGACGGCATCGACTTTTTGCCCCTGTCCGTAGACTTTGACGAAAGAATGTACGCTGCCGGAAAGATTCCCGGCGGATACCTCAAGCGCGAGGGAAAGCCCTCCGAAAAGGCAGTCCTGACCTCCCGTGTCATCGACCGCCCCATTCGCCCGCTGTTCCCGAAGGACCTGCGCAACGACGTGGCACTCACCTTAACCGTCATGTCCGTTGACCCCGATTGCTCCCCCGAAATCACCGCAATGATCGGCGCTTCGGTAGCACTGTCCATCTCCGACATTCCGTGGAACGGCCCGATCGGAGGCGTGTTCATGGGCTTGGTGGACGGCCGGCTGGTGGTCAACCCCACTGCCGAGCAGCAAAAGAGAAGCGATTTGCAGCTTACCGTTGCGGCTTCCGAGAAAAAGGTTGTCATGATTGAGGCCGGCGCAAACGAGGTGGATGACGACACCATGTTCAACGCCATCATGAAGGCGCACGAGGAAATCAAGGAGCTGTTGCAGTTTGTCAACGGCATTGTGGACGAAATCGGCAAAAAGAAGTTTGAGTATCCCTCCTGCGAACTGGACCACGAGATGTTTGACGAGGTGTTTGCTTTCTGTGAGCAGGATGTGATGAAGGCTCTGGACACCGACGACAAGACCGTTCGCGACGCAAGAATGGTTCCCATCAAGGATGCGATTGTAGAGCAATTCGGAGAAAAGTACCCCACGCTCTCCGCTCAAATGGACGAGCTGGTTTACAAGATTCAAAAAAAGATTGTTCGCCGTTGGCTGTTGGTTGACAAGAAGCGTGTAGACGGCAGACGGATGGATCAAATTCGTCCGCTGGCCAGCGAGGTCGGCGTTCTGCCCCGCGTACACGGCTCCGGTCTGTTCACCAGAGGTCAAACACAGGTTTTGACCGCCGCTACCCTCGGCACCCTTTCCGAAGCGCAAATGCTGGACGGCATTGACAGCGAAACCTCCAAGAGATACATGCACCACTACAACATGCCCGGCTTCTCCACCGGAGAGGCAAAGCCCGTACGCAGCCCCGGACGCCGTGAAATCGGCCACGGTGCACTGGCAGAGCGTTCCTTGCTGCCCGTTCTTCCCTCCGAGGAGGAGTTCCCCTATGCAATCCGTTTGGTTTCCGATGTGGTTTCCTCCAACGGCTCCACATCGCAGGGCTCCGTTTGCGGCTCTACCCTTGCATTGATGGATGCGGGCGTGCCGATCAAAGCACCCGTTGCGGGCATTTCCTGCGGTTTGATTACCGCCGAGGACGGCAGCTGGGATACCATGCTGGACATTCAGGGACTTGAGGACTTCTACGGAGATATGGACTTCAAGGTGGCCGGCACGCACAAGGGCATCACCTCCATTCAAATGGACCTGAAGATTGACGGCCTGACGCCCGAAATCATCAAAAAGGCATTGGAAAGCACCCACGTCGGCCGCGACTATATCATCGACGAGGTCATTCTCAAGGCCATTCCCGCTCCCCGTGCCGAGGTTTCGAAGTACGCACCGAAGATGACCACCATGAAGATTGACCCCGACAAGATTCGCGATGTCATCGGCAAGGGCGGCGCGGTCATTCAAAAGATTGTTGCCACCACAGGCGCAAAAATCGACATTGACGACGACGGCACCATCCGCATTGCGGCTTTGAACAGCGAGCAGGCAGACGCAGCCAAGGCTTGCATTGATGCCATTGTGTTTGAGCCCGTTGTAGGCGCCGTTTACACCGGAACCGTTACGGGAATCAAGGAATTCGGCTGCTTTGTGGAATATGCTCCCGGCAAGGAGGGCATGGTTCACATCTCCAAGATTGCTCCCCGCAGAATCGAAAAGGTTGAGGATGTTCTCAAGCTCGGCGACGTGGTCAAGGTGAAGTATATCGGTTTGGACAAAAAAGGCCGCATGGACTTCTCCATTAAAGACGCCATCGAGGGCTGAGCTCCCGTCTCGGGGCACATCTTGTCACGCATTTTCATCCGTCAGAAAGGAGCATCCGTATGAACAACCGGTCAACTCCTTCCCGCAGCTTTAACACCGTTCGAAACAGCAATCGGGACGCACGTAAAAAGCGCCGTCAGCAGGGGCGTGCGGTTCTGCTTGCCATCTGCTCGGTGACGGCATTGACCTTGTTGACCTTAGCCGTTTTTCTGGTTTGGTCCATTGTTGACGTTGTTTCAAGCAATGCAGGGAAGAATCCAAATGAGACAAATCCTCCAATCGATGGCGACAACACTCCGTCCGGCACGGACTATGTCACCGCAACAAAAGAATCACAGGCAATTCATACGGGTATCTTGGTGGTTGTCAACGACAGTTATGAATACCTGTTCCCCACCTCCAACACCGGAGTGCTTGTCAACATTTACGACAATCGCCCCAAGGTGAACGGCGCAAATGTGTATCAACTCAGCGACAGCACCATTGCAAAAACCTGGTCCCTCAACGTCGACGCGCTCAATGCCTTCAACGAAATGATGAAGAAATACTACGAGGTCAGTGAGGGCGACAGCTCGGTCACCGTTACCTCGGCGTACCGCAGTGCAAAGGACCAGGAGGGCTATGCCACAGCGGTGGGACACTCGGACCACCACACCGGCTACTGCATTGCCCTGCAGCAAACCTCCGGCAGCGGAAAATCGCAGCTCCCGCAGGACCACTGGATTTACCGCAACGCAAGCCAATACGGCTTTGTGGTGCGGTACCCCTCCGACAAGGAGGACGTCACCGGCGTATCCGACTACACCTACTGCTTCCGCTATGTGGGTGTGGCTCATGCAACCTACATGTATGAAAACAATTTGTGCTTGGAGGAATATGCCGCACTGCTCAAGGCCAACTACACCGTCGACAATCATCTGAAAATCAACGGTGCCGACGGAAAGAGCTATGAGGTATATTACGTTCCCGCGTCCGCGGACGAGCTGACCTCCGTCAGCTGCCCGAAGAATTACAGCTATTCCATTTCGGGTGACAACATCGGCGGATTCATCGTAACCGTTGATTTGAGTTCTCCCGTTTCATAAAAAAATATAGGAGGCAAGCATGGAAAACGAAAAAAGCTTTACGGACACCGAAAACATTCTCCCCGTTGACACAACGGAGGAACTGACCGACACCGTTGCGGACGACGAGCCCATTCAAATTTTTGAAGAAAGCTGTCCTTCGTTCGCCGAGGAGGAGGCGGAGCCCTGCCAAGAGGAAGCTCCGACGGACTACCGTCAGATGATTCGCAGCAAGTGTGCGGAAATGCAGAACAGAATCAAAGCCACTGCAAACCGCATCAGCCATGACCTGGAGGAAACCAACGGGAATCCCCATTTCCGCCAAACCGTCACCTACAAGCTGGAGGTGCTTCGTTCTCCCGAGGATGAAGAGCCTGTGGACGTATTTGAGGTGGAGCAGGTTCGTTCCTTCTCCCTGTGCTCCTTGGCAATTGCCGGAACCGCTTCCCTGCTGTTGAAAAACGCAAGTGAAAAGCTGTTGAAAAAATTGAAGGAAGATTGATTGAGATATTAAAAAAGCTCCGAGTACGCGATATCGTTTACTCGGAGTTTTTTGATTTTCGGTACAAAAATGGCAAAGTGTCAAATGGCATAAAGGCCTTCGCCACTTTTTCTTTTGACACCGCAGGCGCAAAAGAAAAAGTTTACAAAAAGAAAACGCCGCGGGGTATTTCGCCGTCTGCGGACGGCGAGGAGGGCTCCGCGCCCTCCACCGCGCAAGCTTTTAAAAAAGCTTAACCAAAACTTTCATCAAACTGACGAAACTTGTTTGTTTTGTCCGAAATCGCAAAGCTCCGAGCAAGCGCTTTCGCGCTCACTCGGAGCTTTTTCTGTTGATTCCGTCAATTAACCGTAGATTTCATCAAGGAAGGACTTCAAATTCGCAAGACCCTTTTCGATTCCCTTGAAGCAATCCTCACTGCCTTCATATTCAATGGAGAAAAATCCTTCGTACTTTGCCCGCTTCAAGATGGCAATGCAGTTGCGCACGGGAATATCCCCCTCTCCTACGGAGCAACCGCAAAGCTGCTTGCACTGACGGGATTTGAAGCACTTGACACCCTCCGGAAGCGTTGCATCGAAGGGATAAATGTGAAAGTCCTTTGCATGCACATGAATGGCGTAGGGTGCCAACCGAGACACCGCATGCACGGAGGGCTCATCGGCGCAGGCAAAATTGCCCATGTCCACCAACAAACCGTAGTTGGGGTGATTAACGGCATTGAACAATGCCTCCACACGGTCGCTGTCCTGTGCAACATACCCGTGATTCTCGGAGCAGGTGCGAATGCCCTTGCTCTGCGCATATTCGGTCACCTTTCTGACATTGGCCGCAATGGTGGGAAGCATATTCCAAAATCCGACAACGCGGTCCCCAACCTTTTCGGAGCCGCAAATATCGTGACGCATCAGCTTAGCCCCCAGTGCCTCCGCAACATCCACCTGTTTTTTCAGACGCTCCACCTCTTCGGCATCCTGCTGCTCATCTCCCTTGTAAAGGCAAGCACCGATGGTGTATGCCACAATTTCAATGCCGCATTCCTCTGCCGCCTTGCGAATTTCCTCGGCGTATGCCATCTGCTGCTCCCATGTCGGCTTTTCGCCCTGCTTGGGAGTCAAATCGATGAATTCGATGCCGTCAAAGCCCATTTCCGCAGCGGCGCGAACCGTATCCAGCTGCGTCATTTTTCCTGCGTTAATTGCCTGCTGAAAGGAATAAGAACTTACTGCTATTTTCATTTTCAAAACCTCTCCGAACCGTAAATGATGCTTTCCAAGTGCTTCTTTGCGGTGAAAATATCCGCACTCGGGTTCGGTCCCGCTTCACGCTCAATGGTCAAGAAGCCGCGATAACCGATTTCCTCCAAGGCCGCCAAATACTTCGGGAAATCCACGCTGCCCTCACCCAGCGGAACCTCACGGAAGAACGGAACTCCCTGAATATCCTCCGGCATGGGCGTCACATGGTAAATAAAATTGGGGTCGATGCGTTGCAGCATTACGCCGTCCTTGGCATGGGTGTGCACGATGTAGTCCTTCAGGTTGTGCACCGCCTGCACGGGGTCATCCCCCGTCACCATCACAAGGTTTGCGGGGTCCAAATTCACTGCGACGCCGGTGGAATGCAAGCCGTCTAAAAACTTTTTCAGGGTTGCGGAGGTTTCGGGGCCGGTTTCGATTGCAAAATGCGCTTGAATGCTGTCCGCATAGCGGCTCAGCTCAAAGCAGGCCTCCTGCATGACCTTGTAGATTTCACTGTCGGAATCCTCGGGCACAACACCGATGTGCGTGGTGACCACGTCGGTTTCCAAATCCTTTGCCAAATCCAAAATGCGCTTGGATTTTTCAATCAGCTCCGGATTTCTCTCCTTGCGGAAAAATCCCTGACCGAGGTCTCCGCAAAGAGCGGAGAAGCACAGGCCGTGCGACTTTACAAAATCCAGCAGCTCGCGGCGCTTTTCCGCCGTCAGATTTTCGGGAGAATTTGCCCCCTTGGTGCTGTACATCTGAATGCCGTTTGCACCCAGCTCGGCAGCCTTGACAATTGCCGTCTTGGTGTCGGTGCGGAAGGAGTCAATGATGACACCTATGGGAAAATGATACATAATCCAAAACCTCTCATTTTATTTATTTTTGCATTTTCAAAAAACTTTTGAAAAGCTCTTGCCAATCCTTCATTCATATTATATAATAAAAACAGACATCCGTCAAGACCCTATTTTTGCGATTGTTTTGTACAATCTTGCGATTTCGGAGAGTTTCTATGAACGCATATGAAATGCATATTATGAAAGACCCGTCCCTGCCCTTCATCCTCCACCCCTTCAACCGCAACTGCTATATCAATTGGCACGAAAACATGGAGCTGCTCTTTTTTGCGCAGGGAGCCGGAATTTTAACCTGCGACGAGGAGCGTCTGCACGTCAAAGCGGGTGACATTGCCGTCATTGCCGCAAACCGCCTGCATGCCGTGGAATCCACCGCCGATTTGATGTACCGATGCCTCATCATCGACCGTTCCTTCTGCGTGGAAAATCAACTGGACACCGACCGCTTTGATTTTGACCTGTTGTTTTCCGATGCACAGCTTTCCATGCTGGAGCAACGGCTGTTTGACCTCTACGCCGCGAAGGACGCGTCCCTCCTTCGGACGCCCTCCATTCGGCTGACCGTACTGCAACTGTTGCTGACATTATGCAGGGAGCATGGGCATCCCGCCGCCGAAAAACAGGCCGCCGACCACTCCGTCCTCTGCATCAAGCAGGCCATCGGATACCTTCGCACACATTGCAACGAGGAAATCACACTTTCCGACGTTGCCGACTTTGTCGGGCTCAGCAAATTTTATTTTGTGCACGAATTCAAGCGCATTACAGGCACCACCGCCACCGCCTACCTCAACATCATCCGCTGTGAAAAAGCCAAATCCCTGCTTGCCGACCCGCGTAATCGCATCAGCGACATCGGTCTTGCCTGTGGCTTTTCCTCGCAGTCTTATTTCACACGCATCTTTCGTGCCCGCACGGGACAAACCCCGGGGGAGTTTCGCACCCGCTTGCATGAATAAAAAGGCTTTGCTTTTCGTCACTTTTTATTTCAATTCGGCTCCTTTTCGGCTCCCCCTCTTGTAATTCGGAAAAAATCATTGTATAATAAAAATAAACAGGAAGAAACTGAAGAGAAAGGCACAAAGAAGAAAATGAAAACAACCATGATTTCCACTACCGAACCCACCTCCATTCGATTCGGCACAGGCGGATGGAGAGGCATCATCGGCGACGACTTCACCAAAACCAACATTCAACGCGTATCGCATGCCATTTGCCTGTTGGCCGAGGAGCAAAACAAAGCGAATCAGCCCATTGTCGTCGGATTCGATCGCCGCTTCCTTTCCCAACCGGCCGCCACGTGGATTGCGGAGGTTATCACGGGCATGGGCATTCCGGTAATTCTGATGGAACGCAGTGCTCCCACCCCCTTGGTGATGTTTTTGGTTCAGCACCACAACTATCACTTCGGAATCGAGGTCACGGCAAGCCACAACCCCTCCTCCTATAACGGAATGAAGCTGATTGTGGAGGAAGGCAGAGACGCATCGCTGGAAGACACCCACCGTTTGGAGGAGCTGCTTGTCCTTCATGCCACCGACGACATTCCCATGATGAAGCTTGAAGAGGCGAAAGCATGCGGTCTCGTTACCTACCTCAAGGCGCCCTTCAACGATTTCATCGACCACATTCTGGACAATTTGAATCAGGAAGCCATCAAGGGACGCGCCCTGCGCATTCTTTTTGACCCGATGCACGGCTCCGGCATTTATCCGCTGACCGTTATTTTGCAAACACTGCGTTGCACCGTTGACATGATTAACGACAACAAGGACGCCTACTTCGGCGGTGCGGTGCCCGCACCTACCAAAAGCACGCTGAAGGACCTGCGCAACCGTGTGGTGGACGGAGGCTATGACCTGGGCATTGCCTTTGACGGCGACGGCGACCGTTTGGGTGTGGTAGACGAAAACGGAAAGTACATCGATGCAAATGAAATTCTTTGCCTGCTGTATTACTACCTCCACCGCTACAAGGGCTGGAACGGTCCCGTGGTACGCAACCTTGCCACCACACATATGCTGGACCGCATTGCGGAATCCTTCGGCGAAAAATGCTACGAGGTTCCGATTGGCTTCAAATACATTTCCGCCGCCATCGACCGCTACGACGCGGTGTTGGGCGGAGAATCCTCCGGCGGATTGACCGTCAGAGGGCACATTCACGGCAAGGATTCGATTTATGCGGCGTCGCTGTTCATCGAAATGGTTTGCTGCACGGGCTTGACTCCCACCGAGCTGATGGCTCAATTAGAGGAGCAGTTCGGTCACTTTGAGCTGATTGAAGCAAATTTGGCATTTGCGGCAGAACGCAAGCCCGAAATTCAAAAAACGCTGATGACAGACAAAAAGCTGCCCTCCTTCAACGGAAAGCGCATTGTTCGTGTCAACTACGAGGATGGCTGCAAGGTATACTTTGAGGATGACAGCTACGTCATCTGCCGTTTCTCCGGCACCGAGCCCCTGTTGCGCATTTTTGCGGAAGCGAACAATGCCGACACGGCAACCGAATACATTCAAGCCTTCCGTCAAATGTTGGAGCTGTAACAAAACAATCGTCATAAGCGAAACTCGCACGCACGAGGACTCGGCACCCTCGTGCGTGCGGGTTTTGTCTTTGAAGGATATGTGAAAAGGAGCTTTAGAGCGCCTCATCCACCGTCCCCCTTCTCCCACAGGAGAAGGCAAAAACGGACCGAATGAAGTGGTTTGGAGGTCGGCAACTTCGCCTCCCAAGTGTCGCGGGAGGTGCCAAGGTACGAGGCGAAGGGATTGTAAAACAAAAGTTTTCTACAAGACAATCCCTCAGGCTCGCATTCGCTCGCCAGCTCCCTTTACACAAGGGAGCCTTCTAAAGTCAAAGTTTCATCTAAAATAACAGATTTTTCTCAAAAATCCAATAAAAATGCCCATTATTTTGCCAAAAGCATAGAGCGAATTCGCCTCCCTTGTGTAAAGGGAGGTGGGCCGCCGCAAGGCGGCTCGGAGGGATTGTAAAAGTCCCCGTCAACCACATCCCGGCCGTGTACTGCGTGCTTTCCGCCCGAGATTCTGCTCGGTTTACACCTCGCACTGCTTTGCAGTTCGACTTCGGAAGTCGCAAGCGACTCAGAATGACACGGGCGGGACTGCGTTTTTTGTGTCAACCTGAGTGGGGGCCTAACCCGCAGGGCGATGCATAGCATCGGGGTCTACTGTCGGCTATTTGCCCGATATTTTACTTCACAGTTCGACTCACGTGCCTGTTATTTTCGCAAAAAACAATCCCTCCGCCTCGCTTTGCTCGGTACTTCCCGTGACACTTGGGAGGCGGCTAAAGTCGGAATTTCTACCAAAACAATAAACTTTTTGCAAAAAAATTAAGAAAAACATCCCTTGTTTTGCCAAAAGCGTGGAGTTCATTTGCCTCCCTTGTGTAAAGGGAGGTGGGCCGCCGTAAGGCGGCTCGGAGGGATTGTGAAAACATCCGTCAATCGCACCGCGTGCTTTCCCACCCGAGCTCCTGCTCACTCAGAACGACACAGGCGAAAAAGCACGGGGCAAGCTCGCTTTTTGAAGTCTACAATTCAAAAGAACCGTGTTTTTCGTTTTTTCGGCACGGTTCTTTTTTTGTTTCGGTTATATTGCCTGCAGGGCAAGCTCCAGGGCGCGGACGGTTGCCAGCATGCGAACCGTTCTGCGGTCGGCTCCGTGAGGCGCCGAAAAGCGCTCCGTGAAATCCTTTTCGCGCGTACTGATGCCGATATACACCGTGCCGACAGGCTCTTGCGCGGTTCCGCCGGCGGGACCCGCATAGCCTGTGGTGGAAATGCCGAGGTCGGTGCCGATTTTCTCCCGCACCGCCTTCGCCATTGCCGCGGCACACGCATGGCTCACTTCCGTGTGCCGTGCAATCAACTGCGCGTCAATTCCAAGCAACCCGCACTTGACCGCGTTGGTATAAGTGACGCAGGAGCCGTAAAACACCGCCGAGCTCCCCGCAATGTCGGTTAAGCTTTTGGCAATCCACCCTCCCGTGCAGGATTCGGCGGTAGAAACCGTCATTCCCTTTGCCGCCAAGTCCTTCAACAACCGTTCTGCGGCGTTTTGCAAAGCGGCATCCTCCGCAGAAACGCAATTTTTTTCGTCCATCACCGTTGAACCGCTCCCTTCGTTTTTTCTTATTGTACCATACTCCGCTCATTTTGTAAACAATAAGCGCAAAATCGCTTGAAAAAGTCGGGAGAGCCGTGTATAATAGAAGGGCATTCAACAAAGAAGGAGAGTACTATGACAGTTTGCGAGCAATGCCCGCGTCGGTGCGGCGTGGACAGAAGTGTGTCCGAGAGTGGATTTTGCGGGATGTCCTCCACCTTCCGTGTGGCAAGGATTGCACTGCACCCCTGGGAGGAGCCTTGCATCAGCGGAACAAACGGCTCCGGGACGGTTTTCTTTTCCGGCTGTAATCTGCAATGCGCATTTTGCCAAAATCACAGCATCAGCCATTTGCGACAAGGCACCGAACTCTCGACGCGGGAATTGGAAGCGGCCATGCTCTCCTTGCAGGAAAAGGGGGCGCACAACATCAATTTGGTAACTCCCTCCCATTACGCAATGCAATTGCTCCCCTTGCTGGAACGCATCAAGCCTTCTCTTCACATCCCCGTAGTGTACAACTGCGGCGGCTATGAGCGGGTGGAAACGCTCCGTGCACTGGAGGGACTGGTGGACATTTATCTCCCCGACATCAAATATTACAGCTCTCTGCTTTCCGAAAAATATTCCGCTGCGCCGAACTACTATCCCATTGCCGAAGCAGCATTGGAGGAAATGCTGCGGCAACAGCCGAAGGAACAGTTCGGAGAGGACGGCTTGCTCCGAAAAGGCGTGCTGGTCCGTCATCTGGTGCTCCCCTCCTGCCGCAAGGATTCCATTTCGCTTTTGAGCGCCCTGGACAACCGGTTCGGCAGCAATGCGTTTCGCCTTTCGTTGATGAACCAATACACCCCGGACTTTGCCGCCGACGCCCCTTACCCCGAGCTGCACCGCCGTGTGACCACCTTTGAATACAACAGCGTGCTGGAGCATGCCATGAGTCTGGGCTTTGACGGATATTTTCAGGACCGTTCCGCGTCCACTGCGGCATATACACCCGATTTCAACCAACCTCTGCAACGCTGACAAAAAAGGTGAAAGACAACAGTAGACCCCGATGCTGCGCATCGCCCTGCGGGTTCGACTGCGGGCTGGCCCTTGGCTCAGGGTAACACAACAAACGCAGTCCCGCCCGTGTCATTCTGAGCGAAGGAAGTCGCCAGCGACTTCCGAAGTCGAACTGCGGAGCAAAAGAATCTCGGGCGGGAAAGTGCGCAGTGTCCGGCAGGAATGCGGTTGACGGATGTTTTACACTCCCTCCGTCAAAAATCAAAGATTTTTGCCACCTCCCTTTACACAAGGGAGGCGA
>CAZWXE010000030.1:0-19286 GCA_964638045.1 uncultured Ruminococcus sp. | reverse complement strand
TTGAACTGATGCCCGCGAACCATTCCGCGCTCATCGGCACGGTAGGAGCCGGCCTCACGGCGGAAGCAGGGGGTGTAGCTGATATACTTCTTAGGCAGCTCTGCCTCGGTTAAAATCTCGTCCCGATGAAGAGAAACCAACGCGGTTTCAGCAGTGGGAAGCATAAAACGGCGGCGTTCGTCCTCGGCGGTTTCCAGCCAATATACTTCATCCTTGAATTTCGGGAATTGACCTGCGGTCAGTCCGCATTCATAGCCCAACATATGCGGAACCAGCTGCAGCTGATAGCCGTTTCCGAAGTGATAGTCCAAGAAATAGTTGAGCAAGGCCCACTCCAAGCGTGCGCCCAAACCGGTGTAAATCCAAAATCCGTTGCCGGAAAGCTTTGCTCCGCGCTTGTAATCAATCAGCCCCAAATCGGTGCACAAATCCACGTGGTTCTTTGCCTCAAAGTCGAACTTGCGCGGCTCCCCGTAGTAGCGCAGAGGAACATTGTTCTCTTTTCCGCCGGGCAGTAAATCCTCATCGGGCAAATTAGGCAAGCCGAGCATAAAGGAGGTCAACTGCGTTTCAACCTCCTTGAGACGCTCGTCATTCGCCTTCGTTTTTGCCCCGAGCGCCTTCATTTCGGCAAAAATCGGAGCAACATCCTTGCCTTCCTTTTTGTACTGAGGAATCAGCTTGTTCGTTTTGTTTTGCTCCGCCTTCAAGGCTTCGTTTTCCGTGATGATGGCGCGGCGCTCGTTGTCCAAGCGCAAAATGTTTTCAATATCCTCTCTCCCGTCCTTGCCTTTTTTTGCCAATCGCGCAATGACCTCTTCGGGCTTTTCCTTGATATATTTGATGTCTAACATGGTTTTCTCCTACCTTTGCCAAAGTTCATAGTTTGTTCATAATTATGTTTGTTATTCTTCTTGGAAGAACGAGTCTCCGCAAATGCTTTTCAACAATGCTTCCAGGTCCTCATCGTCATTGTACGCCAGCTCTACAACCTTTTTCTTTGCGGTTTTGAGAATACGCACACGGCGTCCCAGCACACCGACAGCGCGGTGCTCAAGGTCGTGCATATACGCACGCCGTTGCGTCAAGGTTTCCTCTTCTTGTTCTTCGTCATGCTCGGATGCATAGTTCATCAGCCGAATGGTGCGCTCTACATCACGAACCGACAGGTCTTTTTCTAAGATGCGCTGGGCCAACGGTGCCATTTTCTCCGGGTCCTTCAGCCCCAACAGGGCTCTTGCATGCCCTTGCGACAGGCTTCCGTTGCGCAATAGCTCCAAAACCTCATCGGGCAGGTCCAACAAACGCAGCAAATTGGTGATGGCGGAGCGACTTTTTCCAACCTGCTTGGCAACCTGCTCCTGCGTTAGGCCGAACTGATCAATCAGGGTTTCGTATGCCAACGCTTCCTCCAAAGGATTCAAATCCTCGCGTTGTACATTCTCAATAACGGCCACCTGTGCCGCCTTCAATTCGTCTCCGTCCAAAACGACTGCGGGAATTTCATTGAGTCCCGCCATTTTTGCCGCTCTCCAACGACGCTCCCCCGCAATGATTTCATAGCTTCCTTGCAGCACCGCATTCTCGCGAACGATAATCGGTTGCAACACGCCGAACTGCCCAATGGATTCGGCAAGCTGCTCCAGCGACTCCATGGGAAAGCTTTTTCTGGGCTGGTCCCGACGCGGCTCCACATCGGCAATGCGGAGATTGGTTGCCGCATTCGCCTTGTCGCCCGCCAAAACATTATCGTCCAGCAAAGAGTAAAAATCACGTCCCAATCCACTTCTCGGTTTTGCCATGACTTTCCTCCCGCGGTTAAATGCGCTCTGCCAATTCCTTGGCAACGTTCATATATTCGGTAGCGCCCTTTGCCCGTTTTTCGTAATAGTATATGGGAGAGCCGAAGGAGGGCGCCTCGGAAAGCTTGACGTTGCGGGAAATGGTTGTTTCAAACAGCTTTTCCGCATAATGCTTTTTCAACTCATTGATGACCTGCACCGAGTGAAGCAAACGATTGTTGTACATGGTAATCAGAATGCCGGTGACATTCAAGCTTTTGTTGTAGTGCATCTTAATGCGGCTGATGGTAAACATCAGTTGAGAAAGCCCTTCCAAAGCAAAAAATTCGCACTGCATGGGAATCACCACGCCGTCGCATGCGGTCATTGCATTGACGGTGAGCATTCCAAGCGAAGGAGGACAGTCGATGATGATGTAATCGTAATTGCTTTTGGCATTCTCCAACTTGTTTTTCATAATAAATTCGCCGTTTTCGGCCTCTCCGAGCTCATATTCCGCACGAGCAAGAGTGGTATTGGTGGCGATGATGGACAAATTGTTGTATTTGGTTTGCAAAGCAACCTCGGCCACGGATGCTTCGGTGGTAAGCAACTCGAATGCGGTGGCTTTCAAATTCTTTTTGATGACGCCGACGCCGCTGGTTGCATTACCTTGCGGGTCAAGGTCAATCAAAAGGACTTTATAACCGAGAATTCCTAAGGAAGCGGCAATGTTAACGGCAGAGGTGGTTTTTCCGACACCGCCCTTTTGGTTGGCAAATGCAATGATTTTTCCCATATTTTTGATTCCTTTCTCTGATGAACAGGGTGTTATGGTCAATTTTGAAGCAAGAATGTTTGCTTGCACGGACATTTTTTGCGAAGCCGTCAATATGTAGGATATACGCCGGCATACTGCGGGCTTTGCAAGGTTCTTTGTATTTATTATACCATAGCTTGTCCTCAAATGCAACACTTCTGTTCAATTAAAGAAGAAACAAATGTAAAAAGTTTTTGAAGCATCAAAATCAGCTTTCGAAAAAGCAACGTTTCACGTGAAACATGATGCAAATGAAATTAAAGTCATCTTTGAAGCGCACCGATTAAAGCGGATGTTTCACGTGAAACATCCGCTTTTTCTGAATGTTGCGTTTTCGTAGGAAGTCGATTGAATCAGACTTGAAACCCAAATAAAAAAGTTTCACGTGAAACATCGCCGTTGCGCTTTGACGGAATGTTTCACGTGAAACAATAATTGGTTATGAAAGTGGTTTTTTCAAAATGGCGGCGTAGGCTCTCGGATATGCCGCAGGTGTCGGCTTTTGCTTGGGGACAACAACAAATGCTCTTTTTTCATTTGCGTTGCAATGCAGACGAAGTTCCGAGGAAATGACAATCGGTTCACCGCCCCCGAGAATTCGAATGCCATTCTTTGCTTCCTCCAATTCATCATCCGCTTTTGCGCCCTTCATTGCAATCAATTTTCCGCCAACGGTTACATAAGGCAGGCAAAGCTCGCTCAAAACCGACATTTTCGCAACTGCTCGGCTGACTACAACCTCTTTTTGCCCGATTTGCTTTCGAATTTCGGCATCCTCCGCACGTCCGCAAACAGCGGTGAGGTTGGAAAGCTTCAAAATGGCAATCGATTCCTTTAAAAAGCGGATTTTCTTATCGGTACTGTCCAAAGCAACAATGGAGAGGTCTCGCCTCGCAATGGCAAGCGGAATTGACGGAAAGCCGGGGCCGCATCCCAAATCCAAGATTGATGCACCGTTCGGAATCTGCTCGGAAACTGCCAGACAATCCACATAGTGCTTGTCGATGATATCGGCCACATCGCGGATTGCCGTGAGATTGGTGTGGGCGTTGACCTCCGTAAAATACTGCGTAAAAGCAAAAAAAGATTCATTTTGCTCGCGCGAAAGCGGTGAAATGCCGTTTCGTTGCAAAGCCGCGGCAAACAGCCCTTCGAATTCGTCAAAAAGCATGAGATTTCTCCTTTTTTATTTGATTCCGAAATAAATCAGCAAAACCGACACGTCGGCAGGGTTCACACCGCTGATGCGTGACGCTTGCCCGATGGTTGTAGGGAGAATTCGGTTGAGCTTTTGCGCCGCCTCAATGCGTAGCCCCTTAATGGCCGCGTAATCAATATCGGTAGGCAACATTTTTTCTTCCAATTTGTGCTGTCTTTGAATATCGGAAATTTGACGGTGGACATATCCCGCGTATTTGATGTCGGTTTCCACGGTGAGGCAGAGCGATTCATCCAACTCGGGACGTTCCGAATCGATTTCAGCCAATGAAGCATAGGTCACAAAAGGACGGCGGAGCAAATCCGCAAGCGTTGCGCCGGATTTCAACGGCGGCACACCGAGACGTTCCAGCAACGGATTTGCCTTCAGCGGCGAAACGTTGGTATGCTCCAAGCGTTCCTTCTCGGCTTCCAGAAGCGCTTTCTTTCCCAAAAAGCGTTGATAACGAGCATCGTCAATGAGTCCGACCTCATGGCCGATGGGCGTAAGACGTTGGTCGGCATTGTCCTGCCGCAACAGCAGCCGATATTCCGAGCGCGAGGTCATCATGCGGTAGGGCTCGGAGGTTCCTTTTGTAACCAAATCATCGATGAGCGTTCCGATATAACTGCCGGAGCGCTCCAGCAGCATGGCAGGCTTTCCGAGAACCTTCCGCGCGGCATTGATTCCGGCAACCAGCCCCTGTGCGGCGGCTTCTTCATAGCCGGAGGTTCCGTTGAATTGCCCCGCGCCGAACAAGCCTTCCACCGCCTTAAATTCCAAGGAAGCGGTCATACCAAGCGGGTCCGCACAGTCATATTCGATGGCATATGCGTATCGCATGATTTCTGAGTTGGCAAATCCTTCCAATGAGTGCAGCATTTTACACTGTACATCGGTCGGCAAGGAGGTGGAAAAGCCTTGGATGTACATTTCTTCGGTGTCACGTCCCATCGGCTCCACAAAGAGCTGATGCCGTTCCTTATCGGCAAAGCGCACCAGCTTATCCTCAATGGAGGGACAGTAACGGGGACCGGTTCCGTGGATTTTGCCGGAATAAAGCGCGCTGCGTTTGAGGTTGTCCAAGATGACGCGATGCGTATCGGCATTGGTATAAACAATGTGGCAGGGAATTTGTTGCAAACCGTCAAAAATCTCCCGTGAATGAAGCGCACTGTAAGGAAGCGGATGTGCTTCTCCCTCTTGAAGCTCCAGCTTTGAAAAATCAACGGTGGAACGCTTCACGCGGGCAGGCGTACCGGTTTTAAAGCGCAACAGAGAAATGCCGAGGCTTGCCAAAGATGCGGAAAGACCTTTGGCGGGCAGGAATCCGTCCGGCCCCGCCTCATAGGAAACGTCACCGACAAAAATTGCGCTTTCCAAGTAGGTTCCGGTGGCAATGACCACGGCCTCGCATTCCCAAACCTCTCCGAGGCGAGTAACCACCGATGCAATTTTTTTGCGGTTGCGCTCCGCATCGGCTTCGACGGCATTCACCGAAACCACCTCCGCCTGAAGCAGGCGCAAATTCGGTGTGCTTTCCAAAACGGATTTCATCAATTTCTGATATTGCTTGCGGTCCACCTGCACGCGCTTGCTGCGCACCGCGGCGCCTTTGCCAGAATTCAGGGTGCGGGATTGAAGGGTCGCAAGGTCCGCAACACGCCCCATCTCTCCGCCCAGGGCATCAATTTCATAAACCAAATGCCCTTTTGCAGTGCCGCCGATGGAAGGATTGCAGGGAAGGTTGGCGATGGATTCGAAGGACATGGTAAACAAAACGGTATCCGCTCCCAGTCTTGCCGAAGCCAGCGCGGCTTCGATGCCCGCATGGCCCGCGCCGATGACAGCCACCTGTGTTTTGTTGCACGGAAGGACAGCTTCTTTTTGCATAAAGGTACCTCTTTTGCCGAAAATAAGAAACAAGACAAATATTGCTGTTTCAGGTAAAATTGTGCGCAACAGCATGACAACGATTGCGCTTGATTTTCCTTTTGCACCGGAATTTATTCGATGCGCTCCAGATATTCCCGTTGCTCCTTTGTCAGCGCATCAATGTGCGCACCCAGAGAGGAAAGCTTGATTTGCGCAACCTGCGCGTCAATTTCCGCGGGAACGGAATATACTTTTTTCTCAAGCGTCCCTGCCGTTGCCGCAAGGTACTCCAGCGACTTTGCCTGAATGGCAAAGGACATATCCATAATTTCCGCGGGATGTCCGTTTCCTGCCGCCAAATTGACCAAGCGTCCCTCGGCAAGCAGATTCAGCACACGTCCGTCCGACATGCGGAATCCTCGAATGTTGGGCTTGCGTTCCCAATTTTCCACCGAAAGGGCAAGCAGGTCGTTCTTGTTGATTTCCACGTCAAAGTGGCCGCTGTTGGCCAACAGAGCGCCGTTCTTCATCACTTCAAAATGCTTTTTGGTAATGACATCGGCACAGCCTGTCAGCGTCACAAACAAATCTCCCACCTTCGCCGCCTCGTCCATGGGCATGACGGTAAAGCCGTCCATCACGGCCTCAATGGCCTTCACAGGGTCAATCTCGGTGACCACAACCACCGCTCCCATGCCCTTCGCGCGCATGGCAAGGCCTTTTCCGCACCAGCCATAGCCGGCAACCACCACGGTTTTTCCGGCAATCATCAGGTTGGTGGAATTCATAATGCCATCCAATGTAGATTGCCCCGTACCGTAGCGATTGTCAAACAGGTGCTTGCAATCGGCATCGTTGACGTCAATCATGGTGTAATCCAGCCGCCCGGCCTTCTCGCGTGCCAGCAAGCGATGAATGCCCGTGGTGGTTTCCTCGCAGCCGCCGATGAGTCTTTCTCCGAGGGAGCGATACTCGCCGTGAAGCAGGGAGAGCAGGTCTCCTCCGTCGTCAATCAACAGGTCGGGCTTGCAGGAAAGCGTTTGAATCAAATGCCGACGGTACTCTTCGTCGGATACCCCATGCCGCGCGTACACCTCAAAGCCCTCGGCAACCAAAGCAGCCGCCACATCATCCTGCGTGGAAAGGGGATTGCATCCGGTGACAAACACCTCGGCGCCTCCCGCGCGGAGCACCTTTGCAAGGTAAGCGGTTTTGGCCTCCAGATGAATGGACATGGATATTTTTTTGCCTGCAAACGGCTTTGTCTCGGCAAACTGTGCTTCAATGGAATTGAGGATGGGCATAAAGGCCGTCACCCATGCGATTTTATCGGCACCGGACGGTGCCAGTGCAATGCTTTTGATGTCGCTCATAATAAAGCCTCCTGAGGATTGATTTCGGACAATTGTTGCAAATACAAGCTTTCGGTTAATCGTCGCCGTCCGCGTACGAGCTCCGAACGGCGGTACGCTTCGAAGAGGCGGACGGATTGGCAGAGGAGCCTTGCCGTTGCACCTCACGTTTAAATTCGGACGGGGAAGTACCCGTCTGCTTTTGGAAGGCGCGGTTAAAGGTGCGCAGGGTGTTAAAGCCCACACGGGTACTGATGTCGGTGATGCTTTCCTCGCTGTAGGTCAGCAGCTTGCAGGCCTCGGACACGCGCAGAAAATTGATGTAATCGTTGAATCGCATGCCCAGCTTTCCGCTGAACAGGTGGGAGATGTAATATTTGTTCAAATGGAGCTTTTCTTCCAGCAAGGACAGGGAAAGATTCTCCGCATAATTCTTGGTGCAAAAGGCGACGATGGAACGAACCGCTCCCGAATCTCCCACGGGGAGCTGCTCCAACGGCATTTGCTCCAAAAGCTCCGAAAACAGTGCCAGCAGATATCCGCGTCGCCGAATTTTGAGCAGCGGATTATTTTTGTCTTCCCGAACGGAAACCAGCGTTTCGACCAAAAAGCGAATGCGCGGCTGCTCCAACGCCCCTCGAAGCACAGGAGAAACGGGCACTCCGCTTTCAAAAATTTCGGCCAGCTCCGGCATCAGGTCCGGCTTAATCAAAAAAATGACAAACCGTTCCGGCTTTTTTGTCTCATAGTAATGAATTTGATTGGGGAAGGAAAGAAAAATATCGCCTGCATGCAGGGTACATTTGGCAGAATCGGCGCATGCGACGGTTTCGCCCTCCCAAAGGCAAACCAACTCCAATTCCCGATGAAGATGCGGGTAGAATTCAATTTTCGCACTTCCGTTTCTGTCGGTGCTGAAGGTGAAATCCATGGATTTCACCTCGTATTTGATTCTCGATGGCATGTCGTGCTCCTTTCTCCGTCAGCGACGTCGACGGCGGCGGGATGTGCAGAAGGAATAGAGGAAAACGGTTACGGCAAAAACGCCCGCAACGCCTCCCGCAACAAGCAGGATGGGAAGAAAGCCGTTGCCGCCGTTTTCGGGGCGACTGTACAGCACATCCTTCACCCAAAGCACAAAAGCATCGCTTTCGGCCTGTCCCGCGGAAGGAGAGGAGGCGCCGTCACCGTCGTTCACCACCTCCAACGTCAAAGTATAAGGGTGGGTGTCGGACAGCTCGGAGAAGAAGGAGGAAACCGAGAACGAGACGGTTTGCCATGCGTCCGCGGAAACAGCCTGCTCGGCGGAATAGGTCAACAGCTTGCCCGTGCGGTCGGTTCCCCACAAGCGCAGACGCAGCGTGGGTGCGGATTCCGCAGTACCTTGCAGCAGTACCCGCACAGACAGGGAAAGTGCGTTTTTCATATCGGCGGTGTTGTCAAAGCAACATCCGATTCCCGATCCGCCGTAAGCGGTGGGCTGCTCCATCCAGGAGGTCAGCACCGGTGCGGACCAAACCGCCGAATTGCGCACCGCAGGCTCCTCCGCTTGGCGAAAGGCGGAAAAGCCGTTGAGGGTTTTATCCGAAAAATCCGCCAAAACGGAAAGCGAGCCGTGCGGCTTTTGCAAGCTTCCGGTGCCGACAATTTCTTTTCGAACGGCTTCCGCGGAGGCAACGGCTTGCCATGCATCCCCGATGACGGAGGAGCAAAGATAGCTTTGCTCGGCGGAAAGTCCGCGGTCGATTTCGGAAAACAGGGCGGTCATTTTGTTGGACGTGCCGTCGGCATTCAACACGCCCTCGCTGTCGCTCAGGTGCGCGCCGTAATAAACGGCATCCGCTCCTGCCGCAATCGCCTGTCGATATGCATAGGCATAGGAAGCGGCGCGAAGCTCCCCGTCCGCATAGGGAAAGCGCAAATTGCAAAGCACAAAGGAGGATGGCTGTGTCCCATCATAAGACTTCAACTGCGTCATCAAAGCGGAAAGCTTGCCCGGCAGCATCAAGTCGCTCAGCTCGCTGTCGGCGCCGTCCTCTCCGTTTTCCCGTTGCAGCCGCTCATCCGCTTCCCACAAAAGCAAATCCTGAGGCAAAGCGGGAACAACGGCGGCTCCCCAGGTAAAGCCACCCAGCTTGTCCACTTGGGCAAGGAGCTCCGAGAAGAATACCTTTTGGGCGGTCAACGTACTTGCGGAGCAAACAATGTAAAGCTGTCCCGCTCCGCGATGACGGGTAAGCGCCATGCTTGCAATGTGCGCAAGGGACGCGGTTTCCGTTGCGGTGTAGGAGGCATCGGTGGAAACGTAAACAGTGCCGAGGTCATACATCTCGGAGCCGTTGTAGCGGGCCACCAAAAAATCCAACAGCGCGGTACATTGCGAAAATGCGATGCGTCGGTCAAATTTCAAATGCAGGGAAAGCTGCATTTGATTGCCCGTGGCATCACCGACGGCACGGTCCAACGTGGCAAGAACGTCCGGACGGATAGCGGCTTCCACTTCGTTTTCGACAAAATCGAAAGAGGAGAGCAGGGAAGAAACGCGCACCTCCGTCATCCCCAGCATACAGCCGAGCGCCGCCGCAGAGGAAGCGTCGTCAAAGCAAAGCCCCTTTTGCGCACGGTCCCACAGCTGCTGTCCGCGTGTTTCGGCAAGTGCGGAAAGATTGTCGATGTAATGCGGCGTTTCGTCCAACAACGCACCGTCCTCTCCGACAAGCACATAGGCGGAATACTGCGCACAAGCATCGTCACCGTCCAGCTCCGCCTTCAAGGAGGGGGAACGCTCTGCCTTGCATTGAGCAATAGGCGTTTTGTCCTTGATGTCGGCAACGGAATCGTCCGGCATCAGGGCGTAAAGAAGCAACTGCTTGCCCTGATGCTTTTGCAATGCCTGCGCGCTCAGCTCCGCCTTCACCTGCAAAACGGTTCCTTCCCGATTCACCGTCACCGAGGTGATGCGGCTGACGGATGGGAACGCCGTGCTTTTGCAGGCGCACAAGCCGATTGCGGCAAGCAGCAAAAGGCCGCAAAGCAACAGGCTGCGAAGGATGTATGTTCTTTTTAACTTCCAACGGTTCATTTCAATCTCCTTTTTTGCATGGGGAAGCGGTGGAATCAATATAATATCTCGGCACGCGAGAGGAAATCAGGCACAGGCATTCGTAGTCAATGGTGTGCGCGCGCTTGGCATAGGCGTGCAGCGAATGCTCGTCGTTGCCGAAAAAGGTGACGCAGTCTCCCACTGCGGCACGGGTATCGGTGACATCCAGCATGCATTGGTCCATGCAAATGCGTCCAACAATGGGAACGGCACAGTCCCCCTCTTTTGTGTGCACGCAAACGGTCGCACCGCTGTATTCGCGCAGCAAGCCGTCGGCATAGCCGATGGGCAGGGTGGCAATGATACGCTCCCGCTCGGAGGAAAAATCTCCGCCGTAGCTAACCTTCTCTCCCGGAAGCAGACGGTGCAGGTGGGAAATCACGCTTTTCAGCTTCATGACAGGCTTCAAGGGAAGTCCCGTTTCTCCCGACGGACGCCCGCCGTAAAGCAGGATTCCGATGCGCACACCATTGTAATAATCATGCGTACGGTACAACGAGGCGGCACTGTTGCAAAGATGATGAAAGGGAATGCAAAGCCCCCGACGCTCCAGCAGCTCCTTCAGCTCGCGGTAACGCTCGGCCTGCTCCCGGGTTCTCTCCGTTCCAGACGGAGTAGCTTCGTCGGCCTGTGCAAAGTGGGAAAACATGCCCACAAGGGAGAGGGAAGGATGCGCGGCAACGCGTTCGATTTCCGCGGCGGTTGCGGAAATTTCCGCACCGTTGTGTGCGGGAAAGCCGATGCGGTTCATGCCGGTGTCCGCGGCGACGTGCACCTGCACCGCCACCGAGGCTCGCCGCGCCGCCTCTGCAAGGGACATGGCGTACGTAAAGGAAAGCAACGCCTGCTCAATGTGATATTTTGCCAATACGGAGGCAAGGCCGGGCGCGGTGTACCCCAACACCAGAATGCGGGCAGAGCGCCCCTGTGCATCGCAGGTGCGGCGCACAGCCAAAGCCTCCTCCAACGAGGAAACGGCAAAAAAGGAGCAGCCCTCCTCCAACAGCGTCCGCACACAGGCAGGAGCGCCGTGGCCGTACGCTTCCGCCTTGACAACGGCCATCAAGCACACGGCGGGGTTGTTTTTCGCCGTCTCCCGACGCAGGATGCGGTAATTGTGACGCAATGCACCGAGATTGATTTCCGCCCACGCGCGTTTTTGCTCGGACTCGGTCAGAGTGGAATATAGGGTATAGCGTTCTTCCATGCGGACAACTCTCCTTTCGGTGCATTGACGTTTTGAAAAGCAAAAAACGTCGCTTATTTGTAATGTATTGCTTGCTCTCAAGGGCATTTTGCGAAGCCGTCAATTGTGCAACGGTTTTAACACTTTCAAAATGACGAAAGGTTTTGGTCAAGCTTTTTCAAAAGCTTGCGCAGTGGAGGGCGCGAAGCCCTCCTCGACGCCCGCAGGCGGCGAAATTTCCTTTTCGGCATTTCTCTTTTGAAAACTTTTCTCTTTGTGCCTTTGGTTTCAAAGAGAAAAGTGGCTGACGAATTTATACAGTTTGACAAACGGCCGTTTTTTAATAAAGTGTGTCAGGAGCCTACAAGACTTGCCCCGCAAAGCTTTCTGCACATATCATACCACGAAGCAAAAATGCTTGCTCGCAAGGGCATTTTTGCGAAGCCGTCAATTGCGCAGAGGTATGCGCAAACGCATACCGTGGGCTTTGCCCAAAGACTTGCCCCGCAAGGCTTTCTGCGCATATTATACCATGTTCGGACAAATATTGCAATAACAAAACATGTTTTTCGTTCATATCCGAATTGCTTTTTTCATATGCTCCAGTATATGCAAAAAAATGCAATGTGTCCCGTGTAGGACAATTTTTGTTTTTGCAAAAGCGGTGCACGCGGATGTGCCTGCCGCTTTGCGGCCATACTATTGGCAGAACGCATAACAAAGGGTGCATCCTTTCCTTGGCGCAAATTTTCGCCCGCCTTTTGCGGGAGCGTCATGTACAAATCGGCATCTCATCCGTCATCCTTCGCCCCACTCCTTTCGGCTCCCGCCTTCGGATGAAAAATAGTTACTTTTGGACAAAAATATGCGGAAGCACTTGACTTTTTTTGTAGTATATGGTACAATTTCACTTGAGAAACCTTTTGTTGCTTCGGAAGGGGCGAACGGAGCCGAAAAATGCCGAAGCAAGCACCGAAAAAACACCTGCGGGGCAGCCCAAGCTGCGGATTGCATGCCGACAGTTGCCGCAGGAGCCCGCAGACGTACTCCGCAAGAAGTCCGCGGACGGAAGCAAAAACGGAAAGGACAGTCGCTTATGAAACAACAAAATCAAAGCTCCCCGCCGTCGGGTAACGCTGCCGACGCATTGGCTCCCTATTATTTTCATCAAGGCTCTACCCGTGAGGCATACCGCTACCTCGGCGTACACCGAGAAGGACAGGCGTGGGTGTTTCGTGTATGGGCTCCCAACGCCTCCTACGTTGCGGTGGTGGGAGAATTCTGCAACTGGTGCCCGGACGCACATCCGGCGGAGAAAATCACCGAGATGGGAATCTGGCAGGCAACCGTCGATGCCGACATTGCTCGCGAGGGAATGCTTTACAAGTTTTATTTGCGCAACCGAAACAACGGGGCGGAGCGCTACAAGGCAGACCCATACGGCTTTTGTATGCGACCGGCTCCGGAAACAGCATCTGTCATTTACGACATCGGCGGCTATTCCTGGAGGGACAGCGGATGGCTCGCCTACCGAAAAAAGCACTTCACACGCAAGCAGGCAATGTCTCAGCCCATCAACATTTACGAGCTTCACGCAGGCTCGTGGATGCGTCACGAGGACGGCAGCTGCCTGAGCTACGGAGAGCTTGCCCGCGAGCTTGCTCCATACGTCAAGCAAATGGGGTACACACACGTCGAACTGATGCCCATCGCCGAGCATCCGTTTGACGGCTCCTGGGGATATCAGGTGGGTGCCTACTACGCACCCACCTGCCGCTACGGCACGCCGCAGGAGTTCATGGGCTTTGTGGATTCCATGCACGAGGCGGGCATCGGCGTGCTTCTGGACTGGGTCCCCGCGCATTTCCCGAAGGATGCCTTCGGTCTTTACGAATTTGACGGACAACCGCTGTACGAATACCAGGGCGCCGACCGCATGGAAAACGCGGGCTGGGGCACCAGATGCTTCGATGTAGGCCGGCAGGAGGTGCAAAGCTTTTTGATTTCCAATGCCTTTTATTGGGCAAAGGAATATCACATTGACGGGCTCCGCGTGGATGCCGTTGCCTCCATGCTGTACCTGGATTACGACAAGCGCCCCGGGGAATGGGTGCCGAACGTGTACGGCGAAAACAAAAATTTAGAAGCAATCGCCTTTTTTCAAAAGCTGAATGCCGTCATGCGGGAAAGCTTTCCGGATGTGCCGATGATTGCGGAGGAATCCACCGCCTGGGCGAATATCACCGGCACCGAAAACGGCGGCTTGGGCTTTACCTTTAAATGGAACATGGGCTGGATGAACGACGCCCTGTTTTACGCACAGCAGGAGGAAGCGCAACGCAAGCGTGAGCATCACCGCCTGACCTTCTCCCTCACCTACGCCTTCGGCGAAAACTACATTCTCCCCATCTCCCATGATGAGGTAGTACACGGCAAGCGCTCCCTGTTGGACCGCATGCCGGGGGAATATGCGCAAAAATTTGCGGGAGACCGCCTGTTTATGACCTACATGATGACGCATCCCGGCAAAAAGCTCCATTTTATGGGAAATGAAATCGGACAGTTTCGCGAATGGGATTACGCGGGGCAAATCGAATGGTTTTTGCTGGATTACGAAATGCACCGCAAGTTCCAATTGTTTGCGGCGGAGCTGAACCACCTGTATTTGACGCACCCGCAATGTTGGGAGCAGGACAACTCCTGGGACGGCTTTCAATGGCTCGATGCCGACAACAGTGAGCAAAGCATTTTTTCCTACCGCCGCATCGACAAGGCCGGCAAGGAGCTGGTGGTACTACTGAACTTCGGCTCGGAAGAACGAAACGATTTTCTGCTTGCCGTGCCCGACGCGGGGCTCTACGAGGAGGTTTTGAACACCGATGAAGAACGCTTCGGCGGAGGCGGCACCGTCAACCGAGGACGGTTGAAAACCGAGCCCTGCATGCTCCGCGGATATTCGTCCGCCATTCGCATTCGGGTGCCCGCTCTGTCGGCACTGCTCTTCCGATGTACCCGTAAATCGTCAAAAAGAACACAGATACACAATAGGAGGTCTCAGTCATGCTGAAAAAAAAAGAATGTGTCGCCATGCTTTTGGCGGGCGGACAGGGTAGCCGTCTGTACGCCTTAACCAAAAAGACAGCCAAGCCGTCGGTTTCCTTCGGCGGAAAATATCGCATCATCGACTTTCCCCTTTCCAACTGCATCAACTCCGGCGTCGATACGGTCGGTGTGCTGACGCAGTACCGTCCGCTTCTCCTAAACGAATATATCGGGAACGGGTTGCCCTGGGACCTGGACCGTTCCTACGGCGGCGTTCATATTCTGGCCCCCTACCAGGGGCACACGGGCGCCGCATGGTACAAGGGCACCGCAAACGCCATCTGGCAAAACATGGAATTCATCAACCGCTACGATGCGGACTACGTGCTGGTTTTGTCGGGTGATCACATTTATAAAATGGATTATGCAAAAATGCTGGATGAACACAAGGCCAAGGGTGCGGATTGCACCATCGCCGTGCTGGAGGTTCCGTGGGAGGAGGCAAGCCGCTTCGGCATCATGAGCGTCCGCGAGGACAATTCCATTTCCGAATTCGCCGAAAAGCCCGAGCACCCGAACAGCAACAAGGCTTCCATGGGCATTTACATTTTCAACAAAAAGAAATTGGAGCATTATCTTGCCGAGGACGATAAGGACCCCGAAAGCGCCAACGATTTCGGCAAAAACATCATTCCCAACATGCTGAACGCGGGGGAGCGATTGTTCGCCTACGATTTTGAGGGGTATTGGAAGGACGTAGGTACCATTGCTTCGCTTTGGGAAGCAAACATGGACCTGCTCGGCGAAAAGCCGACCCTCTCTCTTTTGGATGAGGATTGGCGCATTTACAGTCACCACGACGCACAGCCGCCTCAATTTGTCAGCGACAGCTCACAGGTGGTCAATTCCTCGTTGACGGCCGGGTGTGAAATTTACGGCACGGTACGCAACAGCGTGCTGGGCGAGGGCGTCTATGTCGGCAAGGGTGCCGTGGTGGAGGACAGCGTCCTGATGAACGGTACCGTGGTCGAGGACGGAGCCTGTGTGCGCTACGCCATTTTGGATGAGCGTGTTCACATCGAAAAAAATGCGACGGTGGGCGATTCCCGTGAAAGCACCGACCGCATTGCCGTAGTGGGCGCGGACGTTTGCGTCGCGGCGGGGCAGCGTGTTCCCGCGGGCGCAATGCTTTCGGAAGAGTGAGGAGGACTGAAAAATGAATACAGCAGCAGGCTTGATTTTTTCCAATATTCACGATCAAAGCATCCCGGAAATGACGCGGCGCCGTACCATGGCAAGCATTCCGTACGGTTGCCGTTACCGCTTGGTGGATTTTGCGCTCTCCAACATGGTAAACGCCGATATTACAACCATCGGCATGATTACGCACTACAACTATCAGTCCCTTCTGGACCATGTCGGAAACGGCAAGGACTGGGACCTGGCACGGCGCTCCGGCGGAATCAAAATTCTTCCTCCCTACATTGCCGCATACGAAAACAGTGTTGCGGGGAAGCTATATGAAAACCGTTTGGAGGCGCTCATCGGCTCCGTCAACTTCATCAACCGCTGCAACAGCGAATTTATGGTGTTAACCGACTGCGACACCATCATGAACATCGACCTGCGCGACGTGCTGAACACGCACGTTCAATCCGGAGCATTCCTGACGGTTGTCACCAAAACCGTTCCCTCGGAGCAAATCCGTCCGGACGAAAGCACGGTTTTGCTCAAGACGGACGAAGCCGGAAGGGTCGTCGATGCGATTTATCAAAAGCCGAAGGGAAGAAGCGCAAGGCTGTGCACCAACATCTACGTCATTCGACGCGGCGACCTGCAAGCACTGATTGCCGACTCCATCGCGCACGGGTTCAAAAGCTTTGAGTACGATGTACTGCCGAAATATATCAAAAAGAGGGATGTCCGCACCTACGAGTTTGACGGCTATTATGCCAAAATATCCTCGCTGGAGAGCTATTTTCAGCACTCCATGGAGCTGCTGCGGGAAGGCCCCCGTCACGATTTGCTGTTCAATGCAAACCGACAAATTTACACCAAGGTGCGCAACAGCGCCCCCACAAAATACATGGAGGGAGCAAACGTCAAAAACAGCCTGATTGCGGACGGCTGCCTGATTGAGGGCACCGTGGAAAACTCCGTGTTGTTCCGCGGCGTGCACGTAGGCAAAAATTGCGTCGTGCGCAACAGTATTTTGTTGCAGGACACCTACCTTGGCTCGTCGGTCTCCCTCCATTGCGTCATCACCGACAAGAACGTGGTCATCAAGGACGGCCGAACGCTTTCCGGGCACGAAACCATGCCGTTTTTTATTGACAAGGGAATGACCGTTTAAAACAAGTGCATTTTGCCGAAAGCCTTCGCACGCTTGTAAAAGGCGGCGCGATTGCAAAGGCGGAGCCCTCGTCGCGCTCCGCGCAAAGCAATGTTTCAGAAAGAGAAATGCCGAAATGAGGTATACAGGATGAAAAAAATTTTATTTGTAGGTGCCGAGGCAATGCCCTTTGCCGCAACGGGAGGGCTCGGCGATGTCATGGGCTCTCTGCCCGCCGCACTTGCCGCTGCCGCTCCGCATGCGGACATTCGCGTGGTGATTCCGCTGTATGCAGCGGTTTCCGAGGACATTCGCCGACAGATGAAGCAGGAGGCGGTGTTCTACGTTTCGCTTGCTTGGCGTGAGCAATATTGCGGTGTTTACAGCTTGCAACGCAAGGGCGTCACTTATTACTTTATTGACAACGAATATTACTTCAAGCGTCCGTCGCTTTACGGCTTTTTTGATGACGGCGAACGCTACGCCTTCTTTTGCATGGCAGTTCTGGAAATGATGAGCCGATTGAGCTTTTATCCGGACGTGCTCCACGCGCACGATTGGCAGGCCGCGCTGACGGTCGTTTATCACCGCGTCAAATACAGTCGGTGCCCCGAATATCGGAATATGCGCTCGGTGTTTACCATTCACAACATTGAGTACCAGGGGCAGTATGACTTTTCCATCCTCGGCGACGTTTTTGCGCTCGGCGAGGAGGAACGCGCACTGATGGACTACAACGGCTGCATCAATTTGATGAAGGCGGCCATCGAGTGCGCTGACCGCGTTTCCACCGTCAGCCCGCGCTATGCCGAGGAAATTCGCACACCCGAATATTCTCACGGACTGCACCACATCCTCAACCGTTATTCCGACAAGCTGCGCGGCATTCTCAACGGCATTGACGACGGGTATTATCAGCCGAAAACCGACAAATCCCTTGCCGCCACCTTTTCTCCGACAAGCATGACCGGCAAGCTGATTGACAAGCAGGCCATGCAGCGGGAGGTCGGATTGCCGGAGCGCCCCGAGGTGCCGCTCCTTTCGGTGGTTTCCCGTTTGGCATCTCACAAGGGCATCGACCTGCTGGCCGATTGCCTGTGCAACATCTTGCTGCACCACGACGTTCAGCTGTTGGTGTTGGGGCGTGGCGAGGAGCGTTACGAGCACTTCTTTGCGGAGCTGGAGGAACGGTTCCCCGAAAAGGTTCGCGCCATGCTGACCTATGACCGTGAGCTGTCCAAACGCATTTATGCCGCCACCGACATCTTCCTCATGCCCTCCAAGAGCGAGCCGTGCGGGCTTTCGCAGATGATTGCCTCCCGATACGGCGCCATTCCCGTGGTGCGGGAAACCGGCGGCCTGTACGATTCCATCAAGCCCTTCTGGATGGAAGGAAAGACGATGCACGGCAACGGTTTTACATTTGCAAACTATTCCGCAACGGAGCTTTCCGACCGCATTGAAGCTGCGTTGGAGCTGTATGACCAACCGGAGCTGCGCAAAAAGCTGGTACGCAAAATTATGACAACCGACTTCTCCTGGAGCGCATCGGCGGAGAAGTACCTGCAAATGTACGGCGAGTTGGACGGAGCCGAGCCGATGTAACCCCTATTTCCCATTTTCCCACGGAGGCAAACAATCATGAATGATCACCCCAACAGTACCGAAGTCCGCGAACAGCTGGAGGGCATTTTGCAACGCCATTTCGGCTGCTCCGCACAGGAGGCATCCACCGAGCAAATGTACAAGGCCGCTGCCATCACCGTCAAAAACCTTCTTTCGGAAAAGCGTTCCGAGTACAAAAAGAAGGTGAACCGTGCCGGCGCGAAACGTGTGTACTACATGTGCATGGAGTTCCTTCTCGGACGTTCTCTCAAAACCAATCTTTGCAACCTCGGACTTTCCGAGGTATACGCCGAGGCCCTCGGCTCCTTCGGCTTCAATTTGGAGGAGCTTTATGAATGTGAGCCGGACGCAGGGCTGGGCAACGGCGGTCTCGGCCGTCTTGCCGCCTGTTTCATGGATTCTCTTTCTTCCTTGGATTACCCCGCCACGGGCTTTTCCATTTGCTACGAATACGGCTTGTTCCGTCAAATGATTGTGGACGGCATGCAGGTGGAGCTCCCCGACGTCTGGCTCCCGGGAGGAGACGTTTGGCTGGTGCCGCGCACCGATCGGCTCTACAAGGTGCGCTTCGGCGGACACGTCAAGGAGGTTTGGCGAGACGGGCATTGCGAAATTTTGTATGAGGATTGCGAAACCGTTGAGGCCGTGCCCTACGACATGATGATTTCCGGGGCCGACAGCTCCGCCGTCAGCAGACTGCGCCTGTGGCGCGCACGCAACATTCAAAATTTCAACATGGGGCTGTTTACTCAAGGACAGTACACCAAAGCATTGGAGGAAAACAACAATGCGGAAATCATCTCCAAGGTGCTGTATCCCTCCGACAATCATACCGAGGGTAAGCTGCTTCGTCTGACACAGCAGTATTTTTTGGTGTCTGCCTCCATTCAAAGCATCATTCGCGACCACATGGCCGTCTACGCAACGCTGGAGAACCTGCCCGATAAGGTCGCTATCCAGTTGAACGACAC
>CAZWXE010000029.1:0-19409 GCA_964638045.1 uncultured Ruminococcus sp. | reverse complement strand
CAAGAGTTTGTTGTACCCAAGTCAATACCAATGATTTTTCCCATAATAAAATTCCTCCAGAATATATAGAAAATAAATGATAAACGTTTTTGTCGGGAAAGGACCTCAGTTTGCAACCTTTACCATTGCATAACGAATAACCTTGTCTCCCTTTGCGTATCCCTTTTGGAATACCTCTACGATTTCGGATTCGCCGAAGGCTTCATCCTCAACATGCATCACTGCATTGTGCAAAGCGGGGTCAAAGGTTTTTGTTTCCACCTCGGCAATCCCCATCTTCTTCAATGCGTCCTCAAATGCCTTTACGGTCATTTCCAGACCTTTTTTGACCGCCTCCAAATTATCGGATTTGCTTGCACGGTCCAAATTGTCCAACACGGGCAAAATGTTGGCAATGCAGTCGCTGTATGCGTCCGCATAAACGCCTTCCTTTTCCTTGGCGCTGCGCTTGCGGAAATTGTCGTATTCCGCCATCATGCGCAAGTATTTATCGTTGTTCTCCTGCAACGCCTTCTGTGCTTCCTCCAGCTCCTTTTTCAGTTCACTTTCCGGTTTTTTTGCTTTCTTTTTCTCCGGCTTTGCATTTTTTTGCTCTGCCGCTGCTTCTTCCACCGCAGCTTCCTGCTCTGCCTGAGCGGTATTTTTACGTTCTTCCATCGGGGATTCCTCCGTTCAGTTGATTGTTTACTTGAATAATATCCGAAATATTTCCGCTGAGTCCCTCCAGCGTTGCGAGTACCTTAGCGTAGTCCATTCTTCGCGGTCCGAGAATGCCGATGGCGCCGACGGGGTGACCGTCCCGCATAATCGGCTTGAACACCAGTGCGGAATTGTTCATCACCTTCACGCGACTCTCCGAGCCGATGACCACATTGATGCCATCACCGTCTCCGTGAGAGACCAGCTCCAAAATCTCGTCCTTCTTTTCCAGTGCTCCGAGCAATTCCTGAAGCTGACCGACATCGCTGTATTCGGGATACTGCAACAGCCGGTCCAAACCGCTGACACGCATTTCTCCGTTGTCCAATTCCTGCAGCAATGCGTACACTGCCTTGATAAGGTCCGCAACCAGCGCACTCTCCTCCCCCATCTGCACCTCCATATCCATGACGGCGGAAAGGGTAATTTGGTTGGCGGACAATCCCGTGAAATGGTCATTCAATGCCGCCGTCAGCCGCTCGGCCGTCGTTTGCGTAATCGGGAGAGTCGTATGCAAATGCTTACTTTTGACGGTTCCGGTTGAAGCAACCGCAACCAGAATATAATGGTCGGGAGCGATGTAGATGGCTTCAAATTTGCCAATGCTCACCGAGCCCATCTTCGGCTTAACCGCAATGCCCGTGTAATTGGTCAAATTGGATGCCAAATTGGATGCCGCCAGCAGAATTTGGTCCAATTCTCCCATTTTAATCCGCAACAAATCGTTGATTTGCGCAATCTCGTTTGCGGTCATGGCGTAATGCTCCAAAAGGGAGTCCACATAAAAGCGATAACCGAGCTCACTGGGGACACGGCCCGCCGAAGCATGGGGCTGTTCCAAATACCCCATTTCCTCCAGCTCCGCCATCTCGTTTCGAATGGTAGCAGACGAACAGTTGAGCTGCTGATTTTGCAGAATATACTTGGAGCCGACCGGCTCACCGCCCTCAATATGCGCATCCACAATCGCTTTCAAAATCAATTTCTTTCGATTGGACAGCTCATTGGCCTCAACACTCATCCTTCAAACCGCTCCTTTCGTTCCGCATTCGGCTTTTTAGCACTCAAAAACCGTGAGTGCTAAATCTATGATTAAAATTTATCACTTTTTCCCCGTTTTGTCAATAGTTTTTTTGGTTTTTCTTATGAACAATTTGTAAACATCAAAAAAGAGTGCTAATTTCGCAAAAAAACAGATGCAAAAAGCACGAGCAAGGAGGAAAAGCACTCTTTGGAAGGTTGTACGGAAGAAAAACGCTCCGACAGCAATTCAAATGTATTATATAAATGAACGGTGCATTCTATGCGGCAAAGCAAAAAAAAAGGGCTTGTCCGCACGTACGAAACGCAAAACGGAACGGGGCTTCGACCGCAATCGACACCCCGTTCCGCAACGGAATTCCGTCGGAAGTAACATTGCTTTTTCCTCATCGCCGCTGTTCACGCAAAATTTCCCGTACGGCGTCTGCAAACAGTTCAATTTCCTCCGCGGTGGTAAAAATACTCGGGCTGACGCGTACCGCTCCGGCGGGCGGCGTTTTCAGAGTTTTGTGTGCCAACGCCGCACAGTGAAAGCCCGTGCGCACGCAAAATCCCATCTCGTTCAGCTTTTCGCCGAATCGGTCTGCCGGGAGCACCTCGGAACGAAACAGCAACACCCCGCCGATACTGTTCGGCACCGCAATTTCAATTTCCTCCATTTCCGTCAACCGATTTTGCAGTTTTCGGTTCAGCCGACGCAGGTGCTCTCCGATTTGCTCGACACCGACACTCTGCACAAAACGGATTCCCTCGTACAAACCGACAATCGACGGTGTCGGCAACGTACCGGATTCATACCGTTCCGGCGCAAGCTGTGGCATTTTTCCCTCCAGGGAGTTCACACCGTTTCCGCCCTCCAGAATGGTTTCCGCAACAATTCCTTCCCCCAAGAGCAACGCTCCGCTCCCCTGCACACCAAGCAGTCCCTTGTGCCCGGGAACGCATAGCGCATCGATGTGCATTTTAGACATGTCAATGGGAAGATGCCCCGCCGACTGTGCCGCATCCACTACAAACCACAAGCCTTTTTTGCGACAAAGCCTTCCGATTTTCTCCAACGGCAGCTCGGAGGAGCAAATATTGGAGCTGTGGGCACAAACCAACAGTTTGGTTCTCGGGGTTAGCAGCCGTTCGATTCCCGCAAGGATTTTTTCGTCCCGCCCCTGCGTCTCCAACGGAAAGGTCGGAAAAACATCATATTTGATAACCCCTTCCTTTGCCAGCTTGTATATGGGACGAAAAACGGCATTGTGCTCCATATCCGAAAGCAGTACATGCTCCCCGCGATGGAGCAAGCCCTTCAGCGCCATGTTCAGTGCCATGGTGGCGTTCCATGTAAAAATGACATTTTCCGGCTTTGGAAACGCAAACAGCCCCGCTAACGCCTGTCGACAGCGAAAAACGGCCTCGGCCGACGCAAGCGCCAGGGAATGGGAGCCTCTGCCGCCGTTTCCGCAATAATCCCGCATACAGCGCACCGTCTCCTCCAGCACTGCCGGCGGCTTCGGGAAGGAGGTGGCGGCATTATCTAAATAAATCATCCGAAGCCTCCCGATAAGACCGTACGCGAATCCCGGAATCCTTCAGTACTTTTTTGACAAGGGGCGCATATCCGCACGGAAACCGCACCCCGTAGGCACATCCCTTCCGTTTCGTAACATCCTCCGATTTGACCACCGAGGCACAAACGGATGCCTCCGTCAAAACGGCTTGCGCCTGCAATGCCTGCGTCATAGAGCCCAACAGCGCAGTGCATTCGGTTTCACGGTATAAACGATTCATGAGCTTCCCTCCTTCAATGTCAAGATATGTCGAAAGTCGCTGCATGGTGCAAAGATTTTTTCTGAATACGCCTCTTTGAAAAGGTCTATAATAAGGACGTATCAAAGGACTGCATGAAAGGAAGATGAAATATGAATAAGCCTCAAATCGTTCGTTGCTGTGCGCGGGAAATTTTGGATTCGCGCGGGAACCCGACCGTGGAAAGCACGGTATTTCTGTCCGACGGAACCGTCGGCGTCGCAAGCGTCCCCTCCGGTGCATCTACCGGCATCTACGAAGCCTGCGAGCTGCGAGACGGTGACCGCAGACGCTACCTTGGAAGGGGTGTTTTGAATGCCGTCTCCAATGTTGGAAAGGTAATTTCTCCGGCAATTTCCGGCATTTACGCCTCCGAGCAAAGCGAAATCGACCGCATTCTCTGTGACCTGGACGGCACGGAAAGCAAAAACCGCTTGGGAGCCAACGCCATGCTTTCGGTATCTCTTGCCTGCGCCCGCGCCGCCGCCAACTGGTATCATCTCCCGCTTTATCGCTATTTGGGCGGTGCGGGTGCCAACCGCTTGCCCGTCCCCATGATGAACATTCTCAACGGCGGTGCGCACGCCTCCAACAATGTTGAAATTCAGGAATTTATGATTGCCCCCATCGAGGCGGAAAGCTTTTCTGAGGGCTTACGCATCGGATGTGAAATTTATCACACACTCGGAAAAATTTTACGCAATGAGGGCTATTCCGCGACGGTCGGCGACGAGGGCGGCTTTGCGCCCAATTTGAAGGACGACACCGAGGCATTGGATTTAATCTGCCGCGCCATTGAAACCAGCGGCTACCGCACCGAGCAGGTCAAAATCGCGTTGGATTGTGCCTCCGGAGAATGGTATTGTGAGGACGGAAATTACCGCATGCCAAAGCGCGGACGGGTATACAGCCGACAAAGCCTGATTGACTATTATGAGGAGCTGGCGCAAAAATATCCCCTGTTCTCCATCGAGGACGGATTGGACCAACGGGAATTCGATGCATGGCGTGAAATGACCGCTCGCCTTTCCGGAAAGCTCATGCTGGTTGGAGACGACCTGTTTGTCACCAATGAAAAGCGATTGAAGGAAGGCATCCGTCACGGAGCGGGAAACAGCATTCTCATCAAGCCGAACCAAATCGGCACGCTCTCCGAAACCTTATCGGTCATTTCCTGTGCCAAGGACGCGGGATATTCCTTCATTCTCTCCCACCGTTCGGGCGAAACGGAGGACACAACCCTTGCCGACCTTGCCGTTGCCGTCAATGCGCCTTATATCAAATCCGGTGCTCCGTGCAGAAGCGAGCGCGTGGCAAAATACAACCGTCTTTTGCGCATTGAGGCTTCTCTGGGCAGCAGCGCACGGTACCGTCAACCAAACATCAAGGGGCAAGGCTCTGCCCGCCTGCGCAGAAAACAGGAATGTTAAAAATTCATCCGTCTGTAAAGGGTCTTTCCCCATCCACCGACAAAGAGAGCCGAGCGTCACGCTCGGCTCTCGGCTTGCCTACAAGGGTGTCGGCACCGTCAAAACGAAGATTTGTTTGGTATCGCTCACAGGCACAGCATTATTCGGCCTCCGTTTCGCTTGCCATGTATTCCACAATGGTTCGCGTCATAATCATCAATGCCAAACGGGAGGTTCCCCCGAAAATTCGGTTCGGGTAAATGGGCTGCGTATACCCGTAAAGAATGATATCCGACAGCTCATCCAAAACGGTGCCGTGTGTGCAGCAGCAGGTTACCACCTTTGCATGTGCCGCCTTGGCAAGTCTGACACCGATGGAAAGCTCCGGAGTGGAATTTTTCACCGACAAAACGACAACCACGTCGTCACAGGTGGCAAACAGGTCCATTTTTCGCATCATCTCCGAATCGGAAATCAAACAAACCTTGATTTTTTGACATTGAAGCTGAATGGCAAATTCCTTTGCAATCAATTCGGTGAGTCCGTTGGCCAGAATGTAAACCACCGACGCACTGCGGATGAAGCGTACAATCTCCATTACCGACGGAATGTTGATTTGCTTGATGGTTTCCACGCACTCGGTGTAGGACATGGAAAGCACCCGATTCATTTGGTAGGCTTCCGTATTTTGCTTGGTTTCCTCCGCAAGGCGGAATTTCATCTCCTGAAAGGACGAAAAACCGCATTTGCGAATGGCGCGTGAAACGGTGGCATTGGAAACAAACGCTCCTTGCGCAACGTCCTCAATGGACAACAAATTGATGATGCACTGTTGCTTGTTGATGTAGTCTACCGCCGCACGCTCCGAATCGGACAGCCGCTGTGACGGCATACAGTAAATTTCCATGAAACCTCTCCCCTACCTCTCTTTTCCTCTATTGTAACACAAAGAAGGAAATTTGGCAAGGTTATTTTTCAAGTGACGGATTGACGCGCACCAAAACCTTTCCTCTGCGGCTGTATTGAGGCATACGGAATTCCGACACGGCTTCCTCCATGCTGATTTCGGCGGACAGAATTTTTTCAATGTCCGGCACACCGGATGCCAACAAACGGACGGCACGCGCGGTGGTATGAGGATTGACGTACGAGGTTTTGATGGTCAGCTCCTTGGAAAAGGCATCATAGAAGGAAACGGGAGTTTTGGCCGCGGAATCGGGAACACCGAACAGCACCACAGTGGCGCCCCTTCCCGCCACCCGCAAAGCGATTTCATGCGCCTCGCAGCGTCCCGCACACTCAATGACCTTATCCACCACCCGCTCTTCCGCATAATTCTCGATGGCGGATACATCCTGCGAGGGGAAAAAGTAATCGGCTCCGAGGCTCATCGCCGCCTCACGCCGCCCCTCCTGATACTCAATGACGGCAATTTCACCGGCACCGGCATGTCGCAGCAATTGCAGCATGATTGCGCCGATTGCTCCGAATCCAACCAATACCACGCGTTCCCCTTGACGAACATCCAAGAGGTCCATTCCGTGCAAGCAGCATGCAAGCGGCTCGGTTAAGGCTGCCGCACGCAATGAAAGTTGAGCGGGCAGGTGATACACATTTTCCTCGGGCGCAGTCACATATTCCGCCAGTCCCTTGACCACTCCGCGTCCGTTTTTGCAAAAGGACGGCTTCCCGGCCTTGCAATATTCGCACTTTCCACAGCTCCAGTTCGGGTCAACGGTGACACGGTCCCCCACCCGAAATTCCCGCACGTCCGCTCCGACCGCCGCCACAACGCCCGAAATCTCGTGGCCCAATGCGACAGGATACCGCACGGGATGGGTATTCTTTTTTCCTTCCACCTTGTGAAAATCACTTCCGCACAAGCCGCAATAAGCCACTTGAACGCGGACCTCCCCTGCGGCAAGCTCCGGGAGCGGAAGCTCTCCGATGTCTACCCGATGCGGGCCGTACAATACAACTGCTTTCATGTTCATAACTCCTTCTGTTTTGATTGTTCTTCCTATATTTTAGCACGGAGCACAACGAAAATGTTTTCTGTTTCGGCGCATCCGAATGAAATTCTTTTCAAGTAAGCGGACAAGCTTCGTCGTGCCGGACAAAAGCCGTTCGTTTTGTCTGCAAGGTTGAAAAAAGAAGGAGCCGCGGTGCACCCGCAACTCCTTCCGATTTGTTTTTTGTTACTCCTCGTAACGGTAGAAATCGTCCTGCACGGTGCCGTCATCCTCGGCTTGCTCCGACGGAGCATCCCCGTTTTCCGAGTCCTCCGCAGGCCATTCCTCCCCGTCGTACAGCTGCGCTTCCGCAGCATCCTCATCGGCGTACACGGGCACACTGTCCTCATCGAAGGAGCCCTCGTCATCCGAGAATTCTTCGCCGTACTCCACTTCATCGGAATAGACCTCGTCGTATTCGACGTTTTCGTCCTCGACGCCCTCGGGCATCTCCTCGGTATCGTCACCGTAAAGAACATCTACAGCATCCGTGTCATATTCTTCACCCTCCGGCTCAAGCACCGATTCTCCGTCCTCAAGCCATACCTGTTGCTCCGACGCTTCGTTTTCCGCTTCGTCGCCGTCCGACACAAAGCCGTCATCGTCCTCCGGCAGAAAATACTTGGGGTTGGCAGCCGGCTCGATGAAATCCTCGTCATTGGCGTCTTCTTCGTAGAATTCCTTCCCATAGGAAGAATCCTCCTGTGCATCCTCCTCATCCTCTCGGACGTCATCCGAAGGCTCCTCGGTGAAAGCGGCAAAGGCAGGGGCTTCCTCCGACGGTTCGGAGGTTTCATAAAGCTCCTCGTACCGCTCATCCTCGGCAATTTCCTCTTCGGTCAAAGCGGTCAGCACGGGCTCTTCCTCGTGAGGCGCCTGTACGGAATGCTCTTGAGAAGTAAAGCTTTCGTCTTGGCGGTGCATCACATATTCCTCACGATTCCTCTTGGAACGAAGAACCGCTCCGGAGGAAAAGAGCAAATACATCAGCAGCAATTGCAACAGAATGACCAAGCCGCTCAAAATCAGAGCCAACGAAAGGCTTCCGGCGGGGGCAAAACGAACAGTCAGCGCAACAACCGGCAGGAACGCGTAGCTGCGTGCGCTCTTTGCATATTTTGCACGGCGAACCAGCAAAACGGCAATGGCAATGAGCTGACACAGCAGCGTGACGGAAAGCATCACGCAAAGTGCGGTCAAATCCACGGTGGAATCACCGAAAATGACAAAGTCCGCAATGCGATTGCAGGTAAAGTAAAGATAAGTGCCGTCGCTTTCGGTGGGAAGAAGCTCGATGGTCCCGGTTTGATGATTGAAGAACGCAACACGCAAGCCATCCACTCCCTTCAATTCATCGGGAAGCAGCAAGGTAATCTTGAATTGACCTTCAAAAACGGACAGAGTTCCGTTTTCGTCCGTCAGCCGCATGGTGTACGCAGCCAAAACATCCTGCGTTTGCAAAGCCTCCAACAATTCCTTCAATGCCTGTTCCTCGCCGTAACAGGTCACGTTCCCGTTTTGAACGGATTTTGCGATGGCTTCACTCCAAGAGGCAAAATCGGTCAACCTCAAAACAGAAAGCTTTACATCCTGCGAAAGCCCCAATAGGCTCTCCAATTTGATATTTTCCCCATACAAATAGGATATTTTGACCAAATACATCTGTGCGCAGGCATTTTCATAAGCCTTGACCACCGCGCCCTCGGTTACGGAAGCCGCAATCTCGGCGTACGCATTTTCGTAAATCAGCTTCAGCATCTGCCGAGCGCTTTCGGTGTAGGCGTCGGTAGCAAGCAATGCGTTATACAACTGCTTCAATTGTGCGATTTTTCCGTCCTGAGTTCTGGCAAATTCAATTTCCGCCAGCACACGGTTGTAGATGCCCTCCAGCTCTTGGTAGAAGGTGGCGGACGGCTTTGCCAAATTGTTGGCCTCCTTGATGGCATTTTGAATCAAGGCACGCACCATATCCCCGTCACCGTCTTGAATCAAGGCCTCCAGTGCTGCGATTTTTTCGGAGAAATAATCGCTCCAATACGTATTGGTTTCCATGCGGTGGGCTTCGCTGTGGGGGTACTCCCCTTCCGCCGCCTTTACACGAACGAATACATAATAGGTTGTGCCCGGCATCAGGTTCTCAAAGGTGTTGGAATCCTGCCATACCAACGTCTTTCCGTCCGCATCCATGGAAATGGCATACTCAAAGGTGTAGGTCAACGAAGACTGCTTTAATGTGACCGCAACCGAATCGTAGTCCGACAGGATTTTTTCCAGCAGAGACGCAATGTCGGGCGTCGGCCTTTGTGCAAGGCTCATGCTCATCGGCTCGCTGTCTGCAGTGGCGATTCCGTCCCCGCACTTGACAACGGTAACGGTGCTGCCGAAGAACGCATCCGGAACGGTTACCGATGAAACAGGATGGCCGTCCACGCTCATGCTGCCGTTTTCCGCCACCACCAAGGTCAGCACGGCGGTACCGTTGGAAATACGGTAGGTGCCTGCGGGAATTCCGCCGTTCACAAAGAACTGCTCCAAACAGTAATCTACCGCAAAAGCGGGTGTGGTTGCCACGGGCAACACCAAACCGGTGAGGACGACATTCTCATCCTTGTCCAATGTAAACTTATAGGTGTAGGTTTGCGTATGCGTAACAACCGCACCGTTCCACTTCACCAGCTTATATCCGCTTTCGGTGGTAAAAGAAATTGTCAAGGTGCTGCCGAAAGCAGTATCAAACGGAGTGCCCATTTCATAAGGAACGCCGTTGACGGTGATGGACAGCACATGTGCCATGTTCAAGGTGACGGTGTGCGGATTGGGAAGCCATTTTGCAAGCAGCGTGGAATCGCTGTCCACATCCCATTCCTTCACCGCAGTTCCGTTTGCATCCACATAGCAAACATCGCCGAGATAGTAGCCGTCAAATGTATAGCCAAACCGTGTGGGAGCAATAAATTCCTCAAAGGAAAGCAGCTCGTCAAAGGTAGCAACCACTCGGTCGGTTCCCGTCACGGTGGCGTTGTTGCCGTCCAATGTAATATTGTAGGTATTCGCCTGCCAAACAGCCTGCAAGGTGACGGTGTCCAAATAGGTGCATGCCATCAGCGTCAGGCTCTCCCCTTCGGACGTATTCACGGCAACAAAGGCTCCGTTTACATTCCAGCCAAGGAAGGTGTACCCCTTCTTCACGGGATTGGGAACGACGG
The DNA here is from genome assembly GCA_964638045.1 of uncultured Ruminococcus sp. Classification (GTDB taxonomy): domain Bacteria; phylum Bacillota; class Clostridia; order Oscillospirales; family CAG-272; genus UMGS1865. The sequence continues at coordinate 9,242 of CAZWXE010000029.1, read as the reverse complement.
TGTCCACATCATAAACGTGCGCCGTCGGGAACGTATCGTCGAGGAAGTGTCCTCCAACCAGCTGGTAATCGATGTTGTACCGTTCCGGCGTCCACATCGCCTTCAGCGTAATGTCCGCAAGATAATCGGTGGCGCCCAGCGTCAGCCGCTCGTTATTCGACGGATTGATTGCATACGGAGTTTCGCTTCCGTTAATGTACCAACCGGCAAAAACGTAGCCCACGCGAGTAGGATTCGGGACCTCCGTGTTTGCGCTGTACGTATGCGTGACGGGCGGCGTCCGATGAGTGGCATCCTCACAACTCAAATCATAGGTGATGCCGTAAATATACGGAAGATAGTAACGCTGCACCACGTTCATATTCTCGTTGGTGTTCACCTTGCAGGAGGTGACAATATTTTTTCCCTCGGCAAGATACCGCTTGATTTCCTGCTCGGTGGGAGCCGCATTCAACACCACGCAATTGTCGGCATCAAAGTAGAAGCCCTGATAATTCGGCTCGGCAGCGCCGAAATCGTGCTTGCCGTCCACCTTTTGATCCATCTCCGCCTTCCACGGTGAATCGACAGAGGGAAGAATACCCACTTCCCTGATGCTTCCGTCGGCGCAAATCACATAGTCATGACGCACCACATTGTAGGAGAGGGGGGTAAAGCTGGGCTCCAGGGTAATGTCCGAGGTATAATCCCACTGACCGAGGCTCAAATCGCGCTTGGGCTCGGTGCGGTCGGTTCCCCGTACGATAACCCAACCGTTGAATTCATATCCGGCAAGAGTGGGATTCGGGATAGACGTGGTTTGACCGTAGGTATGGGTCTCCACCTTTCCGTTGTGGTTCATACCCGCCCAATCCTCGTTGGGAATGCTGTAATGGATGTTGTAAACGCAGGGCTCGAACTTGGCGTAATAAGAGCAATCCTGAGTCACATTAAAGGTCCATTTGGATTCCGATTTGTCCATCTTACCCGTTTGGGTGTTGTACCATCCGATGAACTTGTAGCCTGTTTTCGGAACGGCCGTCAGCGTAACCTCGGAGCCGGACAAATATTTTGTACCGGTGGAATCGGATTGCAGACCCGCCAAGCCGATGAGGCCCATCTCCTCGTCGCATCCCTCGGCATACGACACCGAAACCGAATGGTATCCGTTTTCGGCGCTGACGCTCAACACCGTCGCCACCGACACCAAAAGGAGCAAACCGATGATATAAAATTTTCGCATTGCTTTTTTCAACATTTCGGTACCCATCCTTTTATCGAATCATCACGGTGTCGCCGTCGGCGTCACTGATTGCTTTAATGGCATCCAAAGTAAAGTGGTGTGCCTCCACCGCCAAGCGTTTTGTCACATCGCCGGAGGCGTACAGCTTGAGCACGGTTGCCGTGGGAAGCACCAGTCCCTTTTCATTCAACGTTTCCAGGGACACCGTGTCGCCTTCGTCAAAGTATTGCTCCACGGCGGAAATATCCACCACCGCCACAGAAGGATTGGCCGGGATTGTCGGCGCTTCGGACGGAGCCTGCGGCTCTTCGTCTTCCTCATCGAAAGCAGGCTCCGGCTCCTCCCCGTCGGAAGCCTCCGCCGCTTCGGCTTCCCCGCCGTCATCTTTCTCGTCGAAACCTTCCGATTCCTCCTCAAAGACATCTCGGTCCTCTCCGTCGGTCCAATAGGCATCCTCCTCGACATTGTAGGAAGCGGACTCCGCGGTTACGTCGCCCGCATCATCCTCAAACGACTCCTCCGTCTCGGAAAATTTCTCATCCTCCTCACGGTAAGCGGCAAACGGGTCGGCATCACCGAACGAAGCGTAGGCCTCGGCAGCGTCTTCCGATTCTTCCGAAAGGTGTTCTTCGTATTCCGCCGGCTCCTCATGCTCATCCTCATCGGACTCCGCCCTCGGTGTCTCCTCGGCAGAAGTTTCTTCGGGCTCCGCCGTTTGCACCTCCGCATCTGCGGGAATCGCCTCCGCCTCAATGGGCTCGGTGCTGGTGATATATTGCTCGTAAACGGGAGCCGCGTCCGCATAGTAGCGCTCGGTGTAGTGAACCTCGGTCACCTTCACGGTTTCTTTTTCCAGCACCGTGGTTGCAGCGGCCGTCGGCACAGGCTCCTGCGCGGGCTCCTCCTGCACGGCAGGATCCTCTTCGGCTGCCGGTTCCGTCTCCTCTGTTACGGGCTCCGACACAGGCTCTTCCTCCTGCTCTCGGAGCATATCATTGTCAAATTCCCAGGAGAAGTTGGCGTTGGCGGGAATCACACTGCTGTCCTCCTCGGGAACCTGCGTCACATGGTCAGGCGCCAGCTCAAAGGAGGTAGCGGGCTTTTCCTCGCGAATGTATTCCTTAATCAGCTTGCGCTGCACCAGATTGTCGGTGGTGTCGAAGGGATACTGCTCCTCGTAGGCAATTTTTTCGATGTCAATGGGAGAAAGCCCGTGCTCCTCACAGGTGCGTTGCACCAGCTCCATTGCCCAATTGAACTTTCGTGGCGTGCGAATTTTATAACGGAAGGGCGTATCGGCATATTTTTTCTTATCCCCCACGTTTTGGCCGCGGTAAACAGTTCCGTCCAGGCTTTCCGGCTCCAATGCCAGATAAAGCTCCAAAATTCTGGTTTTTACATTGATTTTCGCAATGGGGGTCCGTCCGTTGTGGAAGCTGTCGGCATTCCAGCTGATGCGGCTCTTGGTCCCCTTGTAGGAAAGCAACGCGTTTTTCAATTCGCTGTAATAATGCTTGATATTGGGACGCGACTGAATCAGCTTTGCTTCAAAGCTCTTGCGGTAATGTGCCACAATATAGCAGCCCGTCTCCTCGTCAAAGCCGATGATACGCTCGTTGCCCGTAAAGCGGTCCTCACCGTCGGAAGCCTCATCATCCGCATCGTCCTCATCCGTTGCTTCCTCTGCGTCCTCCGCATCCTCCGCATCGTCAAGCTCGTCCTCATCCTCTTCCTCGTCATCCTCGGAGAATGCTTCCGCCTCGTCTGCGTGCGCCATGGTGGAAACGCTCTTGTCCTTGTCGTCCCCGTCGGATTGGTCCCCCTTGCGTTTTTGCAGCTCCAAATCCAAAAGGTCGGTCAGCTTCTCCAAAATCGCATCGGTTGCGGCATTACCCGTTCCTCCGTTCTGCGCGGCAGGCGTCGGTGTCTGTGTCTCCTTCACCACTTCCTTGTAGGTTTCGGTGACGGTCTTTTCCACTACCTTGTAGGGCTTGCTTCCGTCCGCAAATACGGGAGCACCGTATGTGGAAGCCATGGGTTGCTGCTCCACTGCGGCAACAAATCGCTCGGTCGGCTCCGTTTTCCCAGAGGTTTCCTCTTCCGCGTTCGTCTCCGTCACGACAGACTCCTCCTCGGGCTCCGCTTCCTCGTCGAATACGGCTTCCTCGTCGCAGACATACGCATCCTGACGCTGCTCCTCCGAATCGTCAAAAGCACGCAAGGGCTCGCATTCCTCCGCCGACGGAGTGCTCTGCGGCGCTTCCTCCGGTGCAGAAGGCACCTCGGCACGCTCCGACTGCTTGCTTTGCTCCGCTTCCTCTTCGAGGCGATGCACGGATACATAGTCGTACCCTTTTACACGAAAAACAATCATCAAAACGGCAAACACCAATGCCGCCAAAGCACAAAGTGCGGAAAGCACAAGCAATGCGATGTAGGGTGTCTGCGAAGCGGCACCGAGCATCATGACTCCTGTCAAACCGTAGCTGTGAAAATTGTTGTCGGAGCCTGCCCCGTTTTCATGCCGAAGCTTGTCCGCGTGTGCCTTTTTCACTTTAGAGCACAAAATCCAAATGCAGGCGATTTCGGCCCCCAGAAGGCAGGCCAGCACCGCCACGGCAATCCACAAATGACTGCCCGTAATTTCCGAATTTGCAATTAGATTGGCTGAAAAGAACCGATTAAGCAATTGTTTTTCCCCCATTCTGTCAATTGAAACGCCCGCCTTCCCGAAAAGCAGGCCCGAATACCTCTATATTCTACCACAAAAAAAAAGCATATTCAATAATAATCTGAAAAAATATTCCTGCTTTTTCGCAGTTTTCATCGCAAAATACCGCAAAATGCAAGCAAATTCTTTCGTTGTCTCCTTGATTTTCCGTTTTCGACAAAAAAATGACGGCTCTCCTTGAAAAGAAAGCCGTCACCTTCGAGAGGTTGCATCAAATAAGCGCTCCTCACACCGCAATAACACCGACGTCGCCGCCTCCGACAACGAGGAAAGCACCGACAGCAGCTCCCGAGCATTGCCGTCGTGTTCCGTATCGTCCAACTCCGCCAAACGCAGAATTTGCCTGCATGCATACGGAAGCTGTTGCCGAACCAACGGTGTCAGCAATGCTCCGCTCCCGTTCACCCGCGCCAAAAGCAACTGCCGTTGCGTACGGAGTTGCTCTCTGCGGGAAACGGCAGCGTCACAAAGGAAAACGAGCTCCGAATCCTCCGACGCCACCAGACGAACCGCACGCAAAAACGCCAACACCCCGTCTGTCTCTCTCAGCTCTGCTTGCAGAGCTTGCTCCGTGAGGTGCAAGGAGCCGCACAGCAGCTTCAGCGATTGCTCCAGCTCCTCCAAAAGCGTCAAGATTCGGCAAACGGTGCGTTTTTCATCCGAGGAAAGCGCCTGCCGAAAGAGCGAGCCGCCATCCCAATGAATGTCGGAAGCCTCCTGCTCCACAGCCTTCAACAAAGACCTTTGCTCCGCAAGAAGCGCCGACCAATCGGACATCCCGTCATCCTGCCGCGCGGCCTGTTCTCCGTCATCGAATGCTTTGCGGCAAAGAGCAAGTACGTCCGCCCGATTTTGCGGCAGCAGTGTACTCAGGCGTTCCAGCGTCTGCTCGTAGTCCCCGTCCCGCAGGCAACCGAGACCGTCAAGGCTTCGCTCCGCAAAAAAGCCGCTCTGTTCAGACATATGCGGCCGTCTGCGGTGCGTCCTCTTGCACCTCGTCTCGTTGCACCGCCGGAACGTGCAATGCCCCGGGCAAGCACTTGGCGTTTTTGGGCACCGCAAAGCGCACGGCGTGGTGTACTACCTCAACGGTGAATCGATTTTGCGCAATCAACTCACCGTCGAAGGAATAAACAAAGCCGTCCGGCGCCTCCACTTGAATTTTCCTGCCTCGGCGATATTCCAGATACTTTTGAATTTTTGGGTTCTCCAAATGCGTTCCCTCGGTATAAGACTTCATCAACTGTAAAAAGGTGATGTGAGACACGGGACGAACCAGACAAATTTCCAACAGCCCGTCGTTGTCGAGAGAGCGCGGAGCACACCGAAAAGCACCGCCGACATACTGCCCGTTGGTCACGGTACACAAAAGAATGGTTCCCTCCGGATTGACCGTTTCACCGTCCACCGTCACCTTGCACGGGTTCTTCATTGCCTTGAGTAAGCCCACCACAATACCCGTCGTGTAAGCATTGGAACCGCCGATGAGCTTCTTGCGGCGCACGTCCATCATCGTTTTGGCAACGCAGGAATCAAATCCGAAATGCGTCGCATTGATGGCATATTTGTTGCCGACACGCATCAAATCGATGTACTCCTCCTCGGCCTCGAGCAAAGCCTTGACATCCAAAAATGCTTTCTTTCCGCCGTAGTATTTGACAAAGTCGTTACCGGTGCCGCAGGGATAACAACCTACGCCGGCATGAGGGTAGCCCACCACACCGTTCACCACTTCGTTCAGTGTTCCGTCACCGCCGCAGGCATAAAAGCGAACGGGCTCCCTGTATTTTTCGCAGTAGTTTCGAATGTATGCCGTGGAATCTCCGGGCGCCTGTGTTTGATACAGCTCATAGTCCACTTGCCCGTCCAGCTCGGCAAGAGCCCTTTGAATCGTTTCATAGGAATTTTCTTTCCCGGCGGCGGGATTGATGATGAAAATATGCTTCATAAAGACCTCTCCTCTTTCTGTCCTGTTTTCGGTCGCAGTGCATCGCATTTGTTACAAATATTTCATATATGCGGAAAAAGCAGACGGAACGGCATATTCCTCGCGCAAGGTCCGATGCTCCACCAACAGCATTCCGGACTGCTCGCAAAAGCCGTCGAACTCCGGGGAAATGCGCACCGCATAACCGACCATCTGCCACTCGATGTGCGTAAAAATGTGCTTTGCACGCTCCAACTCCCGCACCTGTACGGGCTCAAGCCCCAGCGTGCGCACGTAGTCGGCCACCTGCTCCTGCCGAAGCAGACCGTCCGTATTGGGAAACTCAAACAATCCCGCAAGCAGACCGGAATCCGGACGTCGGTGAAGAACGGTATGCTCGCCGTCACCGATGAGCAACACCGTTTTTTCCTGAATTTTACGTGGCTTTTTTGCGCTTTTGACCGGAAGCTCGTCCGTCAAATGCCGTTTGCACGCCACACAGGTAAATGCAAGCGGACAAGCGTCGCACCTCGGGAGCCCGTTCGGCATGCAGACGGTTGCCCCGATTTCAATCAAGGCTTGATTAAAATCTCCCGCGCGCGGCGGAATTACGGGAAGCAATGCCTCGGCCATCGCCCGTTTCGTTTCCTGCTCTGCAATGTCATCGTACGAGCCGGTCACACGGGAAAGCACGCGAAGCACATTGCCGTCCACTGCCGGAACGCGTTCTCCGTAAGCAATGGAAGCAATCGCCCCCGCCGTATAGGCGCCGATACCGCAGAGCTTTAACAGTTCCGCATAGGTGCGCGGCAATTCCCCGTCGTACTGCTCCACCACAACCCTTGCAGCCTTTTGCAAATTGCGGGCGCGGCTGTAATAACCGAGGCCCTCCCACAGCTTCATCAAGCGCTCCGTCGGAAGCTCCGCCAAGTCTCGTACCGTAGGGCAGCTCTGCAAAAAGCGGCTGTAATAAGGCTTCACCGCATCAACTCTGGTTTGCTGGAGCATAATTTCGGAAATCCAAATGGCATATGGATCCGAGGTGTGCCGCCACGGCAGGTCTCGCTGATGGGAGTCGTACCATTCCAGCAAAGCGCGTACCGCCTGTTCCGAAAGCAAATTGTTCATTCATATCCGCCTTTTTGACAATGCTTATTTTCACCATTATAACACAGCCATGTCGAAAAATCAAGAAAAAAAGCGTGAACCGTCTCGCTCTTTTTTGCCTTTTTTACCAAAATAAAGAACGGTGGCATTTTTGATTTCTTTGCGCATCAAAAGCAGCATTCCGAGGTTGATTCCGGTCATTGCCGCCAGAATGGCGTCGGTACACGTCCAAGCAAAGGACGGCATACCGACAGCCCCCACAACCGTCAGCGAAGCGAACAGCAGCAGATACGCCTGCTTCCATCCCCTTCCGGCTTTCAAAAACGTCAACGCCTCCAGCCCGTAGCTTGCCCAGCAAAGCAGCGTAGCATAGCCGAAGCAAAAAATTCCCGCGCAGAGAAACAGCTCCGACCACCGTCCCAACACAACCGAATATGCGCGCACCGTCATCATCACACTGTTTTCCCCAAGCATTTCCACCTGCGGCAGGCTAACCAAAATCACCAGAGCCGTTACGGTACACAGCACAACGGTATCCACAAAAACCTCAAAAATCCCCCAAACACCCTGCCCCGCCGCGCTGTCGGTATCGGCCTGTGCGTGTGCGGTGGGCGCAGTTCCGCAACCGCCTTCGTTGGAAAGCAAGCCTCTCATGCTGCCCAGGCGCAACGCCTTGGAAAGCAAAAAGCCGCCGATGCCGCCCACCGCACTTTCGGGACGGAACGCACCTTCAAAAACGGAACGCAACGCCTCCCCCAACAGCTCGCGGCGCAAAAGCAGTACCGCCAAAGACAGAATAAGATACCCCAAAGACATGACGGGCACCAACACCTCCGTCAATGCGGAAACACCGCGCCCTCCGCGGAGGACAACGGGCACGGTCAAAAGAACCAGGAGTATCCCGACAATTGCAGGAGGAATTGAAAGCACACCGCTTAAGGAGCTGCTCACCGCATTGCTTTGAATGACACAGCCCATGGACAGCGCATTGAGCACCGTCAACACCGCAAAGACGGCAGACAGGACAGCGGCAAGCCGCGGAAGGTGTCTGCGGCACAATTCATCCTTTATATAATAATAAGCACCTCCGACATGGCGTTTTTTGTCAACCGTCCTGCGATGCACAACCGCAAGTACAATTTCGCAATACTTCAAGAGCATGGCAAGCAATGCCGACACCCACATCCAAAAAACAGCTCCCGCACCGCCCACGGCAATGGCGTTGGCAACGCCGACAATGTTTCCCACTCCCAGGGTTCCGGCAAGCGCCAACATCACCGCACGAAAAGGCGAAGTTCCGTCCCTCGATTCGGACGTCTTCAAGGCCCCCAGCATTCTTTTCGGCTGCAAAAAAGGCCTTCCACCGAGATAAAACAGAAAAAACAATCCGCACACCGCAAGCATGAGAGGAACCGCCCCTCCCGTCAAGAACCAACCGAGCATTGCCGCTCCCCTTTCGACTCCGTTTTACGATATTTCATTTTATGTGACGGAGCCAAAAACTATGCAAACACAAAAAATCACCCATTTTAGCACCTTATACCCCAACAGAAACAATAAAATTGTTAAAAGAATGTGAATATTGCAAAAAAGGGCTTGATTTTTCCATAATTCGGTATAGAATAATAGTACAAGTTAGCACTCAAAACTTGCAAGTGCTAAAAAATGCGTTTTTGATGTAACCATCGGCGCAAACAAAGGAGGACTTGAAAATATGAACATTAAACCCTTGACCGACAGAGTGGTAATCAAATTGATTGAAGCGGAAGAAAAAACCAAGACAGGAATTCTGCTCACCGCTTCGGCACAGGAAAAGCCTCAAATCGCAGAGGTTGTGGCAGTAGGTCCCGGTGCCCGCAACGATAAAGGAGAGCTGGTTCCCATGGAGCTGAAGGTTGGCGACAAGGTCATCGCAGGCAAGTACACCGGAACCGAAGTAAAGGTAGACGGCGAAGAATACACAATCGTAAAGCAAAGCGACATTCTCGCAATTGTAGAATAATCATACGGAGGCGAATACATTATGGCAAAAGAAATTCTTTATGGCATTGAAGCACGCAACGCGCTGGTTCGCGGCGTGGATAAGTTGGCAGACACCGTCAAAATCACTTTGGGCCCCAAGGGCAGAAACGTGGTTTTGGACAAGAAATACGGCTCTCCCCTCATCACCAATGACGGTGTAACCATCGCAAAGGAGATTGAGCTGGAGGATGCGGCGGAAAATATGGGTGCACAGCTGGTGAAGGAGGTTGCCA
>CAZWXE010000028.1:0-19427 GCA_964638045.1 uncultured Ruminococcus sp. | reverse complement strand
AAAGTGCGGATGGAGCGAAAACAAAATCGTTTTGGTCTTTTCATTGGTGCAGGCGCTGTGTTGTGTTGTTGCATGGTTTGTGTGATGCGACAATCGCTCGGTGTCAAAGAAAAAAACGGCTGACAACTTTTTGCAATTTAGATTTTGTACTCCTTTTTCTTAAACTTTCGTGACGGAGCCGGTATTGTTGCCGACTCCGTCCTTTCGGTTTCGGCTCAAGCAGACGCGTTTTGCCGACCTTGCAAAACATTTCACTCTTCCTTCAAATCTTTTAAAAAAGAATTGAAATTTTTTGCGGGCTGTGATATAATAAATGTGAATATTTTAGCCGAAGAAAGGAATTTCCTCTATGAATCCCATCGAACTGAAAAATGCCGTACTCAACGGCGCATACGATGAACGCTTTGCCTACATCTACGGCGCACAGGCTGTGGAAGCGCAAAAGCAACGCTACGCCAATGCCATTGATGCTTTTATTGCCCTGTACGGGGACAATCGAGATGCGTCGCTTTATTCCGTGGCAGGTCGCAGCGAGCTTTCCGGCAACCATACCGACCACAATCGCGGCTGTGTGATTGCGGCATCCATTGATTTGGATATCATTGCCGTTGCAGCACCTTCGAAAAACTCCGTTATCCGCATCAAGAGTGAGGGCTTCCCAGAGGATGAGGTGAATCTGGACACCTTCCGTGAGCCGGACCCCGCACGCTTCGGCCGTTCGGACGCACTGATTGCGGGCATGGCAGAGGGCTTTGTCAAAAACGGACATCGCGTGGGCGGCTTTGACGCTTACACCACCTCCAATGTACTCAAGGGCTCCGGTATTTCTTCCTCTGCGGCATTTGAGGACATGGTCGGAAACATCCTCAGTCACCTTTACAATGACGGCAGTGTCGACAATGTCGAAATCGCCAAGCTTGCTCAGTACACCGAAAATCGCTTTTTCGGCAAGCCATGCGGCCTGATGGACCAGGTTGCCTGCGCGGTTGGCGGCATTGTTGCCATCGACTTTCAAAAGACCGATGCACCTGTTATCGAAAAGCTGGACTTTGACATTTCCGCCGCAGGCTACAATCTTTGCATTGTCAATACGGGTGGCAACCATGCCGACCTGACGGAGGACTATGCCTCCGTTCCCGCCGAAATGAAATCGGTTGCCGCTTACTTTGGCAAGGAGGTTCTCCGAGAGGTACCCGAGGAGGAGGTTCTTGCCGCCATCCCCGATTTGCGCAAGCAGGTGGGTGACCGTGCCATCCTTCGCGCCCTGCATTTTTATGCCGAAAACAAGCGCGTTGCCGCACAAAAGGAGGCGCTGAGAGCACACTCCGTTGAAAGCTTTTTCGAGGGCGTTTTGGCGTCCGGACGTTCCTCCTTCTGCTATTTGCAAAACGTATACACCACAAAGAATCTTTCCGAGCAGGGCCTTTCCCTGGCGCTTTGCCTGGCCGAACGCACGCTTGCGGGCAAAAAAGCGGCTTGGCGCGTGCACGGCGGAGGCTTTGCGGGTACGGTTCAAGCCTTTGTTCCCACGGCAGAGGTTGAAGCCTTCCGTCAGGTGATGGATGCCGCCTTCGGGGAAGGACAGTGCATGGTTTTGCGCATTCGTCCCGTCGGTGCCGTCAAAATCTAAAGCACTATCGCAGCAGGGGATACGGACAAGCCGTGCCCCTGCATTTCCGATTCGAATCAAAAAGGAGCGTTATGAAAAAGAACCAGATGCTGATGCTGCTGTTGTTGCTGAACACGGCGGTGTTGATGGCTGTTTATTTCTTTCTTGCGGAGCGGGAATTCCCTTATACGCATTATATTTACATCGGCGCGGGAATTGCGCTGGGGCTGGGGTATTTGCTGTATAACCGCGGCTTTTCGGGCAAGGGCGTCACGGCAGAGATGCTACCGGATACCATGAGCGCGGAGGAAAAGCGTGCCTTTATCGAGGGCTCTGCCAACCGCGCGCAAAAATCCAAATGGGTGCTTACGATTTTGTTTCCCATTATCATCACGCTGGCAGTGGACATGGTTTATCTCTTCTTCTTTGTACAGTGAACGAAAAAATGAAAAAGCTTCGAATGCTTTCGCTTTATTCGGGTTCTACGGGAAATTCGTTTCTGCTGATGACGCCCACCGCCAACATTTTGATTGATGCGGGCAAAAGCTCCAAGCGGCTTTGTGCGGCACTGCAACAGGCCGGTGTGGAGCCGGACAGCATTTCCGCCGTATTTGTTACGCATGAGCACAGCGACCACATCAGTGCTTTGCCGGTGTTTCTCAAAAAGCACCCCATTCCCGTACATCTGCCGCAGGGCTGTGTTTACCGTTTGGAAAAGGATGCGTGGGTGCTTCCTCTTCTGCACCCGCATTCGGTTTGGGATGTGGTGGATGTCAACGGCGTTTCGGTTCGATTCTTTCCCACCCCGCACGACAGTCGCAGCTCGGTTGGCTTTCGCTTTGAAATTCCGACGGAGGACGGCGACACGGTGTGCATCGGATATGCCACCGATATCGGTTCCGTTTCTCCAGAGGTCGAGCAGCATTTAACCGGCTGCCTGGCAGTGGTTTTGGAAAGCAATCACGACCCGGAAATGCTGGAGAACGGTCCCTATCCCTATGATTTGAAGCGGCGGGTTGCCTCGCACCGCGGACACCTGTCCAACAGCGACAGTGCCGCCTTTGCCGCACATCTTTGCCGACACGGGACCCGCGCCCTGATGTTGGCACATTTGAGCATGGAAAACAATCTTCCGGAGCTTGCCCTTGACGAGTGCGTCGGAGCGGTTGGGGACGAGAGCGTTGCCGTTTGCATCGCACATCCGGAGAATATTGCGGAGATTTGCTTGGAGAATATGATATGATACAGGTTACCGTCATCACCGTCGGCAATTTAAAGGAAGCTTATTGGAGAGACGCGCTTGCCGAATACGAAAAACGGTTGGGCGCTTTTTGCTCCTACCGTGCGGTTCACATCAAGGAGGAGCGGCTTTCGGAGCGCCCGTCGCAAAAGGAAATCGACGCTGCGTTGGAAAATGAAGGGAAGCGCATTCTTGCGGCAGTCCCTCCGCGCGCGTATTGCATTGCCCTGTGTGTGGAGGGAAAGCAATTCTCCTCCGAAAAGCTGGCTCAAAAATTGGATGAGGTTGCCGCGCAACGCGGAGCGCTGTGTTTGCTCATCGGCTCCTCCTTCGGATTGTCGCCTGCGGTCAAGGCCGCAAGCGATTTGCGCCTTTCGGTGTCGGAGCTGACCTTTCCGCATCAAATGATGCAGGTGCTCCTTTTGGAGGTTCTGTACCGTTGCTTCGGTATTTTGAAGGGAACCAAATATCACAAATAAACAAGCATTTTTTCAAAAAAAGCGCGCATTCCTCTTGCCAGAGGGACGGATAGTATGTTATAATATGGTAAACAATAAATTCAGCGAGAAAAGCAAGGCCACGGAACGACCTCGGAATCGGCGAAGCCTTGGTGGAGGTATCTTTTGATAGTAGCACTGGAAGAAGCGAAGTACAAGCTGCTGGGGATGAGAAGCAGCGTAGAGGAGCTCGGCTCCGCTTTGCGCATTGAAGAAACGAAGGAAAGCCTGAAGGATTTGGAGGCACAAACGCAGTCTCCCGATTTCTGGAACAGCGCCGAAAAATCCAGCAAGGTATTGCAGGTCATCAAGCAATCTCAGGATAAAATCGCCGCATACGAGCGTCTTTGCTCCCGTTTGGAGGATGCCATTGCCTTAGCCGAAATGGCAATCGAGGAAAACGATGACAGCTATATTGAGGAGGTTCAAACCGAGCTGGATGCCATTTGTGCCGAGGAGGAGCACCGCCGCATCGAGGTGCTGCTCTCCGGAGAATATGACAAAAACAATGCCATTGTCTCCTTCCATCCCGGCGCCGGCGGCACCGAGGCACAGGATTGGGCGCAAATGCTGTACCGTATGATTACGCGTTGGGCAGAGAAAAACGGATTTCAGGTGAAGCTGACCGACTGGTTGGACGGTGACGGTGCCGGCATCAAGAGCGCAACAGTTATGGTTAACGGACTCAATGCTTACGGTTACCTCAAAAGTGAAAACGGCGTTCATCGGTTGGTTCGTGTTTCTCCGTTTGACGCCAACGGACGCCGCCAAACCTCCTTTGCGTCCATTGAGGTCATGCCGGAATTTGAGGATGTGGACAAGGTGGTTTTGCGCGATGAGGATTTGGAAATCACCGCACACCGTTCCAGCGGAGCAGGCGGCCAGCACATCAATAAAACCGACTCTGCCATCCGCATTGTACACAAGCCTACTGGCATTGTGGTCGGCTGTCAAACCGAGCGTTCACAGCTGCAAAACAAGGAGACCGCTTTGCGGATGCTGAAATCCAAGCTGCTTGAAATCAAGCTTCAGGAGCGGCTGGACACCATCGAGGATATTCAGGGCAACAAGGCGAACATCGAGTGGGGCTCTCAAATCCGTTCTTATGTTTTTATGCCGTACACCCTGGCCAAGGATACCAGAACCGGTTATGAAACGGGCAATATTCAAGCGGTGATGGACGGCGAAATTGACGGCTTTATCAATGCTTATTTGAAAATGATTGCTTCAAAATCATAAAAAGGGTTTTACCCGAACAGAAAGGAATTCTATCATGAAGAAAAAAACCGTGTATTCCATTGCAGGCGCGGCGCTTGCAATCACTTCCACCGCTTTGATGATTGACTACTCCGTTCGCAAAAAAAAGGAGCAATCCCCCTCTGTCGGGATTTTATTCGCAAGCATCGCGGGCCTGGTTGCAGGCTCTGCCATTGCTTACCGTGTGCAACGGGAGGAGGACAAGCTGTTAAAGGTGGACGAAATTTTTGACAGTGAAGCCGATGTGGAAACGTTGAACGAAAATATCAACGAAGTGTTAAACACCTCCTCGGTGGAGCTGCAACCGAATGAAAGCCCCGTTCGCAAATCCATCGAGGTGGATAACGACACCACCATTGAGGATTTTATTTGGACCGAATCGTGAGCGATTTTTTAAAAAAGGTCGAAGCAGGCAAAACGCTTGCTTCGACCTTTTTTCCTTATTTTTCACATTTTTATGCGCATAAAAAAAGCTGCCTCAATTGCTTTCAAATTGGCATTTGAGACAGCCCCTTTTGCGGAATGCGCAATCTTCTATTCCGTCGGATGACAACGGCCGCAGGGGGTATACGCTTCGGCAAGCAGCTCTTCGGCTGTGCGCGTGGTGTATTCCTTGTTGGCCTCGTTCATGTTGACGGCCGAGGAGCAGGTGGTTTTGTGAAACACCTTGGAGGCGGTATTGATGATGTAGCCTGCCCGCGCTTCGGTGGTCTCTTCGGTGTAGGAGCCTTCTCCGTCGGCGGCCGGTCGGTTATCCCCGTTGGCGTAGTTGATGGACACTCCGGGCTGAACATTGTAGGCGTATACACAAAACAGAATGCCTTCGCCGCGGTCTTCCACCGAGTATGCCTCCATCAGCACGCCGTTTGCAAGCAGGTTGTTGCCGGTGTAAACGGGCGTTACGCGAAACAGCACGTGGTTGTCGGTTTCCTTGACGTAGTCGGCAATCATATTTTCAAAGGGAAGCATGCCCTGAATGTTGAGGTACCGTGTGCCGGTAATTAAATTTTTCTCGTTGGCGTTTTCTCCCGCCAATTGAAAGCCGATGAGGTGACAGCGATTGTAAAGATACTTCCCGTCGATGAAATCATATTTTGCGGTTTGCCAGCCCGAGGGCTTAACCTGACCGATGGGCTCTCGCTCTTCGGTGGGCATCAGCTCGCGGCAAATGTTTGCGTAGGCGACGCCGCAACGGCCGAGCGCATCCAACGGTGCGTAGGTTTCAAACGGATTGGTGGTATAGTCGGCGGCTTCAAAAAACGGAATTCCGCCGTTGACCGAAACATAGGCCTTGCCGTTAAAGGCGGGGATGTTGTCTACGGAAATGGGCTCCTGCTTGTCCGCAGGTGCGGCGGATGTTTCCGATTGCGTGGTTTGCTCGGGTGTGCCGAGGATGTCGGTATCAAGGCATCCCGAAAAGCAGAACAGCAGCAGAGCCAAAAGAAGGGGCAGTACGGTGCGTTGCAAGTGCTTCATGGTTTCCAAATTTCCTCCGTGATGGTGTCGTGGGAGCTACCTGCCAGCTCCGAGGTGCCGACCTGATGCAGGTGCAGCTCCTCTGCGGTGTCGGTAAAGGCAAGGTCAAACGGGTAGGAGCGATTCCAGCGGTAAATGTAAAGGGCCTCCAGCTGCGGCAGTCGGTCGCGAATGGAAGTAACATCCTCCGCAAAGCAGAAATCCCCCTTGGCGGCATGCTCCAAAAAATGCTCGTCTACGCAAATGCGTGCATCCAACGGTTGTTCGAATTGAGAGGCGGTGTAAGCGTTCATCCACAGGCGACTGCTTCCGCAAAGCTTTAAAATATGCTGTCGAAGCAGGGCGTCCTTGCTTTGCCTGCGGTGATTGAACATCAACCCGTTGTGCTCGTCTAAGCAAACAATCAGCTTCATAGGGACGTCAGAAGGCTCACTCCAAATGGAGTGCATCCGCATTGAGAAAGGCGTGCGCACTCAATCGGGAATCGGTGGGAACGGTACGGGAGGCGCCGCACCGTTTGCAGCTGACCTTGACGCCGTCCTTTGTCACCTCTGCCTGATATTCCCGTCCGTTTTCGTCGGGGGCACAGCGGCAATAAATCTTTCCCTCGGCGTCCATGTCGTTGATGACAAACATGATGATGTCGAGAATTTGAGGGTCGGGAAGAGAATCCTCGTCCTCATGGAAGGAATCAAAATTTTGCATTCCGCTTTTTTCCATCAAATCCAACAGCTCCAGCTCGCTGCGGGCAAGCTCTGCCTTGACGCGGTTGCTGTCGCCGAGGAAGGCAATGTCCATGTCGGTGTACGGGCAGGCAAGCGCAAGCAGCTCACGCTCAAAAAACAGGGAGGTGCTGATGGTAAAGGTGTGCGGCTTGGGACAAAACATACAGGGAACGGTTAGGCGTACCTTTTTGTCGGAGGTGGTGACAAGAGTCATCTCACTGTGCTTGCAGGTGCATTTGAGCTTGAGCATATCGGCCGAAAGGGAGAAAATCCCCACGGCACTCATTACGCCGGTTCCGCATCGCGGGCAACGGTATGCCGCTGTTGTTTGCTTCGGTTCAAGTATCATTTCCGATTATCCTTTTCTGTGATGAGGATTGCCGCGGATGAAACAGCCGCCGCAATACCAAGTATATTCCGTCTTTCACAAAATGGCACGGATTTTCTCCATGCCATTTTGCGTATTTCGTTCATGATTCCATCGACTGCAATTATGCGGCCGCGGTGGTGCTTTCTTCGGTTGTCGAGGTAGACATGACCTTGAATTTTGCCAGAACGCGTTCGTTGATTTGATAAATCGGCTCGCCGTTTTTATCCAAAACGGAGGACAGTGCTTCCACATCCGCCTTGACGCGGTCATTGATGAGGCCGTCCTTTGCCGTTCTGTCGGCCATATCCATGGTTCCAAAGTAAACGCAAACGTAGTATTTGCCGCCGGCACTGACCATCGCATAGTCATTGGCTTTACGCTCTTCGGAGAAGAACCACTCGGTCAGGCTCCGGTGGTAGGTGTCGGTTTGACTTTGCTCCAGGCTGGAGTCATACGTTGTGGAGGAGGAGTTCAGTGCTTCAAACTCATTTCTGAGCGGAACGCCGGTCAACCCCTCCAGGGTCTCCAATGCCGCTTTTGCGTTTTCTTCCTTTGTAAAGATTGCAAAGCCGCCGTTGACAACATCACCGTGGTTGATATACATGGGAGTGCCGATTACCATGTAAGCGGTGAACACGTCCTTCTTCTCCTTGGTATCCTCGTCGGTTTCCTGCGTGACAAAGTAAGCAACGTCGTTTTCCTTGCGGCCGTTCATAAACAGCCATTCGGAAACCTTGGTGTAGGTGCCGTCTTCCTTGGGGGCCGAGTAAGACATGGTGGCTTCAAAGGAGAACTCATCGTCCATCGTGCTTTGAATGTCATTGAGGATGGCGTAATAAACATCGTTGTCGATGCCCATGTAGATGATGGTGTATTCCTCGTTGAGTGTGTCGGCTTTTTTAACGTAATAAATGTAGCCGAAGGAATCGTCCTCGCTGGCCACGATGAAGTGGAAGCTTCTTTCTTTCGTTTTGGTGTCATTTCCCTGCATGTCATGCAAGATGTCCTCGGGAAGCAGCTTCGTTTTTGTGGAGTCGTCAATTTGGAAGCTGAATTCGGTGGGATTGTACTTTTTGTACTCGTCAAAGAAGGCGGTAACATTGGTGTGTCCGTTGCCGTTGTCGGCTTCGACGGCAGCCTTCAGCTGTGCTTGCAGCTTCTCGGCTCTTTCGGACAGCGTGTCGTACTTGTCGGAGCCCTTGTCCTCGGCGTTGCTGATAAACTCCGCGCGCATTGCCGCCTTGAAGCTGTCGTCGCCCTCGTAGGATTCTCCGTTGCTGAGCTCAAAATGCTTGATTCGTGCCAGAACCTCGGTGGTTTCCGTGTCGGCTGCCTTTTCGGAGTAGTAGGAAAGCAGATATACGCCGTTGCTTGCCGTTTCCAGCAGGACGGAGTCGCACTGTGCTCGCTTGGAGTTAAACAGCCAATCGCGCACGGATTGCGGATAATTCTCATCGTTCTTTCCGATGCTCTTGACGGCATCAAACTTCAATTCGTTCAGCTTGTCGTCCAAGGCGTTGCCGCTTTCGGAATTGGTGATGCCCTTGTAGGAAGCAAGCTCGTCCTTTGCGGTTTGTACCACCGTATGCTTGTTGAACAGCGTTTCGTAATTTTTGTCAAAGAAGTGTCCCAGAGCCTTTTCGCGGAATTCATCGGTGGTCTTGCAGTTGACCAGCTCCTTGATGAAGTCCTCGTCGGCAATGTACTGAAGAACGTCGGTTTTGTAGAATTCGGACTTGTGCTCCTCAATGTACGCCTTCAATTCCTCGGGCAGAACGCTGTTTTCGTAGTCGTCCTCCAGCTGCTCGACAAACTTGGAGTAAAGACGCGTCATGTTCAAAGCCTTGCGCACGTCGGATTCCTTGATGCCGGAGCCGACAAAGGTGTTTAGAAATTGATTGAGCGAGCCGTAGGGATTGTAGTAGGAGGTGTTGATGGATTTGAGGTTTTCGATGACGGCATCGATGCTGGCCTGCTCTCTGTCGTCCAGACGCAGCCCTTGAGAGTAAGCGTAGTCGCAAACGGCAACGCAACCGAGCAGGTCGCTCTTCATATCCTTTACAACCGATCCCAGATTTTCGGAGATGAAATATTGAGCGGTATAAAGGGCGAATTCGTATTCGTCGGTGTAGGTGGAGGAGGTGATTTGACCGCTGGAAACGTAGGTCCCGTAGGTCGATTGGAAGGTGCTGAACATTTCTTCCCAAGCAAGGTACGTCACCATTTGCTGGTTGACGTCAAATTTACCGGTTTGGCTCTTCAGCAAAATTCTGTTGCGGCGAATCAGACCGCTGTCGCTTAGGAACGATGCCGCGATGGAGACGACGACAATGACGGCGATGACAATCAGCACCGTAGCCAAAATTCGATTGCTGTTGTCCTTCTTTTGCGGTTTGTTCTTTTTCGGAGCGGTCAGCGTAGCTTCCGCATTATTGCTCCTGTTTCTGTTTCCTTTTCCCATGGGGAGATTTTCCTTTCTTATCTGGTGCTTTATTACTGTCCGCAGGCGTTCGTCACGGACGGGCCGCTGCGGTTATTATCATAACAACGGAATGTGAAAATCTTGTGTTGCTCCAATGAAAATCGACCAAAATTTGAGGTGTGACGCAGCACGTCCTCAAACGTTCATAATGACGGGCAAAATCATCGGCTTGCGCTTGGTTTTTGCGTAAAGGAACTTTGTCAGGTCATCCTTTACACGCTTTTTCAGCTGAATGCGGTCAATTTTCCCGTCGCTGTAAAGAATGTCGGTGAGTGCCTCGTTTGCAATCAGCCGCGCTTCCTCCATTAGGTCTTCCGCCTCGCGGACATAGACAAAGCCGCGGGAGACAATGTCGGGGCCGGAAATCAGGTTGCGGCTGTCCATATCCACGGTGGCAACCACCACAATCAGACCGTCCTGGGCCAGATGTCTGCGGTCGCGCAGCACAATGTTGCCGACGTCGCCGACGCCGTAGCCGTCCACCAAAACCTTTCCCGCGGGAACGGTTCCGGCAAAGCGTGCGCCCTTTTCGTCGATTTCCAAAATTTTGCCGATTTCGGAGATGAAAATGTTTTTGTCGTCGATTCCCATGTAGCGTGCCAAATCGCGGTTTGCGTGGAGGTGACGTACCTCACCGTGAATGGGCATAAAATACTTGGGCTTGGTCAGGGCTTGCATCAGCTTCAATTCTTCCTGGCAGGCGTGCCCGGAGACGTGAACCTCAACCACCGCATCGTGGAGAACCTCCACGTCGTTTTTGGAAAGCTCGTTGATGATGCGTCCCACCAGCTTTTCGTTGCCGGGAATGGCGCTTGCCGAAAGCACAACCAGGTCGTTGGCGTCCAGCGAAACCTGCGAATGGTCGGAAAAGGCCATTCGGTAGAGCGCCGACATCGGCTCTCCCTGGCTTCCCGTGGTGATGAGCGTGATTTGACCGGGCTTGTAGCGGCGAATGTCATTGATGTCAATCAAGACACCTGCGGGAATTTTCATGTATCCCAGCTCGGTTGCCGCTTTTACGATGTTAATCATGCTGCGCCCCGTGACGGCCACTTTTCTGCCGTGACGGACGCTGGCATCGATAATTTGTTGAACGCGATGCACATTGGAGGAGAAGGTGGCAATGATGATGCGCTTCTTCTCGTGGGTAGAGAAGATATACTCTAAGGACGCGCCCACCTTTCTTTCGGAGGGAGTGTAACCGGGGCGCTCCGCATTGGTGGATTCGCACAGGAGCATCAGGACACCCTCCTTCCCGAGCTCACCGAGGCGAACGATGTCCATCATGTCGCCGTCGATGGGAGAGGTGTCCAGCTTGAAGTCGCCGGTGTGAATGATTACTCCGAGCGGGGTGTGAATGGCAAGCGCGCAGGCGTCGGCAATGGAGTGGTTGACATGGATGAACTCCACCTTCATTTGGTTGCCGGCCTTGATGACGCTGCCCGCATTGACCACTCTCAGCTCCGGCTTCCAGGGTAAAATGTGTTCCTCCAGCTTGTTGCGAATGATGCCGAGGGTTAGGGGCGTGCCGTAGACGGGAACATTGATTGTGCGCAGCAGGTACGGAATTGCACCGATGTGGTCCTCGTGTCCGTGCGTCAGGAATACGCCCTTGAGCTTGTCACGGTTGGCCTCCAGATAGGAAAAATCGGGGATGACCAGGTCGATTCCGGGCATATCCTCCTCCGGGAAGCCCAAACCGCAATCCACAACAAGAATGCTGTCCTCGTACTCAATGGCGGTCATATTCTTGCCGATTTCGCCCAATCCGCCCAATGGGATAATTCGAATTTTGCCGGTCGGCTTTTCTTTTTTCGGTTTACGTGGCATTTTAAAATCCTTTCTGTAATAATGATTGCATGAAGGTGCGCTTTTTCATTTGACGAGCAAAAAGCAACACTACAAAACCTGTTGCCGAAACAAATTCGAAAACAGGCAAAGAGACACCGTACAGTCGAAGAATCACGCACGTTCTTGCGACAGGGTGCCCTGAGATGCTTATTCGCAATAATCTTTTTCACCGCAGGGTGTTTGACAACTCGGCGATGTGTTGCAAAACGGTCTCACACAATACACTTATTATACTACCGATCGAATTAGAAGTCAATACCTTGCCGCGGATTTTCTTTTTTTGTCGCTTTCATCGCTTTTTCTTCAAAGCAAAAACAGATAAACCGCCGTGCTTCCGAGGCCGCCGCATACAAGGCCTGCGACAAACAGCAGCCAACCGACTGCGCGACGGCGGGAGTGTTGCTTGGTTCCTTTTGTGTTTTCCTCCAGAATTTTGTTGGCCTCCGTCAAAATGTCTCCGCGATTTGCCCGCTCCGAATGAACCTCTCGCCGCAGGACAAAATACGCTTCGTCGAAATACGGACTGTTGCCCGTTCGCAAAACAATCATTTGCTTTTGTGCTCCTTTAATCATGCCGCTTCTCCTCACGTTTCCTTTTGAGGATAGTTTTGCCAAGGAAACTCTCCGACAAACAATTTTTGAAAAAAGTGTGCCTTCTTCTTTTTTGTCGGAACGACTTTTTGAACCAAAATTTTCCATAAAAGTACTTGACAGGAGGGAGAATTTTGAGTATAATAGTTGTGACCGACCGAAAAAAGTAAAAAAATGGAAAAAGGAGAAAAAGTAATGAAATCAACAGGAGTGGTTCGCAGTATAGATAATTTGGGAAGAATCGTCATTCCTTCGGAAATCCGTCAAAGCATGGATATTCAAGTGAAGGACCCCCTTGAAATTTTCACCGAGAACGATCGTATTATTCTTCAAAAGTATCAAAGCACCTGCATTTTTTGCAAGAATCCGGGTGAGACGGAATTCAACGGAAAAAAGATTTGCTCCGCGTGCTTGGAGCAAATCAAAAATCAGCTGTAATACAGGAAAATTCCCACAGACCGATCAAACGGTTTGTGGGAATTTGATTTTTGCGAATAGAGGGAGGTGCCGAATCCGGAGACAAAGAGACGGGACTTTCCCTCCAGAATGCCGAATTTCCGACGTTGCTTTTGGTGCGGGAGTGATAGGAAATGCACTTCATTTTTGCTCGGGCTCCCGTTCTTCCCGACGCTTGCGTTTGTTTTCGTTTTTCGTTTTCACGGCATTTTTTGCCTTTTGATGAAGCTCTCGGAGCACCGCCAGAGTTGCGGTATCCTTCGGAAACAGCCACCGCAAAAGAGCAATGGCAATGGCAATGGTCGCTATTTTTTCGGGGGAAATCGGCAACCAGAGAAAGGTGAGGTATGCCCCCGCGACGGCAATCATCCAGCCGATTTGAAACACCGTGCCGACGGCAAGCAACACATAGGACCACCCGTTTGTGAGCATCCACGCAATTCCGACGCAGAGCAACAGGTGTGGATTGAGAATAAATTTGAGCGCTTTTTTTATTTTTTCCTTCATACGCGGTCTCCGATGCGACGAAAAATAACTGCATTCAGTATAGCATTGGTCAGGTCCGTTTTCAATAGCCGAGTGAAAATTTTTTGTGAATTTTCGATGTGAAAAAATCGGACGGCGCCGTGCTTTCTTCTTGACAAATCATGGCGCTTTGGGTATAATGAAATCAACTCTTTCTCGGAAAGGAGCATCTATGAAAAGCGAACAAGGCATCACTTTTGCGTCGCCCGTCACCTGCCTGCCGGGTGTGGGAGAGACAAGGGCGCGGCTATATGCACGCCTCGGAATTTTTACATTGGGAGAGTTGTTGATGCACTACCCTCGCGCTTATGAAAATCGTGGAGACGTGCGTTTGCTGGCAGATGCACGCGACGACGGCAAAACGGCGGTGCTCCTCACGGTTGCGTCCGAACCGAGGTGTGTCCGTTTGCGCTCGCACAAATCTTTTCTCAAATTTCGCGCATTTGACGACAGCGGAAGCTGTGAAATCATCTATTTCAATCAGGATTACCTGCGCACGCAGTTCCCGATTGGCAGCATGTTCCGCTTTTTCGGGAAGGTGGAACGGAACGGAAAAAGCTATTCCATGGCCGCACCCGTTGCCGAGGCATGGACGCCGAGCGCCGCTTTGCCGCCGTTTGCACCCGTTTACCCCATGACCGAAGGACTTTCACAAAAGCAAATCGCGCGGGATGTCGCCATGGCACTGGAGCTGTTGACGCCGATGCAGGTCGAATATCTTCCCGCCGAGCTGCTGGAAAAGCGAGCACTTTGCACCATTGCTTACGCGCAAAGGAACATTCACCGCCCGGATTCCCGCACAGCACTTGTCGCCGCACGGAAGCGGTTGGTCTATGACGAATTTTTTTGCTTTGCGTTGGGGGCTTCCGTCATTGCAAAGCATTCCAAGGAGGGCTCGGCTCCTCCCTGCAAAAACAATTGTCTGGATGCACTGCGGGCACAGCTGCCTTATCGGCTGACAGGTGCACAGGAACGTACCGTTGCGGACATTGCGGCGGACATGGCAAGGGAGCGGCCCATGAGCCGCATTGTGGTGGGCGACGTCGGCTGCGGAAAAACCGTTTGCGCCATGGCCGCCATGCTCATTGCCGTACAAAGCGGACGTCAGGCAGCCTTGATGGCTCCCACCGAAATTTTGGCGCGGCAGCATTATCAGGAGCTTGCCCCCCTGTTTGAGTCCGTGGGAATTTCCTGCGCTCTGCTCATCGGCTCCACCTCCGCTGCGGAAAAAAGAAAAATCAAGGCCGCGCTTGCCGCAAGCGACGATGACAAGCGACTGTCGGCAGTCATCGGTACCCATGCGTTGCTTTCGGACGGGGTGGAATTCGCACGTCCCGGGTTGGTGATTACCGATGAACAGCATCGCTTCGGAGCCAGACAGCGCGCCAAGCTCTCGGAAAAAAATGCGTATGCCCATCTGCTGGTGATGAGCGCAACGCCTATTCCGCGCTCCCTGGCGCTGGTGCTGTACGGAGATTTGGATATTTCCCGCATTGACGAAATGCCTGCGGGCAGACAGCGGGTGGACACCTTTGTGGTGGACGATTCCTACCGTCGGCGCTTGGACGGATTCATTCGCAAGCAGGTTGCCGAGGGCGGGCAGGTGTATGCGGTGTGCCCGGCCATTGAGGAGTCCGAGGACGAGCTGACCTTAAATCAAATCGAGAGTACCTCCGATGCTTCGTCAACCAAGACACCTCTGAAGGCGGCACTTCCGTACGCGGAGGAGCTGCAGGCGAAATTTCCGGATTTGCAGGTTGCGTTTTTGCACGGCAAGATGAAGGGGGCGGAGAAGGACGCCGTGATGAGCCGATTTGTCAACGGAGATGTTCAAATTTTGGTGTCGACCACGGTGATTGAGGTTGGCGTCAATGTGCCGAATGCCTGCCTGATGATTGTGGAAAACGCCGAGCGCTTCGGGCTCTCCCAGCTGCATCAACTACGCGGCAGAGTCGGCAGAGGGCGGCGCAAATCCTACTGCATTCTGGTCAGCGGGAGTCCGTTGGAGCAATTGGGGGAGCGTTCCCGACAACGGCTGCAAACGATGCGCACCACCTATGATGGCTATCGCATTGCCGAGCAGGATTTGGCACAGCGCGGCCCCGGCGACTTTCTCGGCTGCGGAGACGGCAGCGTTCGTCAAAGCGGCGGACTTTCCTTTCGTTTGGCGGATGCGGGTGAGGACGTGGCATTGCTGACCGAGGCCACCGAGGATGCAAGGGCGTTGCTTGCATCGGACGGAAGCCTGACGAATGTGCCCTTGCTGGCAGAAAAGGTGCAAGCCATGTTTGACGTCGACGAGGGATTGATAAGCTGACGCAAAATTCGACGAAAAGCTTGCACCTTTTCTCTTCCTCCACATAAAATGATAACAGAAGAGCCAATCAACGGGCAAAAATCGACGTGGATGGGCTGTTCAAACCCACAAGGAGGAACAATTATGAATAACTGTCTTTGCAATCTGTTGAATGACAACTGGATTTGGCTCATTATCATTGCCTTAATCCTGATTTCCTGCTGCTGCAATTGAACCTTCGCGTAACCCGTAATCAAACAGGGGGCTGCCGCTTTTGCGGCAGCCCCTTCGCATTCAAACTGTTGTTTTCGCTTTACTGCTCCCGTGCAAACTCGTTGGTTCTCAAGTGCCATTTGCCGCGGGTGAAATCGGGAATGTCCACCGACGCGCCGCCGTGCAGGATGGATTGCTCGGACAAGGCGGTAATGGCCATCCAGGATGCCGCGTCGTAAACGTCGATGGGCATCGGACGCTCCTCCGAAATGCACCGGAAAAAGTCCTCAAAGAGCAAATAGTCCATGCCGCCGTGACCGTCCGTGACGTTCTTTTCGAGGAATGCTCTCCAAATGGGGTGCTGATAGTCGCCCTCGAGATTGTCGGCAGAGCCGCTTCTTTTGCGCGCCCAGTCGTGGTGGTCCTCATAGCATTCCGGCGTGTCGAAATAGACGGAGTCGGTCATTTCCTCGTAGGAGGCATAGGTTCCGCGTACGGTAAAATTGCGGCTGTAATAGGTGGGCAGGGTGGTGTCCAGAGAGAGTAGAACGGTTTCGCCGTTGTTGCATTGAATCATGGTGTGAACGATGTCGCCGTGCTTGAGCGCAAGGCCTTGAGCTGCCGCGTCCTCCGGATGCTTTTTTGCCACATAGTCGTGGAAGCCGCAGGCCTTGGAGGCAAAGGAGCTCATGGTGAGCATGCGGTTACCGCGGTTGATGTCAAGCACCATGGCAATGGGACCCAAATCATGGGTGGGGTAGGTGTCGCCGTTGCGATGGAGATAGTTCTTCAGTCGGTAGCGACCGTTGATGCTGTTTTGATACAGGGATTCGCGCAGGTCGTGACGGTAGCTGCCCGCACAGTGAACAATTGTTCCGAAAACGCCCTTGCGTGCCATGTTCAGGCACATCAGCTCACGTTTTCCGTAGCAGCAGTTTTCTAAGAACATAAAGGGCGTTTTGGTCTCCTCGTAGGTGTTTACCAAATCCCAGCATTGCTGAATGTCGTAAGCACCGCCAACCTCCATGCCGACGGTCTTGCCTGCCCGCATGGCTGCAATGGCAACGTCATTGTGTGCCTCCCAGCCCGTGGAAACAATGACGGCGTTCACCTCTCGGTCGTTGATGGCGTCCTTGTAGTCGGTGTATTCGACAGGGCGAACGCCGGTGTCCTTTTCCACCAAATCCGCCGCCTCGTGCAAATTGGCCGTGTTGGTGTCACACAGGGCATATACGGTGGCCTTTTTCAGGGGCAGGACGGCGTCCTTCAAAATGTTTTTGCCGCGCATACCGCAGCCGATCATCGCAAGCTTGATTTCTTTCATGAGCGAAACCTCCGTTTTTTGAAATGGGATTGACAGGAAGAGCCTTCAATGCTATAATTATAACGCCTTGACAATCGAAAATAAATGCGATTACAGGCATAAAAATGTCGATTTTCGGTCAATTGCGGAGGAATTTGCAATGTGGAAGCTCTATCCGATTCAAAATCGAATCGAAATCATCGCCATGCACTCTTTTTTTGAGTTTCGGAGGCAGAACGGGTACACCTTTCCGGGGGAGTCGCATAATTTTTGGGAGTGCGTATACGTGCAGGAGGGGGCCGTTTTTGTTTCGGGAGACGAGCGCGTTTACCCGATGAAAAAAGGAAGCTTGATTTTTCACAAGCCGTTGGAGCTGCATAAGTTTACCGTGGATTGCGCCGACGGGGCAACCATGCTGATTTTTTCCTTCTCCATGAGGGGAGAGCTGGTGGACTTTTTTCGAAACAAGCTGTTTCTTCTTTCTCCGGCACAGGAGGCGCTTTTGAAAAGGTGCCTTGCCTTTGTGCGCAAGCATGACCCGCACACCGCGCACCGTCCCACCTCTGCGCTGGAGCCGTGTAAAAGCTTGCCCACCTTTTCCCAGAGGCTGGGCTTGCAGTTGACGGAGCTGCTTTTGGAGCTGTACGAAAACAGCGAGCCCGCCGCTCCCGCAAGTGCACCGGATGCCGCTTTGTTTTCGAGAGCGGTCGGATACATGAACGGAAATTTGAATCAGGAGCCAGAGGTGGCGCAAATTGCCCGATATTGCAATGTCAGCGAAACGGGACTGAAGCGCATCTTTAAAAAGTTTTCGGGTCAGGCGGTGCACCGCTATTACACCATGCTCCGTCTCAATGCCGCCAAGGAGCTCCTCGGCGAGGGGGTACCCGTCGGAAAAATCGCCGATAAGCTGGGCTTTTCCTCTGCGGGGTATTTCTCTTATGCCTTCAAGCGGGAAACGGGAATGACTCCCAATCAGTGGAAAAGGGAAGCAACCGAATGTGAGAAAACGCCACAAGGCATGCCCTTTTATGAGGCCTTTGGGCACCGTGAGGGGGAGCCCGAAGAAAAAGAACGCTTTTCGGTTGACAAAGACGGCAAGGTGTGATACAATAGACGGGCTTTGAGCAATTTTGAAAAAATTTGGAGCGTATTATGGGAGTTGTCGAGCTGTTGATTTTGGCGGTGGGCCTGAGTATGGATGCCTTTGCCGTCTCGGTTTGTAAGGGATTGAGTATGCGGCGCGCAAGCGCGGAGGGAATGGTCAAATGCGGCGTTTGGTTCGGTGCCTTTCAGGCATTGATGCCCCTGCTCGGATTTTGGCTGGGAAGCCTGTTTGCCGAGGCCATTCAGGCAGTGGACCATTGGGTGGCATTTGCGTTGCTGGTGCTCATCGGCATCAATATGCTGAAGGAGGCGCTTTCCAAGGGGAGCGACGCCTGCGGGGAGGATGACTGCCATGCGGCGGACTTCTCCGTAAAGACAATGTTCACCATGGCGGTGGCAACCTCCGTGGACGCGCTGGCGGTCGGCATTTCCCTTGCAATGGCGGGGGATGTCAACATTTGGGTTGCCATTGCGCTCATCGGTTGCATTACCTGCGGCCTTTCCGCATTGGGCGTCAAAATCGGAAGTGTTTTCGGTGCACAGTTTGAGAAGAAGGCACAGCTGACGGGCGGCATCATTTTGATTGTGCTCGGGTTGAAGATTTTGTTGGAGCACCTTGAGGTGCTTTGACAGGAGGAAGAATGAAGCATCGAAATGACGCAGGTCAAACCGTTTTGCTTTGGGAGGGACAGCCGATTGTGCTGCTGCGCTCCGACCGACGCACCGTCGGCCTGGAAATCAACCGGGAGCTGTGCGTCCTGGTTCGCGCTCCGCGGTACATGAGCGAGGAAGTCGTTTTGCGCTTTATCGAAAGCAAGAGGGCATGGCTGCAAGCGCACACGGAGCGGCTCCGTGCCCAAAGAGCGGCAAATGACATGCGTCCTTTTACACAGGATGAGATTGCGGCTTTGCTGACACAGGCAAGGGAACAGCTTCCGTCCCGCGTAGAGTATTTTGCAAGGGAAATGGGCGTGGATTACCGACGCATTACGGTGCGCAGTCAGGTGTCGCGGTTCGGCAGCTGTACGGCACAGGGCAATTTGAGTTTCAACTGCCTGCTGCTTGCAATGCCGCGGAAAATCTGCGACTATGTGATTGTGCATGAGCTTTGTCATCGCCGAGAGATGAACCATTCCGCCGCTTTTTGGCGGGAGGTGGAGGCGGTTTTGCCCGATTACAGGGAGCGTCGACTGTGGCTGCGGGAGAACGGTGCCGTTCTCATCGAGCGCTTGCGCCAAATGCGACAAAATGAGACTGAAAAATTGTGCGATTTGGACAAAAATCGTTCAAAAGAGCGCAACCGATTGACAGCGGAGGCAAAAAGTGATAAAATAATGGCAGAATTTCGGGAAAGGGGTTGACAAAAAAACAATGAGGCGCTATAATCCCGATACATACATACATACATACATACATACATACATACATA
>CAZWXE010000027.1:0-19596 GCA_964638045.1 uncultured Ruminococcus sp. | reverse complement strand
GTCATCCCTGGTTCAACTTCGGAACCGACAAAATGTCCAAGTCCAAGGGCAATGTGATTTATGCGGACGCGCTGGCCGAGCATTTCGGCGTGGACGGGGTGCGTTACTATGCGCTTTCCGAGATGCCCTTCGCTTCCGACGGCTCGATTACCTATGAATCCGTCATCAAGCGCTACAATACGGACCTGGTCAACAATCTGGGCAATCTGGTAAAGCGCACGTTGGACATGGAAAAGAAATATTTCTCCCAAACCGTTCCCGCGCCGGCAGGTGAGGAGGGACCCGATGCGGAGTTGAAGGAAGCATGCAGACGTGCATATGCAAACTTGCGCAACTGTATGGATGAATACCGCGTTGCCGATGCGCTGGAGGGTATTTTTGCAATGCTGAGCCGCGCAAACAAATACATTGACGAAACCACTCCGTGGGCGCTCGCCAAGGATGAAGCAAAGAGGGAACGGCTCGGCACGGTGATTTACAATTTGTTGGAGAGCATTCGTCACGGTGCGGTGATGCTGGCGCCCTTTATTCCGGAAACCGCGGAGGAAATCCTCAACGAACTGGGCACCGAGCTTCGCGATTTTGACTCCCTTCAGGGCTTTGACGGAATGGTTGTCGGCAGCAAGGTGGGGGATTCCAAGGTGCTGTTTGCCCGTGTAGATGAGGAAAAAAAGCTTGCCGAGTTTGAGGAGGAGCGTCAGCGCCTGTTGGCGTCCGCGGCTTCGAAGGAGGCACCTGCGGCAGAGAAGCCGGAGGGCTGCGCATTGATTGGCATTGAGGACTTTATGAACGTTGAGCTTCGCACGGCAAAGGTGCTTTCCTGCGAGAAGGTGCCGAAGGCGAAAAAATTGCTGAAGCTGCAGTTGGATTTGGGCTATGAGCAAAGACAGGTGGTTTCCGGAATTGCAAAGTGGTATGCTCCGGAGGAGCTGATCGGCAAAAAGGTCATTGTCGTTGCAAATCTCAAGCCCGCCACACTTTGCGGCATCGAATCCAACGGAATGCTCCTGGCGTCCGGTGAGGAGAATGTTCGTGTGGTGTTCTTGGCAGAGGATACCCCTCTCGGCGAAAGAGTACGATAACGGAAAACATGCTGTGGGACGCTGCGCTCGTCGGATGACGGGGCGGCGTCCACTGCTTTATGTAGAGAAAGGAGCTTTTTATGAAACTGTTTGACAGTCATGCCCATTACTTTGACCGTCGCTTTGAGGAGGTTGCGGGAGGAGCGGATGCCGTTTTAAAGGCCATCATGCCGTCTCCTGTTTATGCAATTGTCAATGTCGGTACCAATTGCGAAAATTCGCAACAAGCAATCGAGCAAGCGCGCAGGTATGACGGGATGTACGCTGCCGTCGGCATTCACCCGGAGGACTGTCATTTTGTCGCCGAGCCGGACGCGGCACTTTCAAGGCTGTGCGAGCTGCTCGGGGATAGGGCGCATCGCGAGCGGAATAAAATTGTGGCGTTGGGCGAAATCGGATTGGACTACCATTTCGAGCACTACGGGGAAATTCCCATGGACCGAAAAAAACAGGCATATTTTTTCGATGCGCAGATGCAGCTTGCCGAGGCGCTGTCCCTGCCCGTCATCATCCACGACCGCGAGGCGCACGGGGATTGCTTTGAAACGGTTTTGCGGCATCCTCGGGTCCGTGGGGTGTTTCACAGTTACAGCGGTTCTGCAGAGATGGCAAAGGAGCTGGTCAGACGGGGATGGTATCTCTCCTTTTCCGGCACGGTTACCTTTAAAAATGCGGAACGGGTTCGTGAGGCGGCTCTGTCCGTGCCGCGGGACAGACTGCTGATTGAAACCGACGCACCGTACCTGTCCCCTCATCCGCATCGCGGCAAGCTCAATCATTCTCAACGTTTGGAATGCGTGGTACAAACCGTTTCTCAATTGTGGAATTGCACTCCGGAGGAGGCTGCACAGGTGACGGCTTCCAATGCGGAAAGACTGTTTTTACCGTCAAAAAATGTGTAAAATGCACAAAAACGAAAACCTGTTTTTTACGTTCCATCGTCTAAAAAGTTGAAATAACCACTTGCAAAACTTGCAGGGATACTGTATAATAATAACAACCGATGGAACACATTCGCTTCAATTTGTTGTCGAAAATGCCCTGCTTTCGGGCTTGCACGGACGTATGACATCGGCAAAACAAACGAAAGGTACAAAATAGGTTTATTACAATGGCTAGGATTGAGACCAAAAACATCAGAAATATTGCCTTGCTTGGACATGGCGGCTCGGGAAAAACATCCTTGGCAGAGGCATTGCTTTATATTACAGGCGAAACCGACAGACTCGGTAACGTAAACAACGGCAATACTGTTTGCGATTACGACCCCGAAGAGGTTGCAAGAAAAATTTCCGTTTCCGCCGCTCTTGCCCCGATGATGTGGAAGGACGTGAAAATCAATGTCATTGATACACCCGGATATCTGGATTTTGTAGGTGAGGTGTTGCAGGCCGTTCGCGTGGCGGACAGCGCCATTATCGTGGTGGACGGAAAGGCCGGAATTGAGGTCGGTACCGAGCTTGCGTGGAACATCGTTGAAAAAGCAAAATTGCCCCGTGCTTTCTTCATCAATAAATTTGACGACAACGAGGCGCGCTTCGGCCGTGTGCTGGACGCTTTGCACGAAACCTTCGGCAAGCAGGTGTGCCCGCTGACCATTCCCATGGTCAAAAACGGGGAAGTGGTCGGCGCCATCGACCTGATTGACCAAACGGCGCATGTATTCGATAAAAACGGTCGTCACAGTGTGGAAATTATTCCGGATGAATCGAAGGAGGCGGTTGAAAAATACCGTGATATGCTGATGGAGGCTGTTGCCAGCACCGACGAGGACCTGATGATGAAATACTTCGAGGGTGAGGAAATTACCCACATGGAGGCAATCAATGCCGTGCACGAGGGCATCATTCACGGAGACATTGTTCCTGTGTTCTGCGGCGCCGCTGCCAAGCTGTGGGGCGTTTGGACCATGCTGGATAAGATTAACGAGTCCTTCCCGAGACACACCGCAAAAAAGGAGGAGCTGCTTGCCGACGGTACCTCCGCGGAAATCGTTCCGGAGGGAGAGCCTGCCGTTTTCGTGTTCAAGACGGTGGCGGACCCGTTTGTCGGAAAAATGTCGTTCTTCAAGGTGATGAACGGCACCGTAAAGCGCGACATGCTCCTGACCAACCGTACGACGGGTGACACCGAAAAGCTTGCGCACATCTATGTGATGAAGGGCAAAAAGCAAACCGAGGTGGAGGAGCTGTCCTGCGGCGACATCGGTATGGTGGCAAAGCTCGGAAACACCAACACCAACGACACCCTTACGTGGAACAAGGACTTTTCTTACAGTCATGTGATTTATCCCACGCCGTATTTGGTCAAGGCGATGATTCCCGTTTCCAAGGGAGATGAGGGAAAGATTTCGCAGAGCATTGCCAAGATGGTGGAGGAGGACTACACCATTCGCTTTGAAAACGATGCCGAGACGAAGCAGCTGCTGCTCTACGGTCTCGGAGACCAGCATCTGGCGGTTCTGGCATCCAGATTGAAGAGCCGTTTCGGACTGAATGTCCGTTTTGAAACGCCGAAGTTGGCATACCGCGAAAAGATTACCAAGAAGGTTGATGTGGAAGGAAAGCACAAAAAGCAAAACGGCGGCAGCGGACAATACGGCCACGTCAAGATGCGCTTTGGCCCCTCCGATACAGAGGGCTTGACCTTCACCGTCTCGGTTGTCGGCGGCACCGTGCCGAAGAATTTCTATCCGGCAGTGGAAAAGGGAATTCTGGATTCGATGTCCAAGGGAGCATACGGCTTCCCGTTGACCAACCTTGCGGCAGACCTGTACGACGGCTCTTACCATGCGGTGGACTCGGATGAGGTTTCCTTTAAAACGGCCGCATCCTTGGCTTACAAAAAGGCGCTGGAATCTGCGGGGCCCGTTCTGCTGGAGCCCGTCGGAGATTTGTTTATCACCGTGCCGGAGGGTATGGTTGGCGATGTGATGGGGGATTTGAACAAACGTCGCGGAAGCGTTATGGGCATGGAGCCTGCCGAGCAGAAGGGCTATACGGTGGTGCAAGCCATGGTCCCGAAGGCAGAACTGTTGGATTATCCCATTACTCTGCGTGCAATGACGCAGGGACGCGGCTCCTTTGAATTCAATGTGACGGGTTACGACGTTGTTCCGGCCAATATTACGGCAAAGGTTGCCGCCGAAAACAAACCGGAGAACTAATTGCCCGAAAAAAACAGAAAACATGAGCAAAGCCGTCCGCAGGTATGCGGACGGCTTTGCTCATCTCGTGAAATAAAGCAATAAAACTCGTTGTCTCCCTTTGCACAAGGGAGGCCCTCTAAAGTCGAAACTTCATCTAAAACAACACAATTTTTGCAAAAAAATACGAAAAAATATTCGTTGTTTATCAGAAAGCATGGAGTAAATTTGCCTCCCTTGTGTAAAGGGAGATGGGCCGCCGTAAGGCGGCTCGGAGGGATTGTAAAAGCATCCGTCGATTGTCCGGCCGTGCACCGCGTGCTTTCCCGCCCGAGATTCCGAACGGTGCTCCGCACCGTTCGATTCTCGCTGACGCTCGAATTTCGACTACGCTCAGAATGACACGGGCGGACTGCGTTTTTGTGTCACCCTGAGCGAAGGGCGCAGCCCGCAGTCGAACCCGCAGGGCGATGCGCAGCATCGGGGGCTACTGTTGTCTTTCGCCCGACTTTTGCAAAGGGCGGCTGGGTCGAGGGGCAGAGCCCCTGTTGTCTGCATGCTTGCGGGCTTTATCCGAAGATGCTTATGAGGAGCGAGGCGAGATACACCAATGCACCCGAGCAGAGCAGGACGGTTAGCGCAATGGCAAGAAACCGTACCCACAGCGGACGGTTGGATGATTGTTTTGCAGAACGTTGCTTGGACATGGCAATTCTCCTTTCCGGATTGGTTACTTCTTTTGCGGCAAAAGGATGCCGACGGCGGGTACTTTGTTTTTCTTCAGGCTTTTTTCACTTTCCGAAAGCATGGAAAGCTCCGTGGTTGCATACGCCAACCGTTGCCCTTTTTTCAAGGTGAGCAATTGATTGCCGCCGGAGGTTTTGGTTGCCATCAGGGGAACCAAGGAGGATTTGATGACAATGCCGCGGTTTTCGCTGTCTACCAAAAGCAATTCCATGGGCGACTTTTCGTGGAAGGCGGCAACGATGGGAGAGCTTTTGGAATAGACACCGGTCAGCTTGCGGCGGTTGCCTGTGGTTTCGTAATTCGCAACCGAAACACGCACTCCTTTTCCGTTTTCAAACAGGTAAATAAAATTTTCCTTGGCGGGATATTTGTTCAAAACAGTCATCAGGACAGGCCGTTCGTCGGGCTGCATTCCCAATTTGACGGGAAGGAATTCGCCGAGCGCCGAGGCCTTGGTTTGTTCAAAATCCTCCGCCTTTGCGCGGTACAACTGCTGACGGTCGGTGACAAACACAAGATTGTCGGTGTTTCGTCCGTCAAACAAATTGAGAATTTCATCGCCGTCCTTGCATTTTTGCTCATCGTTCCCGCGAAGAGATTGGAAGGTAATCTTTTTAAAGTATCCCTCCCTGGTCAAAACAAAGCGGGCGGGGTAGTCCTCCACATGTTCCTCCTCCTTGTAGGTTTGCACCATGTCGGAGGAGATGATTTGCGTACGACGGGGCTGGGCGTATTTTTTCTTGATGTCGGTCAGCTGCTTGATGAGGAGGGCTTTTTGCTTCAACTCATCCTTGAGTGTTTCCTCCATATCGGCGATTTCCGCCTGCAAGCTTTCGATTTCGGAAATGCGATTGAGTATATACTCTCGGTTTAAATTGCGCAGCTTGATTTCGGCAATGTAATTGGCTTGAATTTCGTCAATGTCAAAGCCTTCCATCAGGTTCGGCACTACATCGGATTCTTTTTCGGTGTGGCGAATGATGCGGATGGCCTTGTCAATGTCCAGCAAAATTTTGCCGAGCGCCAACAGAAGGTGGAGCTTGTCTTTTTTCTTTTGCAGGTCATAGGAAATTTCACGGCGCAGGCATTCGAGGCGGAACAGAATCCATTCCTGTAAAATTTCCACCACACCCATGGTGCGCGGAACCGAATTGATGAGCACGTTGAAATTGCAGCGGAAGCTGTCCTCCAGCGGAGTCAGCTTGAAAAGCTTGGTCATCAGCTTGTCCGGGTCTACACCCTTGCGGATGTCCAATGTCAGCTTGAGACCGCCCAAGTCGGTGAGGTCGCGAAAATCCGTTATTTCTTTGAGCTTTCCTTCCTTGAACAGGGCGGTCAGCTTTGCCATAATCAGCTCAATGGTGGTGGAGTATGGAATTTGCAGAATGTCGATGGAGTTGTGCTCCTTATCGAATACATAGCGCGCGCGTAGGCGAATCGAGCCTTGCCCCGTGGTGTAAATCTGCTTGATTTGCTCCTCATCGTAGAGGAGGGTTCCGCCACCCGAAAAGTCGGGAGCCTTAATGTATTCCATCATCTTTTCCACCGAAAGATTGGGCTTGCGCAGCAGAGCGATGGTGCCGTCACAAACTTCACCGAGATTGAAGGAGCAGATGTTGGATGCCATACCCACGGCAATTCCCATATTGGGCATGACCAAAATATTGGGGAAGGTGGTGGGCAACAGAATCGGCTCCTTCATGGTGGCGTCGTAGTTGTCCACCATGTCGACGGCATTTTTATCGATGCCGGAAAACAGCTCGTTGCAAATGGGGTCCAGCTTACATTCGGTGTAACGGGACGCCGCATATTTCATTTCGGAGGAATATTGCTTGCCGAAGGAGCCCTTGGAGTCTATCAGGGGGTGAAGCAGGGTTGCATTGCCCCGTGTCAAGCGTACCATGGTTTCGTAAATGGAAGCGTCCCCATGCGGATTCAGCTTCATGGTTGAGCCCACGATATTTGCGCTTTTGGTGCGTGCGCCTGTTAAAAGCCCCATTTTGTACATGGTGTACAACAGCTTGCGATGTGCGGGCTTGAGACCGTCGATTTCGGGAATGGCACGGGAAACAATGACACTCATCACATAGGGCATATAATTTTTTTCAATGGTTTCGGTAATCGGTTGGTAAACAATCGGGGCATATACCACTTCTTTTTTTTCTGCTTTTTTTCTTGCCATGGGTGTATTGTTCCTTTCTGAGAGGTTGTAATACAGGGTCAAACAATGGTTTTTACCGTGTGGGCCGCCGCTCGAATCATGCGATTGTACAGTGCGAGACCGAGCCCTTCCTTGTTAGGAAGATGTGCGTAAATGATTTCTGCGTCTGTATGGTCGGCTTCCCGCAATGCGTGAAACAGCACCCTTGCCTGTGCGGCAAGGTCGTCACGGTTGCCGACGGGAAACAGCAATTCCGCATTTAAATACGGTGCTTCTTCGTTGAAGCAGAGGATGGCACAGCGGGAGCTTTTTTGCTCCTGCCTTAAAAATTTCAGCACCCGATGTTCCTCTCCCTCTAACAGAACCAAGGGAGCATTGGGCGCGTAGTGTCGGTATTTCATGCCGGGGGAAAGGGCACGCTCGCCGTCGGCAAGCTGTTTGGTTACCGCATCGGCCACCAGAACCTTGTCACAAACCATGCACAGGGCATCGTAGGTGACGGCGCCGGGGCGCAACAACGTCAGGGTGTCGCCGTCAAGCTTGACAATGGTGGATTCCAAGCCGATTTCGCAATCTCCTCCGTCCAAAATAAAATCCACACGGCCGTTCATGTCCTCGGCTACGTGACGTGCACAGGTGGGAGAGGGCTTTCCGGACAGATTGGCAGAGGGGGCGGCAATGGGAAAGCCGCAAAGCGAAATCAAACGGTGTGCAACGGGGTGTGCGGGACAACGCACCGCGACGCTGTCAAGACCGCCTGTGGTGGCAAACGGAATATTTTCCCGTTTTGGCAAAATTACGGTTAAGGGACCCGGCATAAATGCTTTTGCCAGCCTTTCGTAGAGTCGGTCGGTGTGCGCGTAGCGTTCCGCCTCGTCGGGGGAGGCGATATGAATGATGAGGGGGTTGTCCGACGGACGCCCCTTTGCGGCATAGATTTTTTGTGCCGCGGCAGCGTCTAAGGCATTGCCGCCGAGGCCGTATACGGTTTCGGTGGGGAATACCACAAGACCGCCATGCCGCAGGCATTCCGCCGCACGGAGGAGGACTGGCTCACAGAGCGGACTGTCCGAGACGGTGATATATTCGGTATTCAATTCAAATCTCCTTTGGAGAATTTTCGGTCGGTTCCTTTTTTATCGCTTATTCCTCGCTGCTGCTTTTCAGCTTTTCCGCGGTTTCGGCAGTGGCAATGGCATCGAGCATGCCGCCGATGTCTCCGTCCAAAAAGCGGTCCAGAGAATACAGCGTTAGGCCGATGCGATGGTCGGTGACGCGTCCTTGCGGATAATTATACGTGCGAATGCGTTCACTGCGGTCCCCGGTTCCAACCTGTCGGCGGCGGTCGGAGGCAATGCGCTCGTTCTGCTCCTCTTGCTTCCGGTTGTAAAGAACGGTACGCAGCATTTGCATGGCGCGCTCCTTGTTTTGAAGCTGACTTCGCTCCTGCTGACACTCAATGACCGTTCCGGTCGGCAGATGCGTCAGTCGCACGGCAGATTCGGTTTTATTGATGTGCTGTCCGCCCGCACCGCTGGATTTACAGGATTCGAATACCACCTCGGACGGCAGAATTTCCACCGATACGTCCTCGGCCTCCGGGAGCACCGCCACGGTTGCAGTGGAGGTTTGAATGCGGCCCTGAGACTCGGTTTCGGGCACTCTTTGCACGCGGTGCACGCCGCTTTCGTATTTGAAGCGTGAGAACGCTCCGTCGCCCTCGATGCGAAAAACGATTTCGCGGTAGCCGCCAAGCTCGGTGGGGGTTTGACTGAGCAGATTGCAGGTATATCCCATGGAAGCGGCGTACATGGTGTACATACGGTACAGCACCGCGGCAAACAGGGCAGCTTCCTCGCCGCCCGCTCCCGCACGGATTTCCAGCATGACATTCTTTTCGTCATTGGGGTCGCGGGGCAGGAGCATAACGGTTAATTCCCGCAGCAATTGCTCGGCCTTTTCTTGCGAAAGCTTGCGTTCCTCGTTGAGCATGGCCCGAAGCGCGGAATCGTTTCCCGCTTCATCCAACAACAGGAGCGCTTCCTCCTCTGCCGTCAACGCGTCGCGGTAAGCGCGATAGGCTTCCACCAGGGGCGTCAGCGATTTGTATTCCTTTAAAATTTGCGCAAGACGGGAAGGGTCGGACGCGACGGAGGGGGCCGACATGGCCTCCTCCAAATCGCGATATCTGGCTTCGGCTTCCCGCATTTTTTCCAGCATATTCAAGGGCTTGTTCTCGGTGAAAATCAGAAGCGGTAGAACGCACTGAACGCACGGTAGCTTTCGTAAAGGTCTACCTTGGTAATCAACTCATAGGGTGCATGCATGGAAAGCACTCCGACGCCCAGGTCCAGCGTGTCGATGTTGTGGTTTGCCATGTACTTTGCAACGGTTCCGCCGCCGCCCACGTCAACCTTGCCCAGCTCGCAGGACTGCCAAACCACACCTGCTTCGTTGAGGCAACGACGCACCCAGCCAACCAACTCGGCGCTTGCGTCGGAGGTGCCGCCCTTGCCGCGGGAGCCCGTGAACTTGCACATGGAAACGCCGCAACCGATGAGGGAAGAGTTGCGATGCTCGAATACGTCTGCGAAATTGGGGTCGAAAATAGCGGTTACGTCGCTGGAGAGGCATTTGGAGTTGGCGCGCACGGCCGCCTCGTTGCCGCCCATTGCTTTTGCAATCTCGGCGATGAGGTCGGTGATGATGCTGCTTTGCATACCGGTGACGCCGTCGCTGCCCGTTTCCTCTTTGTCCACCAATGCGCACATGGTGGTGTGAACGGTTTCGTCCGTGCGGAGCATTGCGGTGATGGAAGGATACGCACAGCAACGGTCATCGTGTCCGTAACCGCCGATCATGGAGCGGTCAAATCCGACGTCACGCGCTTTTGCCGCGGGAACCAGAGAAAGCTCTGCGGAAAGCAGGTCCTCCTCCACAATGCCGTAATTGTCGTGGAGATATTTCAAAACGCCCAGCTTCACGGCGTCCTTTTCCTCGCCGTCCAGAGGCTTGGAGCCAACCAAAATGTTCAGTTTTTCGCCGGAGAAGGCTTCACCCAAGGGCTTTCTGTTTTCGCCCGCCGCCAAGTGGGGGAGCAGGTCGGTAATGTACAGCACGGGGTCGGTGTCGTTTTCGCCGATGACAATGTTGACCGTTTCGCCGTCTGCCTTCACCACCACACCGTGAAGTGCCAGGGGTGTTGCCAGCCATTGATATTTGCGAATGCCGCCGTAGTAGTGTGTTTTCAGATAGCACATGCCGTGGTCCTCAAACACGGGAACCTGCTTCAAATCCAATCTCGGAGAGTCGATGTGTGCCGCCGTGATGCGAATGCCGTTGTTGATGGATTCGGTACCGATTTTGAACAGGAAGATTCCTTTGCCGCGATTGTTGTAGTAAAAACGGTCGCCCGCCTTCATGGCATCGCCGAACCGGTAGGGACGGTAGCCGGCAGCCTCTGCCATGCGAACGCTTTCCGCAACGGCCTCACGCTCGGTTTTGGCGGCGTCCAAAAATGCCATGTATCCCTTTGCGTATTCATAAGCCTGTGCGACTACCTCCGCACCTGCTTTTTCGTAAACGGTCTTTTTTTCGTAGGTCAAATTGTTTTTTACTTCAGACATGATGTGTCTCCTTTTTTATGATGTAAAATATAATTTTCTGTACATGCGCTCGGCTTTTTCGATTTTGTCAACCGTCGCCTTCATTTCTCGGTCCGGAATTTCGGTAAAAATGCCTTGCGCGTCTCGGTAGGCGTCATCGGTGAGCCAACCGTCTACCGTTTCCGTACCGAGCATGTAGGCGGAATAGGTCAAATCCCAAATGCCGTACCGACTGTAAAGGTAGGAAAGGTACGCCGTACCGCACCGCAGATTGGTTGCTGGGGCGTAGAGAATGTCGGTTTTGTCGGTCTCCTCATGCAAAACATTTTCGCAAACCCAAAGATAAGTGTTCGGATGCAACTGCATCAGGCCGATGCACCCGTCCTCGGAGAGCAATGTGCTTTCAAAATTGCTTTGTACCGACACAAAGCCCCAAAGCACAGAGGCGGGGACGCCGAATTCCTCCGCATTGTCGGAAATCAATTGCCGATAGCGCTCCTCTATGGGATATTTTCTTTTTTCAAGCAGTGTTGCGGTTCCGTCAAACAAAAATCCGAAGCCGACCGAGAGTGCAAGCAACAGCAACAGGGCAATCAAACGCTCACCGTTCAGCTTCACGGCTCCGTCACCTCCGGCCGCTGCAGGATGCTTTGTATTTGCGCCTCCAATGCGTGAAATTCTCCGTCGTTTTGAATGACGGCATCCGAATGCCGAATAAAAAAGTCATCGTCGTATTGCGACCGAATGCGACGCAATGCGTCTTCCTCGGAAATTCCGTCTCGCAGAACAATGCGTGCAAGGCGCAAGGAGAGCGGCGCAAGCACCGAAACCACAAGGTCACACAAAAGGTTTGCCCCTGCTTCAAACAGCTGAGGCGCATCCAATACGACCAAAGGGACTCCCTGCTCTCGGAATTGCTCCAACTGCCGCCGAATTTCCTTCATGATGTGTGCGTGAGAAATTCGATTGAGGTCGGCAAGTGCCGCCGCATCCGAAAATACGATGGAAGCGAGCTCCTTGCGGTTCAGCTCCCTTTGTTCGGTCAGAATTCGAGAGCCGAAGCGCTGCGTCAACTCATCCAAGCAGGAGGAGGGAGGAACCAACAACTGTCGATAAAGCAAATCCGCATCGATGATGGGGACGCCTTCCTTGCGAAAGTATGCGCAGACGGTGCTCTTTCCGGAGCCGCTGGGGCCGGTCAATCCGATTATTCGCATCCTTCAACCTCCGTCAGTACACCGCCTGCCGCAGCCGAGCGGTAAGCGGCGTCCATCACCGCTTGGACCCGTGCACCCGTTGCGAAGGAAGGCTCAAATGCGGTGCCGTTTTTTGCCGCCGACAGGAATGCGTACATGCTAAACAGGTGTCCGTTGAGCCAGCCTACAGGCGCCTTTGGGGAAGGAAATTTCATTTCCGGATAGCGCCCGACGCATTCAATGCGAACGAATCCGCGCGTTCCGCCGAGGGGAAGCTCCGGCAGGGTCGCATCATAAAATTCCAACCAATTGGGCTCCATGAGAGAAAAACGCAGGGCGCCTTTTTCACCGTAGATTTCAAACCTCAAATCATCATTGGTGCCGACCATCAGCTTTCCGACGGAAACGGTGCCGCACGCGCCGCCCTTGGTTTTGACCATCATGTAGAAGGCCTCGTCGGCGTTGGTGTGCCATTCCTCGCCGTTTCTGCCGCGGCGAACGGGGTAGGCGATTTGGGAAAGACCGCTCACCGCTTCAAACGGACCGCAAAGCTCGGAAAGCAGGTCGATGATGTGGGAGCCGAGGTCAAACAGGACTCCACCGCCGCAAACGGCACGGTCCTGCTTCCAGC
This sequence comes from uncultured Ruminococcus sp., assembly GCA_964638045.1. GTDB lineage: Bacteria > Bacillota > Clostridia > Oscillospirales > CAG-272 > UMGS1865. The sequence goes on along the minus strand of CAZWXE010000027.1, from coordinate 7,029 downwards.
CGGCCGCACGGTGTACATCGGTGGCACTGCTGTGCAGGTATTCGCCGTGAAAGCTTAAAATTCTGCCGAGCTTTCCCGCGTCAATCAATTGCTTTGCGCGCATCACCGGGGCAAGGTAGCGGTTGTTGAACACCATTCCGCAAACCTGACCGTCCCTGCGCGGAAGTGCCGCAATCTCTTCGGCTTGCTCCTTGGTGATGCACAGAGGCTTTTCGCACAGCACGTGCTTGCCGGAAGCAACAGCCTTTTTCAGCGTCTCAAAATGGCAGACATTCGGCGTACAAATGTCGATGACGTCAATCTCGGGAGAGTTGATGAGTGCATCCTCGCAGTCGGTTGCCAAAGCAAAGCCGTACTCCTTTGCAATTCGTTCGGATTTTTCGCGGGTGGTGGTACAAATTCCGTAAGGAATTGCCAACGGTTCCGCGGGCTGATAAAAGAACGGAATGTTTTGAACCGCCCAGGTGTGGGTTCTTCCCATGGAGCCGAATCCCAATACACCGATGCGCAGCGGTTTGTTTTCTCTGTTTGACATTTTTTCGGGTCTCTCCTTTCCGATTGGCAGCGTTGGGAATTCGAGTTTCGGAAATTACCGTGTACTGCTATCACTTATTATACCCATTATACCTCATTTCGGGCTTTTTTGCAATAGGATTTTCATTTTTTTAGAGCGGAACGTATTGCATTTTGACGGGAAATCGAGTATAATGAAATGAGTTTACGGAACGGAGGATGAAGGATGGAATCGTTGCTTGCTTTTTTAAAACAGCAGCAGCTTCCTTATGAGGAGCAGCTGCCGCTGTCCCTGCATTCCTCCTTCCGCATCGGCGGCGCGGCAAGACTTGCGATTTATCCGCAAGGTGCCGTTCAATTGGTGCGGGTATTACGCTTTTTACGGCAAAGCACGGTGCCGTTTGCCGTTATCGGGATGGCAAGCAACGTACTGTTTTCGGACAACGGCTTTGACGGCGCGTTGGTGTTTACCACCGGTTGCCGACAGATGACCGTGCAGGGGGCGTCGGTCCGTTGCGAGGCGGGTGTTTTGCTGCGAAGTGCGGCAAATGCGGCGCTGGAGCATGCGCTGACCGGCTTGGAGTTTGCTCACGGCATTCCGGGAACGGTTGGCGGGGCTGTTTTTATGAATGCAGGTGCGTTCGGCGGCTGTATGAAGGACGTTTGTGTGTGCTCCTACGCCTATGACCGTGTGCGGGATTGCATTCTGCGCTTGGATGGAGATGCGCATGCCTTCGGCACGCGGGAAAGCATTTACACCGCACATCCGGAATATACGGTTTTGGGCGCGGAGCTTGTGTTAAAGCCGGGAGAGCGGCAAAGCATTTCCGAGCGGATGACGGAGCTTCGGGCACGCCGTCGGCTCTCACAGCCGTTGGAATATCCCAGTGCGGGCAGTATTTTCAAGCGTCCGGCGGGGCATTTTGCGGGGAAGCTGGTGGAGGACTGCGGATGGAAGGGAAGAGCTGTCGGAGGCGCACGGGTTTCCGAAAAGCATGCCGGGTTTATCGTCAATACCGGCGGAGCCACCGCGGCGGACGTGCGCACTTTAATTGCCGATATTCGCGCAGACGTCCTGGAAAAAACGGGAATTGCACTGGAATGCGAGGTCCGCAGTATCGGTACGGACGGGGAAGATTTTTCATAAGATTTCAAAATAACGGAAAACAAAGCGTGCGTCGCTTTCGGAGGGGACCATGTCGTTTGCGGACGAGTTGAAGGAAGAGCTTGCACAAATCAGAATCAAAAAAAAATGCTGCCGTCAAGCAATGCTGGCAGGACTCCTTTGCCGTGCGCAAGCGGAGGAAGCCAACGTGGTTACGGTGCGTTACCGCAATGAAGCGGTTGCCGAGCTCCTGTGCTCTCTGGTTCATGCGCAATTCGGCAAAACGGCCGTTTGCAATTCCAGCGGCTCCTGCGGAAGGGTGTATTGGGATGTGCGCTTTTCCTCTTCGGCGGCCGTGGCACTGATGCGGGAACACGTCTGCGCGGAGGCGTTGGATGACGGGGCGTCCTGTGAAGGCTGTTCCGCAGCCTTTTTGCGTGGGCTGTTTTTGGCGGTCGGAACGGTGAATGACCCGCACAAGAGCTTTCATTTGGAATTTTTGCTTCCGGATGAGACTTGTACACAGCGGGTGACTCATTTTTTTGCAGGCATCGGATATCATCCGCGAAAAATCAAGCGTCCCGGCGGCATCGGAATTTACTTCAAGGACAGCGGTGTAATTGAGGATTTGGTTGCGCGGATGGGTGCCCACAATATGATTTTCGAAATCATCAACAGTCGAATCGAACGCGAAATCCGCAACAACGAAAACCGTGCCACCAACTGTGTGGCCAAAAACATCGAAAAAACCGTTTCCGCCGCGGCAAAGCAGGTGGAGGCGATAGATGCACTGTATGAAAGCGGGAAAATGGAACGCCTGCCGGAGACGTTGCAGCAGACGGCGGCGTTGCGGTATCGGCATCCGGATGCCACGTTGGACGAGCTGGTTGCCATGCATTCTCCGATGATTTCCAAATCCGGGCTGAATCATCGGCTGCAAAGGCTGCTTGAGGAATCCGAAAATTTGTAAAAAGACGATAAAACGTCAAAAGGAGGAACACATGAAGGGATTTGTTCACTTGCATTTGCACAGCGAATACAGCCTTCTGGACGGTGCCTGCCGCATCAAGGAAATTCCGGAGCGCGTCAGGGAATGCGGTCAGGAAGCGGTTGCCATCACCGACCACGGAGTGATGTACGGAGTCATCGATTTTGACCGTGCCTGCCGAGATGCGGGTGTGCATCCCATCATCGGCTGTGAGGTGTATGTTGCCCCCACCTCGCGTTTTGATAAGACCAATTCCTCCGAGGGATATGCCGACCATCTGGTGCTCCTGTGCGAAAACATGGAGGGCTACCGCAACTTGACCAAGATGGTGTCCGCGTCCTTTACCGAAGGCTTTTACAACAAGCCGAGAGTGGATGAGGAGCTGCTGCGAACCCATTCCAAGGGGCTGATTGCACTTTCCGCCTGCCTCGGAGGACGAATCCCGAAGCTGCTTTCCCGAGGAGATTTTGAGGGAGCGCGGGAGGTTGCCCGTACTTACGGCAACATTTTCGGAGAGGGGCATTTTTTCATTGAAATTCAGGACCACGGCCTTGCCGAGCAACGGGCTGTTCTGCCGTTGCTGGTGAAGCTTGCAAAGGATTGCAAGCTGCCGCTGGTTGCCACCAACGATTGTCACTATCTGCGCCGTCAAGACGCGCAAACTCAGGCGGTGCTGATGTGCATTCAAACCAACACCACGGTGGATGCCGGGCGTCCTGCCGCTTTTGCTACCGATGAATTCTATCTCAAGGACACCAATGAGATGGAAATGACCTTCAAGGCCTATCCGGAGGCCCTTGAAAATACCTGTCGGATTGCCGAAATGTGCAACGTGGAGTTCGATTTTTCCACCGCCTATCTGCCGAAGTTCCCTTGCCCCGAGGGCCTTGGCGCCGAGGAATATTTGCGTCGGCTGACCTTTGAGGGACTTGACAGCCGTATTCGAAAAGGGCACCTTTCTTTTGAACGGCACAGCAGGGAGGAATACCTCAATCGCATTGAATATGAGCTCTCGGTCATCGGTAAAATGGGCTATGCGGATTATTTTTTGATTGTGCAGGATTATGTACAATTTGCAAAATCCAAGGACATTCCGGTCGGCCCCGGCAGAGGCTCTGGGGCCGGGAGCCTGGTGGCTTTTATGCTGTCCATCACCGATGTGGATTCCATTGCCTTTGATTTGCTGTTCGAGCGTTTTCTCAATCCCGAGCGCGTCAGCATGCCGGATATTGATATTGATTTTTGCTACAACCGTCGGGATGAGGTTATCGATTATGTCGTCAAAAAGTACGGCAGTGACCATGTTTCCCAAATTATCACCTTCGGTACACTTGCCGCACGGGCTGCCATTCGCGACGTCGGACGCGCACTGGGAATGTCCTACCAGGATGTGGACGTTGTGGCGAGAGCGGTCCCGCAGGAACTGAACATTACGATTGAGGCGGCGCTGAAGCAAAGAGTGCTGAAGGAGCAATACGAGTCCTCTCCGCAGGTTAAGAGATTGGTGGACACGGCCATGGCGTTGGAGGGCATGCCGAGAAACGTTTCGGTGCACGCCGCCGGTATTGTCATCACCGACCGCCCTTTAACCGAATATTTGCCGCTTGCCGTCAGCAACGGTGCGGTCATCACCCAATTTGATATGGATACCGTGGCACAGCTGGGACTCTTGAAATTCGATTTCCTTGCTTTGCGGTATTTGACCATTATTCACGATGCCGAAAAACAAATTCGGGAGAGCGAGCCGGATTTCGATATGGAAAAAATTGACCTGACCGACCAAAAGACCTATGCGTTGATTGCGTCCGGAAAGACCACGGGGGTATTTCAGCTGGAATCGGCGGGGATGCGTCAGATGCTCATCGGCTTGGCTCCGGAGCGGATTGATGACATTATTGCTGCCATTGCGCTGTACCGTCCGGGGCCCATGGATTCCATTCCTGCTTTTTTGGAGGGGCGCCATCACCCCGAAAAAACCGTTTATGCCATTCCGCAGCTGGAGCCGATTTTGCATTCGACCTACGGCTGTGCCGTTTATCAGGAGCAGGTGATGAGCATTTTCCGCGAAATCGGCGGATACACCTTCGGACATGCGGATATTGTACGGCGTGCCATGTCCAAGAAAAAAGCCGCGGTGTTGCTTGCGGAGCGAGAAAGCTTTGTCAGGGGAGCGGTGGAGCGCGGCGTGGAGAAGGCAGTGGCGGAAAAGTTATTCGCGGACATGGAGAACTTCGCCAATTATGCTTTTAATAAATCCCATGCCGCTGCTTATGCAATCATTTCTTTCCGCACGGCATACCTCAAATGTCACTATCCGCAAGCTTATTTTTCGGCACTGTTAACCAGTGTTCTCGGCAATCAAGCCAAGGTTGCCGAATATATTTCCGAATGCGCCACCCGTTCCATTCGGGTGCTTCCGCCCGACATCAACGAGAGCCGAATGCTGTTTTCCACCTCCGGAAGGGACATTCGCTTCGGATTGTTGGCGGTGAAAAATGTCGGAAAGCAATTTTTACAGCAAATTTTAGAGGAACGCAGACGCGGGCCGTTTGCTTCGTTTGATGATTTTATCAATCGCATGCCCGCGGGAGAGCTGAACCGTCGCATGGTGGAGGCACTGTTGAAGGCGGGCACCTTTGACCGCCTCGGGACGCCCCGCAGCCAAATGCTGGCTGTATACGAGAAGCTTATCGACCAGGCTGCGGAAAAGGGAAAAAACAATTTGGCGGGACAGTTGGATTTGTTTTCGGTCCTGGACGGCGGAGCGGTGCAGGCACCTGCGGTGGTGTATCCGAGTCTGCCGGAATTGAGCATTCGCGAAAAGCTGATGATGGAAAAGGAAGCTACGGGAATGTATTTTTCCGGGAACCTGTTGGACGAATTCAGCAAGCATCTTGCCTTGTTCGAAACGCAGTCGATTGCGGATTTTACGGGCGAGGATGCGACTCCTGTCGACAAAGCGACGGTGTGCTTTGCCGGAATGGTGACGTCGGTTTCTTCCAAAAGCACCAAAAACGGAGGACATATGGCATTCTTTCGTTTGGAGGACCGCTTTGATGAAATCGAATGCGTTGTATTCCCTCGGCAAATGGACGGATGCGCTCATTTGCTTCGTCCGGACGTCGGCGTGATGGTGTGGGGAGGTCTCTCGGTTCGAGAGGACGAAAAGCCTAAGGTGATTGTCAACCGGATGGAAGCATTGGTGGAAAATCGCAATTTCAACGAGCGGGTCGGTCAATCGGTGTGCATGAAACAGGCACAAGCCGATGTACGCTCCGCACCGACGCCAAGCCCCGCCGGCTCCGTGCAAGCGAAATTCGAGAAAAAGCCGCGACGACTGTTTTTGCGCGTGACCTCGACGCAGGGACTTGATTACTTGAAAGCGTTGAATTTGGTAGAGCTGTTTGACGGAGATTTTCCTGTATTTTTCTTTTTTGCGAATGAAAAGCGGTATGAAACGGAGCCGCACGGCTTTGCGTTAAGCGATTACCTTTTGACACAGCTGACCGATTTACTGGGAACGGAAAACGTGATTCTGAAATAAAACGGAGCACTGTATGATTGACCTGTTTTTGTTGGATTTGGATGATACCGTTTTGGATTTTCACAAGGCGGAGGCGATTGCCATTGCAAGGACAATGCGGCAAATGGGGCTGGAGCCCACCGAGGAGCGATTGACTTTGTACAGCTGCATCAATCAAGAGCAGTGGAAGCGGTTGGAGCGTGGGGAATTGACGCGCGAGCAGGTGTGCCTGAAGCGCTTTGAACTGTTTTACAAGGAAATCGGTGTGCTCCGCTCCCCGGAAGTGACTCAAGGTTATTATAAGAATTTCCTTTCTCAAGGACATTATTTCATCGACGGTGCGGAGGACTTTTTAAAGCGCCTTTCTGCCGGGGGAACGCTTTATATTGTATCCAACGGGAATCTTTCCGTACAAAGGGGAAGGCTGGAAAGCGCCGGCATTGCACGTTATTTCAAAAAAATTTTTATTTCCGAAACGGTTGGATTTGTGAAGCCGCAAAAGGAGTTCTTCGATGCCTGTACGGCAAAAATTCCGAATTATTCCTCGGAAAGAGCCATTTTATTGGGGGACAGCCTGACGTCGGATATCCTCGGGGGCAAGAACGCGGGAATCCGAACCTGCTGGTTCAATCCGTACGGACAGCAGGGAAGGGCGGATATTGTGCCGGACGCGCAGATTTCCCGCCTTTCGGAGTTCTTTGATGTGCTTGACAGGTTGAACGCAACGCCGTAACGGCAAATATTCCGGTGTGTTTCAAAAATAAAAATCCGAGGTCCAACATGGCATTGGTCCTCGGCTTTTTGATGTTCCGATTGTATTGAATTTGCGGTTGTTAATCAAAACATTTTGTATTTGAGCCTCAAATTATCCGCAATCATGGCGATAAACTCACTGTTGGT
>CAZWXE010000026.1:0-19697 GCA_964638045.1 uncultured Ruminococcus sp. | reverse complement strand
GCTCGCAAACTGATTTCGAGTCAGCCCCGTTATGACCACTTCGATACCTCTCCGTTTAAAAGCATTCGACTTGCGGAGCTCCGCAAGCAATGCTCCATAAGTATATCACATCTTTGGCCTTTTTTCAAGGCTTTTTGCAGAAAATTTTTAATTTTTCGCGTCGGTAGCCGAAATGGCAGTTCGAAACCGCAAAAATATTTTACCGTGCTACTTGACTAAAGCGCGTTTTTGGTTTATAATAAAGAACACTATCAAAAAGGCGGTAAAAACAAATGAAAGCGGTCATCAAAGTGGGAACCTCTACCCTGACACATGCTACGGGGCGGCTGAACATTTTCCGAATCGAAGAGCTTTGCCGTGTGCTCAGCGACCTGAAAAATCAAGGGCATCAATTGCTCCTGGTTTCTTCCGGTGCTGTCGGTATGGGAATCGGAAAGCTTGCACTGCGAGAGAAGCCAACCGATATTCCCACCAAGCAGGCAGCTGCCGCGGTGGGGCAGTGCGAGCTGATGTACGTATACGACCGTTTGTTTCGAGAATACAACCACACCGTTGCACAGCTTCTGTTAACCGGTGAGGACATGCGCCATGCCGACCGTTGCCTCAATTTTAAAAATACCATCGGACGGCTGTTGGAGTTGGATGTGCTTCCCATCATCAACGAAAACGATACCGTTGCAACCGATGAAATCAAAGTAGGGGACAACGACACCCTTTCGGCGATTGTCGCCTCCTGCCTTCAGGCTGACCTGCTGGTGCTGCTATCCGACATCGACGGGCTTTACACGGCCGACCCCCGCAAGGATGCCGACGCCACACTGCTTTCGTCTGTAACGGAGATTACCCCTGCAATTCTCGATTTTGCGGGAGGGGAAGGCTCAACCCTCGGAACAGGAGGAATGAAAACCAAACTCCTTGCCGCAAAAATTTGCATGGACGCGGGATGCGATATGGTCATTATGAACGGCTCAAATCCATTAAATCTATACAACCTATTTCAGGGAGCCTCCGTCGGGACAAGATTCTTTTGTCAAAATAAGGAGAAAAAATGAAAACCGTTGAACTGTTGCAACGCGCAAAAAAGGTTGCCCGAGAAACCGCTTGGCCAGACAGCAAACTGAAAAACGATGCGTTGCTTGCCATGGCAGGTGCACTGGAAAAACGAAAAAACGAAATTCTGCTTGCCAATTTGCTGGACCTAAAAGAAGCAACGCAAATATCCGCCGTGATGCAAGACCGCTTGCGCTTGACCGAGGAGCGCATTCTTGCCATGGCACACGGAATCCGTGAGGTTGCGGCCTTAGAAGAGCCAGTCGGACAAATCTTGGAGGAAATCCGGCGTCCCAACGGCTTGCGCATTGAAAAAATCAGCGTTCCGCTCGGCGTAGTGGCCATCATCTACGAAAGCCGCCCGAATGTCACTGCAGATGCAGCGGCACTTGCCTTCAAAAGCGGGAATGTTTGCGTGCTTCGCTGCGGACGTGAAGCGCACCGCAGCGCCGTCGCCATTGTCGACGTATTGCGCAATGCTTTGGAGCAGGTTGGCGTTTGCAGGGATTTTATCAACATTTTACAGGATACCTCCAGAGAAGGCGCAAAAGAGCTGATGACAGCGGACAAATATGTGGATTTGTTGATTCCGCGTGGCGGAGCCGGCTTAATTCGCGCCTGTGTGGAGCAGGCAACCGTGCCATGCATTCAAACCGGAACCGGTATTTGTCATATTTACGTGGACAGCGCCGCCTCCGTTCCCATGGCACTGGACATCATCGAAAACGCAAAAGCATCCCGTCCGTCTGTTTGCAATGCCGCCGAGGTTTGCTTGGTTGCGCGCTCGATTGCTTCAACGTTTCTTCCGCAGCTGAAGGAACGGTTGACGGACTGCCGCAGCCGGGACGGGAAGCCGCCGGTGGAGCTTCGCCTGTATGGAGAAGCCGGCGATTATACCGCAGGAGCAGTTGCTTCGGAATCGGATTTGGATACCGAATTTTTGGATTACATTCTCACCGTGGTTGTGGTAGAGGATGTTAGGGAGGCGGTACGGCACATTGCCCAACACGGAACCGCTCACAGCGAGGCCATCGTCACGGAGGACGCAAAGGCGGCTGCCTATTTCACTGCCGCGGTAGATGCGGCGGCAGTGTACGTAAATGCCTCCACACGCTTTACCGACGGGGGAGAATTCGGTTTGGGTTGCGAAATCGGTATTTCCACACAGAAGCTCCACGCAAGAGGCCCGATGGGACTGCGTGCGCTGACCACTTATAAGTACGTCATTCAAGGAAACGGACAAATCAGATAAGGAGAGAAATATGAAAACAATCGGCTTTATCGGCTGCGGAAATATGGGTTCGGCATTGGCACGGGCAGTTGCCCAAAAAAGCGCAAAGAACGCACTTTTGTTTTGTGATACTGTACCTCAAAAAGCGGAAGTGCTTGCCGGAAAATTGAGCGGAGCATGCGTGGATTTGCACACGGCAGCATCCGAAAGCGACATTCTCTTTTTAGGCGTCAAGCCTCAGGGCATCGCCTCTCTTGCACAAGAAATGAACCCGACCTTGCAGATGCGCCAAAAAAAGCCTGTTTTGGTCAGTATGGCGGCCGGAACCGACCTTGCAACGCTTGCCTCCCGTTTTTTGCCGGAGCTGCCGATGATTCGGATTATGCCAAACCTTCCCGTATCGGTCGGAGAGGGAATTGTGCTGTACTGCGCCAATGCTGCGGTAACGGAAGCGGAGCAAGCCGAGCTTGCCGATTTGCTTTCCGGCGCGGGAATGGTTGACCGCATTCAAGAGTCGTTGCTGGATGCCGCAAGTGCGCTGTACGGTTGCGGTCCGGCGTTTGCGGCGATGTTTGTCGAAGCGCTTGCGGACGGAGCGGTGCGGTGCGGTCTTTCACGCGAAAAAGCACTGGTATATGCCGAGCAAACACTGAACGGAACCGCGCAAATGCTGTTGCAAACAAAAATGCATCCCGGCGCGTGCAAGGATGCCGTTTGCAGCCCGGGCGGAACCACCATTGCAGGCGTGCAAGCATTGGAGGAGGGCGGCTTTCGGGCAGCGACCGTGAATGCGGTCCTTCAGGCCTATTTGCACACCTTCAAGTTGAAATAAAAGAGTCCCCTTTAAAGGTTAGGTCTTGCAGCTCTTTCCGCTTCAAATGCCTGCTTTAAAGGGGGCTTTTTTATTGTTCTGTCGTACCGAAAGGCTCCTCGCCGTTCCTTGGAACGGCGGAATTTCTGTTTTGACGGTATAATTCAAACGCCATCACCGTAGCGGCAGACGCCGCGGAAAGAGAACCGCGAAAGCTCCTGCCGTAATCGATGCGTACAATCTCATCTGCCTGCTTCAGCAAATGTGCCGAAATTCCTCTTTTTTCACCACCGATGACCAGCAAAAGAGGAAAAGGGAAGTGTCCCTCAAATACCGACACCGAATCGCGAATTCCCGCGCACAAAATGCGGATTCCGTGACCGCGAAAGAAAGTAATGGCGTCGGCCGCATCGGCAGTGTAAACGGGCAGTAATTCGGAAGCACCTGCGGAGGAACGCGCAACTACGCCTGCCGCACCCATCCAATTGCGCGGAGGAACAATCACACCGTCCACTCCGGCGGCGTACAGAGAACGCAACGCATATCCGAAATTGTAGGGGTCCTCGATGCCTTCCAGATAAACGTAAAAGCCTTGCGCCTTCGGCTTCAATTCGGTCAACTGCGGGAGCATTCGTTCCGTACAAAATGCAACAATACCTCCGTGCGAGCTTCCGACAGTCAGCGCGTCTATTTGAGCGGCATCCACAAATTCAATGACATAGCCCAGCCTTTGCGCATTCGCCTTCAAAAAAGCAATTTCCGCAGCCTTAGCTTTACGCTTTTTGCAATCAATCCAAATTTTTGTAATATTACGGTTGTTTTCCGAACCGCTGTTTATAACAGCCGAGATAGAGGTCATGCCTTCCATCAAGTCGGAAAAATTTGTTTTTTCTGTTTCGTTTTTCATTTTTTTACCGTTTCGATTCTATTTTCTCGGAAGCCTTTCATATAATGTGTCATGCTTAAGCTTACGCATTTGGGTTGGGAGGGAACAAGAAATGTATGTTGTTACGGATTGGAAGGGAAGAGAACGCTGTGTCATTTTGGGAGAATACCTGCTGGAGCACCGTTGCACGGTACGCTCCGTGGCACAGGCATTCGGAATCAGTAAAAGCACCGTACATAAGGATGTCACCGAAACGCTCCGTCATGTCAACAAAGCCTTATATCTGGAGGTTTTCGAGCTGTTGCAAAAGAACAAGCAGGAGCGGCATCTTCGCGGAGGAGAGGCGACCCGAAAAAAGTACATTCAAATGCATCATCAGCACCCCGACGAGTAAAAGATTTTGTATCATTCGTTTTCTTTTTGTATCATTCGCGTTCAAAGCATTCCGAGCCCCTTAAAGCGACAGCCTTCCGTGCAACGGAAGCAACCGCAGCACCGCACGTTGAAAAGGCTGTGTAAAGGAACGCGTTTGATTGTCGAATTCCATGGCTTGTACCTTTTCCAACGCATTCATTCCGCTTCCGAAGCAAACACCGACTCCTTGACGCAATAGCGACAGCATCACCGCGCAGAGCTTTTCGCTTTCCAAAGAAGAAAAAGAAAACTGGAAGCATGCACCCGAAATGCGCGACAGCTTTTGAAGAATTTCCTCCGGATACAGTGCAACACACCGTTCAAAGGAAAGGAAAAGCGGTCTGCAACGACGCACATACAACAAACAGTTTAACTCCTCATCCATCCAATCCGCGTAAGGCAAAAGCGGCATTTCAATGGGAAGGAGCCTTTTTGTGCGTACAAGGAACAGCCGTTCCAAATAAGCCGTTTCAAAGAGCCCCTTGGAAAGCAGTACGGCGCAGGAGGCCTTCAGCCTGAATTGCTCGGGGAGCCGTTGACGAAGAAGCTCCAGTGCCTTTTCACGCCGCAGGCAAAAGGCAATCGGAGACTCCGCCATATCGTATCTCGGCATCATATAGAATTGAGAAATCCCCGTTTTTTCGTACATCAAAAGCAAGGCACGCACGGCCTCATCCGGCGTTGTAAACAGCTCCTGCATTTGAGGCAACAGCCGGCAATGATAGTCCGCGGAAAGCAACAAAGACATCTGTCCAAACCTCCTATAAGAAAAAACGAATTACTTGAGAGCAAGATTGTAAAATCGGTATTTTTTCACCGCGAATTATACAAAATTTGTATTTTGTATAATTGCACCGATGGTTACCCATCACTCATCGTGCTATAAATATCGATTCATCATTCGACCAATCCTTCAATGGATTAAAATAAAGTAAATTTTTATATTTTTTACAAAAAATCTTCCTTTTTTTGAAAAAATATGGTATAATGGACACAGTAACAGTAATCGTACTGAAACGAGCAGGAATCGTTTTTTCAAGCAAAAGCCGACACCTGTTTCAAAAAGTTCAAATATTATCGGAGGTACAAAAGATGGCAATTAAAATGCGCGTTCTTTATGCATCTAAAAAGAAAAAGGTAAAGGAAATCGCAAATCTCGTGAAGGCACAGTATGACCTTGCCTTCAACGCGGTGGATGTCATTCCGCCCGCATACTCTTGCGACAAAGAAAGAATTGTTCTGTTGCTCGTCTCCGCAAAGGGCGAAATCGGCGATGCACTGCGTCTGTTTTGCCGTGAGCTGACAAAAGCACGCGCGCAAAACGTCGCTTTAATCGTGGACGGAGATAAGGCTGCGGCAAATCAGCTGAGAGAAATTCTCGGCGAAGCGGGCACCAACGTTATCGACGAGGTGCTTTACATCAATGGCGGACTTCCCTTCTTAGGCGGAGTCAAGCCTGCGGAAAAAGAAGCAATTTTTGCTTGGACCGACCGCGTCATTCAAAATTTGAAGTAAAATTTCTTCTTTTGAAGCCGCAACGGCAAACACATGCCGTTGCGGCCTCTTTTTCATTTTACCGAAGCATTCAAAAACGGAAGGTTAATTGGTCCGTTTCATTGATGTTGTCCAACACGCCGCTTTCCCGCAGCATATCGATGATGGACTTGCTCAGCTTGGCGCGAATTTGCAAATCCTCAACCGAGAAAAACGGCTCCTCTTCCCTTGCGGCAATGATGTTTTGCGCTGCATTTTCGCCGAGTCCAGGCATGGCGGAAAACGGCATACGAATGGCCCCATCCTCCGGTAAAAAGGCATAAGAATGCGATTTTTGCAGGTCCGGCGGAAGAAATTTAATGTGACGCGCCATGGCTTCGTTAATCAACTGGAGCACCGTAATGCTGGATTGCTCCTTGGGAGACGCCTCCTTGCCGCGCTTTTGAATATCCCGCATCACGGCAACCACGTTGCTTTTTCCGCCCATGACAATTTTTGCGTCAAATCCGTTGGGTGCAACCGTAAACATGGTACAGTAGAATTCCACCGGCTTATGCACCTTATACCAGGCAAGACGAATGGCGGACATGACATACGCTGCCGCATGCGCCTTCGGGAACAAGTATTTGATTTTTTTACAAGACAGGATGTACCATTCCGGGACGTTGTGCTCACGCATGGCCGCTTCCCACTCCGGCGTTAATCCCTTTCCCTTACGGACCGCCTCCATGATTTTAAAGGCCAGTGCATTTTCAAGCCCGTACCGAATCAAGTCCAGCATGATACCGTCTCGGGTTCCGATGACGCGTGAAATATCGCAAATTCCGTCCTTAATCAGGTCCTGTGCATTTCCCAACCACACGTTGGTACCGTGCGTCAGACCGGAAATCTGCAACAGGTCGGCAAAGTTTCTCGGCTTTGCGTCCAGCAAAACCTGCTGAATAAAGGAGGTTCCGAGCTCCGGGAGGCCGTAGGTGCCGATGGTACAGCCTTCAATGTCCTCCGGACGGATTCCCAACGGTGCTGTAGATTCAAACAGCTCGTAAACCGAGCGGTCGTTCATTGCAACATCCATGACGGACGTGTTGGTAAACTTCTCCAACCATTTGTATTTGGTCGGAATATCGTGTCCGAGCTCGTCCAGCTTCAAAATGGTGTCGTGCAAATAGGAAAACGCAAAGTGCGTGGTTACAATATCCGAATTGGGGTCATCCGCGGGATGCTGAACCGGGGTAAAATCGTACACGTCGTATTTTTGCGGAACAACAATGATGCCGCCCGGGTGCTGACCCGTTGTTTTTTTGACGCCGACGCAATTTAAAACCAGACGGTTCATTTCCGCTCTGGGCAAGCTAAATCCCTTTTGCTCGACATATTTCGCAACATAACCGTATGCCGTTTTGTCTGCCAAGGTGCCCAAGGTTCCCGCACGGAACACATGTCCCTCGCCGAACAGCTCTTCGGTATATTTATGAACCTTTCCCTGCACATCGCCCGAAAAGTTCAGGTCAATGTCGGGAGATTTATCCCCGTAGAAGCCCAAAAAGGTTTCAAACATAATGTCATGTCCGTCTGCCTTATATTTGGTTCCGCACTTCGGGCAATTCTTGTCCGGAAGGTCAAAGCCGGAGCCGACCGAGCCGTCCGTAAAAAATTCACTGTGTTGACATTTGGGGCAATAATAATGCGGAGGCAACGGATTGACCTCGGAAATTCCCGCCATGGTTGCGACAAAGGAGGAACCGACCGAGCCGCGCGAGCCGACCAAATAGCCTTGCTCCTCGCTGTAATGCACCAGACGTTGAGCAATCAAATAGAGCACGGCAAAGCCGTTTTTGATAATGGAGGACAGCTCCTTTTCCAAACGCGCGGAAACCAAATCGGGCAACGGATCTCCGTACATGCTCTTGGCTCTTGCCCAACACATATCCTGAAGCTCCTGCTCCGCCCCCTCCATTTCGGGGGTAAAGGAGCCCTTCGGAATGGGACGTACCTTTTCGATTCGGTCGGCAATCAAATTGGTGTTTGTCACCACAACCTCATATGCCGTTTCCTCGCCGAGGTATGCAAACTCCTCCAGCATCTCGTCCGTTGTACGGAAATAAATGCCGACGTCCTTGTCAAAATCCTTAAACTTTTGTCCCGCCAACAAAATTTTGCGGTAGAGCTCGTCCTCTTGATTCCAAAAATGCGCGTCACAGGTGGCGCACACCGGCTTCCCGTACTTTTTTCCGAGCTCTACAATACGCCGATTCAAATTGCGCAAGCCTTCGTCGTCGGCTACACTTCCCTCGGCAATCAGGAACCGGTTGTTGCAAATAGGCTGAATTTCGAGGTAGTCGTAGAAGTGAACGATTTCCTCCAGCTCGGATTCTGGGCGGTTTTCCAAAATCGCGCGAAACAGCTCTCCCGCTTCGCAAGCGGAGCCGATGATTAAGCCCTCCCGATATTGCTCCAAAACCGTTTTCGGAATGCGAGGGACGCGCTTGAAATAATTGAGATAGCTCATCGAAACCAAGCGATACAGGTTCTTCAGCCCGACTTGATTCTGCACCAGAATAATTTGATGGTAAGGCTTCAGCTTCAACGGGTCCGCTTTCTCGGTCATTTCCTTTTGCAGCTCGGTAAGTGAATGGATGTCCATTTTTTGCATTCCGTCAATCATGCAAAAGTAAATCATGGCCAGCATTTCGGCATCGTCGCAGGCACGGTGATGATTGAAATCTCCGAGCTTATAATGCACGGCCAACGTATCCAGCTTGTGATTTTTCAATTCCGGGTTGATGTGCTTGGAAAGCGCCAACGTATCCAAATACGGATAGTCGAAGAGCAACTCGGATTGCTTTGCGAAAAAGCGAATAAAGCCGATGTCAAAATTTGCATTGTGCGCAATCAACAGCGGTTTCTTTCCGGTTGACGAGCTTCCCTCTCCGATGAAGGCAAAAAACGCGATCAGCGCATCCTTTACCAACGGAGCGTCCGCCACCATTTCATCGGTGATTCCCGTCAGTTGAACAATTTCCGGAGGAATCGGACATTGAGGATTGACAAAGGTGTTAAAGCGGTCCAAAATCTCTCCGCCCTTGATTTTCACTGCTCCGATTTCGGTGATTTTGCAATTTTGAACGGAAAGTCCCGTGGTTTCAATATCGAACACCACACATTCCTCGTCCAAGCCGGGGGCATAATTCCCGACCACGGCGCTTGCGGTGTTGTTGACAAAATATGCCTCCATCCCGTAAATGACCTTGAAATCGGCATTTTCATCCACCGCCTTGTCTACGGTCAGCATGGCGTCCGGATAGGCCTGTACGTTTCCGTGGTCTGTAATCGCAACCGCACGGTGCCCCCACTGATAAGCGGTTTTCACCGCCGTATCGGGTGCAATCAGGGCATCCATGGTAGACATTGTGGTGTGCAGATGCAATTCCACGCGCTTCTGTTGTGCGGTGTCCTTCCGACGGAGCAAGGAAATTTTGGCAATATCCGTGTAAAAGAAGGTGAAATCCAAATCGGTTTGCCCTTTGCGCGTCATCTTCTTCGCATATCCTCGCATGGCAACCACAGAGCCGTTTTTGATGAGGGAGCAGAGCTCGTTTGCGGCCTCCGCCTCCATTCCGTAGCTGCGGTGCTCAACGGAGGTGTTTCCGTCAAATATGTCAAACGTAATGTCGAAGCGATCCGGCGTACGGCTTTCTTCTCTTGTGAAATTGAATATTTCACCCACAATCACGGTATTCCGCTGCCCCTGCGTTAAATGCGCAATCGGCGTAGGATGAATTTCAAACGGAGAGCCGTAAAGATATTCGGGAGACGAAATATCGTATTTTCTGCTTCCGATGCAACAAATTCCTTCGGAGCATTGCACCTGAACCTCCCCCTCGTAAATGGAGCTTGCACGCGGCAAAATTTCCTTTTCCTCTGCGGCGGCACCGCTTGCGGAGCTTTGCATTTCCTGCATTTGACGCATCCGCTTTTCGGCTTGAACCGCCTGCTTTTCGAGCTCGTCCAGCTGCATTCGGTAGCTGCTCATGCGCTCGTCGCTGTTAAAATCCTTGGCGGTTTGAATATTGACCCGAACGGAAACACCGTACTCCGAATATAAAATTTCTTCCATGAGCTTCGGCGTTTTCGCATCGTAAACCAAATTCACACCGCCGTCCGAAAAGTTGATTTGAATATCCAGCACGTTGCCGTTTAAACGGTAGTCGCAACGGTTGAAAAATCCCCTTGCGACAATCCCGCGGCGGTTGGTTTCCATCAGCAAATCCGGAATGCATTCCTCGGAAAAGTAGGAAGAAGGATACTTCGGAAAGAAATTGACCGCGTTCAGCTCATACACCCGACAAATTTCTTCCTCGATTTTGTACAATACCGTCTTTGGAATGACACGCGGAAAGGCGACGTAAACCTCAAGCATACGTCGCTGCTTATCCGCGCGCAATGAAATACTTCCGGGGAGCGCCGAAAGCAACAGCTGCTCCGTGTCGGCGTCCGGACGGTACCGATTGAATACCTCCAACAGATTACGACTCATTTTGCCATCTCATCTCTCAATGCACGCACCTCACCGAGCAACCGTTCGATTACGGCATTCTCCGGAATTTTTTCCACGATTTCACCGTGACGGAACAAAACCGCCTCGTTCTTGCCGCCTGCAATTCCGACATCCGCCTCGCGCGCCTCGCCCGGACCGTTCACCACACACCCCATCAAGGCCACCTTAACGGGTACATCCGAAAGTCCGTTTTCTTCTACCGCCTGCTCAAAGCGCTTTACCAAAGGAATCAAATTGATTTTGGTACGGGAGCAGGTGGGACAGCTGACAATATCCATTCCGCACTGTCCCTGAATGCCTACGGCACATAAAATTTGTTTTGCGGCATCAATCTCCTGTACCGGGTCATCGGTCAGTGAAACACGCAACGTGTCCCCGATGCCGTCGCACAGCAGAGCGCCGATGCCGATGGAACTCTTGATTAAGCCGCGGTTCCCTCCTCCGGCCTCGGTGACGCCAAGATGTAACGGATAATTGCATTGCTCCGCCAGCAGGCGATTGGCACGAAGCATATCCGGCACGGTAGACGCCTTCATGGAAATCACGATATCCTCAAAGTCAAAGCGCTCCAGCAACGCCGCATGATACCGTGCGCTTTCGCAAAGAGCCTCCGGGGTGGGAGCACCGTACTTTGCCAGAATGTGCTTTTCCAAGGAGCCTCCGTTGACACCGATTCGAATCGGAATGCGGCGGAGACGGCACGCATCGCAAACCGCCTTCACACGGTCGTCATCGCCGATGTTGCCCGGATTGATGCGGATTTTATCAAACCCCAGCTCCGCGCAACGCAAGGCAATTTTGTAATCAAAATGAATATCCGCCACAACGGGAATGCGGATGCCCGCCTTTCGAATGTGCAAAATCGTATCGGCTGCCTCTATGGTGGGCACCGAAATGCGAACAATGTCGCATCCTTTTTCCTCCATCGCACGAATTTGCGCAACGGTGGCATTTGCATCCAAGGTGTCGGTGTTGGTCATGGACTGAATGGCAATGGGATGCTTTCCGCCAATCGTCTTTTCTCCGATTTTTACTTCACGGCTTTTTCTTCTGATATCATTGTAAATCATAATAACGAAATCACATCCTTTATCGCAACGAATACCGCCAAGGCAAGCATCAGCACCAAGCCGACGGCATTGATGATACCCTCCACCTCCTGCTTCAGTGGCTTGCGGCGAATTACTTCAATAAAATAAATCAACAGATGTCCGCCGTCCAGCGCGGGAATCGGCAGCAAATTCATCACACCCAAATTGATGGTGATAACCACAACGAGATACAGCACATTGATCCATCCCGTTTGTGCCATGTCGGAAATGGTCTTTGTAATCCCAACGGGACCGGAAATGGCCTCAACGCCGTAACGCCCGGAGGCCAGTCCAAACAGAGAATCAAACACCATTTTTACCGTGGAAACCGAGCGGTACCAGGCATGCTTCAACAGTGTTCCCGGATTGATTTCGTTCGGGTTCTCGCCCCAAACAACAAAGTCAATGTCTCCGAAGGTAATTCCCTGCTCCACATAGGAAGGAACGATGACGTTTTCCAGCACCGTCTTTTCGCCGTTTCGCAAAACGGTCAGGCGCAACGGACGGTAGCCTTGATTCATCACCTCATAGGCAAGCTCATGCATGGTGTGCACGGAGACGGAATTGACCTTTGTCACCACGTCTCCGACGCAAAGCCCGGAGCTTTCACTCAAGGAAGCGGTAAAGGAGGCTTCCAAAAACGCAGCAGAAAGCGGAATTTGCCGAAGCTCTACGGTTAAAATTTCATCGCCGGCCTCGTTCAGGCGATTGACTGTCACGTCAAAGGTCCCGGTTTGACTTTCGGAAACGTACTTGAGAAGAGCGGCATACGAAGAAACCGTTTTCCCGTCTACGGTGTCAATATAATCGCCGTTGACAAACCCGAGCTGCTCCTCCTGTGCGGTATAGGAAACGTAAAATTTCGCAATTTCGGTTGTTCCCATGGAAGTGATGCCCATTTGTTGCTGGAGCAACAGCATCACAAGCATCAAAACAAAACCGAGAATGATGTTCATCAACGGTCCCGCAACCGAAATGAGGATGCGCTTCCAAACGCTCTGATTGCAATAGGCGTGCGGGTCCGACGCCGTCTCCGCGGCAGGCGCTGCGGACGGTGTATCGGAATCGGCGGGAGCAAGCACTCCCTGTTCCCTTTCGGCCTCGTCATTGAAGAAGAAGGTGTCCCGCTCTCCGTCATTCGTCGCTTTTCCTTTCTCACGCAAGCCGGAGTCTCCCTGCACGGCCTCCATACCGTTTTCCCCCAGCATACTGACAAAGCCGCCGATGGGAAACAGCCGCAACGAATAAACAATTCCGCTCTTTTTGGAGCGCTTGGAAATCACCTTCGGTCCCATACCGATGGCAAATTCCTGAATCGTCACACCACACCATCTTGCCACCAAAAAATGACCGAGCTCATGGATAAAAATCAAGAGTCCGAAAATCAAAATCGCAAGAATAATACTCAAAGAAATAAATCCTCCATCCAATCCCTCCGCAATTTGTTAGTTTGCGGAAGTTAAAAACTCGTTTGCAAGCCTTCTTGCATCGTTGTCAAATGCAAAGATGTCATCCACAGAGGAGATTTGCCGTGCGGGAGCGCACAGCGCATCCACTGTTTTTTCCACCACGTCGAAAATTCTCGTAAAGGACAGGCGATGCCGCAAAAACGCACCGACGGCAACCTCGTTTGCCGCATTGAGCACAGCGGGAACGGCGCCTCCCTTTGCAACGGAATCCAATGCCAATGCCAACAGCGGGAAGGTTTCGGTGTCGGGCTTTGCAAAGGTCAGCTTCCCGATTTTCGTCAAATCCAATTGCGGAATGACCGCCTCGGTGCGGTTCGGATGCGTCAAGGCATATTGCACGCAAAGGCGCATATCCGGAACTGACATTTGTGCAATCACACTGTTATCTATATATTCCACCGCGGAATGCATTATGCTTTCGCGGTGCACCAAAACTTCCACCTGCTCGGGCCGTACATCGAAAAGATGTACCGCCTCAATCACCTCAAAGCCCTTGTTCATCAAGGTTGCGCTGTCGACGGTAATCTTTGCCCCCATGGACCATGTGGGATGTGCCAAGGCTTTTTCCACCGTAATTTCGGACAGTTCTTCACGGCTCATGCCGTAAAAAGGTCCGCCCGATGCGGTTAAAAGCAACCGCTTGATGCACTTTTTGCCACCCGAACGAAGCGCCTGAAAAATGGCGCTGTGTTCGCTGTCGACGGGAAGAATTTCCAAATTTTTTTCCTTTGCCAACGCCATCACAAAGTCTCCTGCGCAAACAAGAGACTCCTTGTTTGCCAAAGCAAGTCGCTTGCCGGCCTCCAATGTGGCCAGTGTCGGCCTCAATCCCGCCTCACCGAGCACGGAATTGACCACAACCTCTTCCCGGTCAAACGGCTGTGCAATCATCTCGCAAATGCCGTCCATCCCCGCATATACCTGCGTATCGGTGTCGGCAAGGCGAAGCTTCAACTCCTTTGCGGCGTCCTCGTCCGCCATGGCACAGGCACGAACACCGAGGGCACGAGCCTGCTCCTCCACCCGTTTTGCGTTTCGATTGGCACAAATCGCATTGACCGAAATCTGATTTTTGAATGCAACGTCAATTGCCTGCTCTCCCACAGAGCCTGTGGAGCCGAGCACGGTCATTGACGGATAAACTGTTTGTCCTTTCATATTTCCCTCATACGGTTTCCGCGGCAAGCTTTTCCACCGCAAGACCCTTTCGATACTGTTTGATGTATTGCTCAAAGCCCTTGACATCCTCCTCATTCGGTTCCACCGTGGTGTGCCGAACGTCGGAAAATATCCGTTTGTTTAAAAAATCATCCAACGACTCGTTTTTTCCTCGAAGCCGCAAATATGCTGCCAGCAGTGCCGAGCCGTATGCACCGCCCTCCTCCGAGATTCCTTCCAGGCAATCCACGGGGATGTTCAATGCCGACGCCAAATACCGCTGAGCCACAAGAGGCGTCTTAAAAAGGCCCCCGTGCGCGGTCACAGTCGATACCGTAATTCCCTGTGAAAAAAGCAGGTCCATGCCGATTTTCAAGGTTGCAATACACCCGTAAATTTGCGCACGCATAAAGTTTGCAAGACTGAGGCAGCTGTTCGGCTGACGCAACAGCAACGGACGCCCGGAATCAATGCCGAAAATGCCCTCTCCCGCAAGATAATTGTAATTGATGATGCCGTCACAATCGGTTTGCGCGGTTAAGCTCTTTTCAAACAGTGCGGAAAACAGCTCACTGGCAGGAACCGAAACCCCAAATAAAGCAAGCACCTCTCCGAGCATCGCAACCCAAGCATTGATGTCGGCTGTGCAATTGATGGCAGACACCATTGCCACGGATTTTCCGTCCGGCGTCATCAGCGCATTGATTTCTCGCTCCCGTTTGGAGAACGGCACATTGGGCACCGTCACAAAAAAGATTGAAGTCCCCGCAGAAACACATCCACACCCCTCGGAAATGCTGTTTGTTGCAACCATTCCGGTCAAAGCATCTCCCTCGGGAGGTGAAAACGGGACTCCTGCCGGCAGACAAGCATGAATGCGTTCGGCCCCCGCTTCGGTCAAATACCCCGCGGTTTCGCCGGCTTTCAGAATACGCGGGAACAAATCCCGCAGGTGCCACGGCAGCTCATAAGAAGCCAGGGCTTCCTCCAACGCTTGCAACAGGTGCGCATCATAGTCCAACGTACCTTCGTCAACCGGAAAAATTCCGGAGGCATCTCCGAGTCCGACAACAAACTCTCCGGTGAGCATATAATGCACATATCCGGAAAGCGTGGTAATGTGCGCAATGTGCTTGACATGCGGTTCTTCGTTCAAAATTGCCTGCACCAGCTGTGAGATGCAATACCGTTGCGGAATATGACAGTCCAACTGCTTCAGCATAAGCTCGGTGGCCTGCTGGGAAGCGGTGTTTTGCCATGTGCGAAACGGAACCAACAGGTTCCAATCCCGGTCAAACGCAAAATGTCCGTGCATCATTGCGGAAACAGCCACGGCGGAAACATTTTGCAGCCCCGTCATTTGCGAAAGCGCATGGCGCAGTCCCGTCCAAACCTCCTTCAAATCATAGGTCCAAAAGCCGTCTTCCAATCGGCTTTTCCAGGTAAATTCTCCTTTGGAAAGCGGTTGGCAGGCTTCGTCTGTCAAAACAGCCTTGATTCGGGTAGAGCCGAGCTCAATCCCGAGAAAGCTTTGCTTTGCTTCCGTCATTTCTCCTCAAATCCTTTCGTTCTCAAGAAAAGAAGTTGAAAAAGGCACAAAACACCAATAAAGCCGACGACACCGCCAAAACGGAATCAAAGCGATCCAAAACGCCGCCATGACCGGGAAACAGCTTTCCATAGTCCTTGATGCCGTAATTGCGCTTGATAACCGACATGGAAAGGTCCCCAATCTGCGCAACCACGGAAAAGAGCACTCCGCCGATGACAAAGAGCAAAATATTGGAATTCGAAACCATTTCAAAGTGCTCGACAATCAAGCCGAACAAGAGCATGGAAAGGACACAGAAGAGGATTCCGCCAACACTTCCCTCCACGGTTTTCTTGGGGCTGACATCGGGGAGCAGCTTGTGCTTACCGCCCTTGCCGAACAGTATTCCGCAAAAATACGCAAAAACGTCGGTTACCCAAGCAGCCACAAACGGCAGCAAATAAAGATAACTTCCGCCAAAGACCCAATCTCGAATGTAAATCAAGGAGTTGAACCCGATGAGAATGTACATCACCGTAAACACACATACGCTCAACTCGTTCAGCTTGTATTTTCCGTGCGAAAAAATCAAAACGGCAAATACATAGAACAGCGTGGCAATGATGACGGCAAACACAACCGACGCAAGCACGTCGGCATCGTCGAGGTACCGAACGCAAAACGGCATTGCCGCTGCCACAAGCTCCAGCGGGATTGACAGCAGGTATGCTTTTCGCAGACCGATACAGGACAGCATTTCATAAACGGCAAGCAACGAGCAAGCCGCAATGGCAAGCGGAAACAGAAAAGTGTTCGAAAGCAGTAAAATCGGAAGGAAAACGACAAATGCGACCACGGCGGTAATGATGCGTTGTTTCATATGCAATTCCTCCTTCCGCATTAAACGCCGCCGTAACGGCGTTTTCTGGAATAAAATGCCGCAACGGCCTTATCCACATCCGCAGAGGAAAAATCCGGCCACAGCACATCGGTAAAATAAAATTCGGTATAAGCGGATTGCCACAGCATGAAATTCGAAATACGCAATTCCCCACCCGTGCGCACCACAAGGTCCGGGTCCGGGCAACCTGCTGTGTAAATATGCTTGCCGAGCTCTTCTTCCGTGATTTTCGTGGCGTGCTCCTTCAACAGCTCATTGCAGGCGTGCACAATTTCCTCACGGCCGCCGTAATTCACGGCGATATTCAAAATAAACGGCTTATGCGCGGTTTCGCGGTCAATTCGTGCCATCTTTTCCTGTAATACCTTCGGGAAAATGCTCAAATCGCCGATAAACCGAAAATGAACATTGTCATCCTCCATTTCCTTGAAGCAGGTTTCTATGTATTCGTCGAAAATCTTCATGATGGCATCCACTTCTTTTTGCGGACGCTTCCAATTTTCGGTGGAAAACGCATACACCGTCATGTATTTGCAACCGATGCTTTCACAGTACCGTCCCACCTTTTTAAAGGTTGCCGCACCGTGGGAGTGACCGAATTCCCGAGGCATCCCCCGTTTTTTCGCCCACCTGCCGTTTCCGTCCATAATAAAAGCGATGTGCTGAAGGCGGTCATCCACCTGCCGACTCTTGATTTTCTTTTTTTCAAACAACTGAAATGCCATGGCAAAAATCTCCGTCCAATGAAAGTTTCGGCGAGTTTGTGAAAAACTCGCCGACTGAAATGAAGGGCAACAAAAGCATGCCGACCTTAAATCTGCATGATTTCCTTACTTTTTTTCGCTGTAACATCGTCAACCAATTTGATGTAACGGTCGGTCAAATCCTGAACGGATTTTTCTCCCGCTTTTTGCTCATCCTCGGTCAACAGGCTGTCTTTTTTCTGCTTTTTGATATCATCGTTTGCATCTCGACGAATGTTGCGAATGGCAACACGCGCTTCCTCGCCCATCTTCTGAATTTGCTTTGCAAGCTCCTTGCGGTGCTCCTCGGTCAAGGGCGGGAATACCAAACGAATCACGGAGCCGTCGTCCATGGGAGTAATGCCCACATCCGAGGTTTGAATTGCTTTTACCATTGCCTTCAGGGTAGAGCGGTCATAGGGCGTAATGGTTAAGGTTTTAGGGTCCGTCACTGCCACGGACGCCATATCCACCAGCTTGGTGGGAGCGCCGTAGTACTCAAACATTACTCTGGAAACAATGGCGCTGTTTGCCTGACTTGCACGAATAGTGGCCAGATTTTCCTCGTGTGCGCTCAAGCTTTTTTTCATCTTCTCTTCGTAATGACCGGTGTTAAATTTCATAAAGCAACAATTCCTTTCTATGTATGTATCGCAAAATCATCCGTTGTGAATTTCGGTGCCGACAGCCTCGCCCATCACCGCACGGTAAATATTTTCAGGCTCGGCAAGGCCGAACGCGTAACCGTTGATGTCGTTTTCCATACAGAAAATCGCGGCGCTCATGTCCAATGCACGCAGGCCCTCATCCAAAATTTGACGGTAGGATACCTGCTCGTAACGAACCGCATTGATGTCGGTTCTGGGGTCCGCACTGTAAATCGCATCGATGTTCTTTGCCATCAGGATGCAATCCGCATGAATTTCGGCAGCGCGCAAGGCCGCCGCCGTATCGGTGGAGAAAAACGGAACGCCGAGTCCGCCGCCGAGAATGACAACCTTTCCCTCCTCCAGTGCCGCAATGGCATCGCGAGAGGTGTACGGGGCGGCAAACGCCTTCATTTCCACCGCGGTCATCACCACCGCATCGAGTCCTTCCCGAAGGAATACATCTTGCAAGGCAATGGAGTTAATCACGGTGGCAAGCATTCCCATGTGGTCCGCACGGCAGCGTTCCATTCCGGTTCCCTGTCTGCCGCGCCAAATGTTGCCGGCACCGACAATGACGGCAACCTGAACTCCGGCATCCACACAACGGCGAATCTGTTTTGCAACGGTGCCGATGAAATCAAAATTCAAAATGCCTTCCGCCTCGGAAGAAAGCGCCTCACCGGAAAGCTTTAATAAAATGCGTTGATATTTTGGTCTTTTCATACCTGTCTCTCCTGAAAATCGGTTTCAATTCCATTCCGTCTTATTATACTACAAAAAAAGCTTTTTGTAAACACCTTTTTACAAATGAAATACGGTTTTCTGTAAATTCTGCCGCAAAAAAGGGAAAACTCACCAGGAGTCTTCCCTTTTGAATGAAAAATAAATTATTTTCCGGCAGCCATCTTTGCGATTTCTTCGGCAAAGTTTTCTTCCTTCTTCTGGATGCCTTCGCCCTTTTCAAAGCGATAGAAATCAACAATCTTAATGTCGCCGCCCAGTTCCTTTGCGGTAGCCGCAACGTACTGACCGACGGTCATGTCGTCATCCTTTACGTAGGACATGTCAACCAGGCAGTTGTTGTCGTAGAACTTGGAAATTCTACCCTGTACCATCTTCTCCTTAATTGCCTCGGGCTTCTTTGCATTTGCGGGATCGTTCGCGATTTGTGCCAAGAGAATATTCTTCTCTTCTTCAACAACAGATGCGGGAACCTGCTCGCGGCAGAGATAAGGGGTGGGATATGCACCGATTTGAAGTGCAATATTCTTTGCAAAAGCGGTAAACTCGGGCTTGTCGGCAACATTGGTTTCAAATTTAGCGATAACACCGATGGAGCCTGTACCGTGAATGTAGGTGCTGGTAACACCGTCTACGACAACAAAACGGCGAATGGTAAGCTTTTCACCGATTTTGAAAATCATTTCCTTAACCTTAGCTTCCACATTCATTTCGGCGTCATATGCGCAAGCCATCAATGCATCGATGTCGGCAGGCTTTTGCGCAACGATGATTTTCAGCAAATCACCGACGAAAGCCTTAAAGCTCTCGTTCTTTGCAACGAAGTCGGTCTCGGAGTTGACCTCGATCATTGCAGTGGTATTGCCGTCCTTCAAAACCTCAACAACGCCGTCTGCGGCAATTCTGGTAGCCATCTTGGACTCAGCCTTCAATTCACCCTTCTCACGAAGAATCTTTACTGCGGCATCA